>CAZFYL010000014.1:10169-27846 GCA_964523345.1 uncultured Methyloceanibacter sp.
CTGTGAGCGTTCCATTCTCGGCGCCGGACTGCCCGCCCGACACCGGCGCATCGAGCGCGCTTGCGCCACGATCTTGCGCGGCGGCGTAAAGCTCGCGGGCGATCTCGGCCGAGGCCGTGGTGTGGTCGATGGCGATGGCGTCGGCTCCAAGCGCACTGAACGCTCCATCCGGCCCGAGGGTCACCTCACGGAGGTCGTCGTCATTGCCCACGCAGGTAAAGACGAAGTCCGCGCCGAGCGCGGCTTCGACGGGGGTGGGCGCCAATTTGCCGCCGAACTGCGCCACCCAGGTCTCGGCCTTGGCGCGGGTGCGGTTGAACACGACGACCTCGTGGCCCTGTGTCTTGAGATGGCCGGCCATGGGAAAGCCCATGACGCCGAGCCCGATCCACGCAACTTTGCTCATTGGCTCAACTCGTTTGGCAGGTGTTGTGACCGATGGCGCCTCAGGGTGAGGGGAGTAAGTGCCTCATCGGCGCCGGGATCGGCAAGCCAAAAGAAAATGGCCGGACAAGAGGCTAACCTCAAGCCCGGCCATGGCCGAATTCGAACCGAGCGCCGCGCAAACAGGCTACGCGATCGGCGCTTCAGGAAAGGCGAGCTGCTCGCGGGCGCGCCATTCATCCGTCACATAATTGATGATCAGCGACGTGCGCACGCCGTTGATCGGCCGTTTCTCGAAGCCGTGATAGGTGTTGTTCGAGGGCACGAAAACCATGGCTGTGTTGGAGGCGAAGGGCGAGCGGCCGGCATGCTGCTTGTTGCCGTCATAGATGTCGGTGCCAAGGTCGCGGTGGCTCGGGTCTTTCGACAGATAGGCCAGCATGGTGAAGACCTTCACACCGAGATCGGTGTGCGGCTCCAGCCAAAAACCGTCGACGTCCTGCGCGAATTCGATGCGCAGGTAACTGCCGCTGAGGTTCGTGCCGCAACTCTTCTCAATATGGTCTGTGATGCGCTTGTCTTGAAAAGCTTGTGCCACCGCTTCGCAGACCGGGAACCGTTTGCGGTTATCGGCATCGAAATATTTGCGCGTGTTGTTGTGCAATTCGCGCTTGCCCGAGATGCCGTCAAGCGGAGGCGCCTCGAAAGGCAGGGTCAGAATGTCTCCAATAGTGTCGGCGGGAAAACAGGACTCGAGTGTCCACATACGATACGGCTCATCGTCGCGTTTGGCACTGTCAAGGCTCGCAACGAAGCAGCGAATGATGTCGTCCGCCCCACTCTTGTCGTGAGATGCAGCCGAAGGCTCGACGGCAACGCTATCCGTCATGATGCCGGTCAACTCCCCTTAAAACTAGGAAAAATGCTGGCCATCCAGCGCCCAGGCGGCCTCGTCTCTGAGCTTCAATAGCACCCATGGCCCCGCTCGCGCAAATGCGACGCGTTCGATGTCTTGCGGCATCGGGCCGCGTAAAACAGACCCAAATCAGCGAAGCCGCCCCGCGTCCCTCGCCGATCGTCGCGACGTCAGTTCAAATCCAACCAGCGAATAGAGCGTGTTTGCAACTCGTCGAACGAAACCTCGTCCTCCTCATCCGCCATCACGTCGGAGCGCAAGCATCTTGCAATCATCTCAAGAAGCGATGCATGGAGTTCGCGCTCGCCGGCGAATTGAGGCGGGTTCGCGGCGAGGAACTCGAGAATCTCCCCGTAATCCGCCATCTTTACTCCTCACTCTTACCGAACCCAAGCAGGCTGCCGAGCCTGTGTGTCAAAACTTAGGCTTGAGGCAGGTCCGGTCTGAGGGGGGCTTGGCTTATGAGGCTGCCAGCCGATAGCGGCCGATGAGGCGCATCGGCGAGCGGCCGCCGCTCTCGCCGAACAGCGACAGGGCGTCGACGGTAACGCCTGCGGCGCAAATCTCATCGAGCACGGGCCAGAGCGCCTGCGTCACGCGTTCGAGATGCGCAGCTTCGAGCGGGCCGGTCAGCGAGATCGAGAAACGATTTTGGAAGGCCCGGTCCTCGCGAGCCGCCTCGGCAGGCGAGACGGTAAAATCCTCAAAGCAAGTGGCGCATTGGGCGGCAAGCCAATCGAGGCCTGGAGTCGGCTCGACCGGGCGCAACACCAGGAAGCGGCCTGCGCGTGACAAGGTTAGCGGGCCGGTGGCAACCGGTTCGCGCCGGGCGGTAAAATCGATCAGCCGCGTCTTGATTGCGTCAGGTCCAATGCCGTCGCGCGGCGTGAACGTGGCTCTGATCGGCGCATGCAGACCGGTGTAGCGGCCCGGTACAGGCGCGAGCCTCGCGAAGTTGGTGCCGCTGAGACCGGCGTCGGAAAACGCCTGCAAAGTGACGCCGTCATTGGCGCGGCCGAACCACGAGCGTCCGAACGCGGCAAGCGCGGTGCCCGGCCGCGGCGTATAGAAAATGGCAAAGCGCGCGAAACCCGGCTCGGCCGCTGCGGCGCTTGGCTGCTGTTCTTCGCGGTAAGCATACTCGGGCATCTATTCCTCCCTGTCGTCCGCATCGATTGGCGGCGATCATCCTGATGTAACGGCTAGCATGGCCCTGTGGCGCGGGCGCGACAGGTTCTGGGCAACAGCAAGGCCGAAAACTTAAGGCTTTATGAATCGCGTTTTACGCAACTGCGAAAGGCGGCGTGCGCGCCCTTTGACAGGACGGCGTTTCGCGGGCATGCGTCTTTCGCGCGTTGCAACAAAGAGCAAAACCATGATCGAACTTTACACCTGGACGACACCGAATGGCCAAAAGGTGTCGATCATGTTGGAAGAGGTCGGACTGCCTTACCGCGTTCATGCCGTCGATATCACCAAGGGTGAACAGTTCGCGCCCGCCTTTCTTAAGATCGCTCCCAACAACCGGATCCCGGCGATCGTCGACACCGATACCGGGCTCCATCTGATGGAGTCGGGCGCGATCCTGCTCTATCTTGCCGAGAAGACCGGCAAGTTATGGCCGCAGGATTTTCCGACCAAGTGGCGTGTGGTCGAGTGGCTGATGTGGCAGATGGGAGGTCCGGGACCCTTTCTTGGCCAGGCTCACCATTTCGTGAAATTCAATCCGGGCAAGAGCGCCTATGCCGAGGAGCGCTATGCCAAGGAAGCTAAGCGGCTGTGGCGCGTGCTCGACCGGCGTCTTGCCGACACCGAGTATGTCGCCGGCGATTACTCCATCGCCGATATCGCGATTTGGCCGTGGATCTCGCGGTTCGCGTGGCAAACCGTGGACTTCGCCGACTATCCGCATGTTAAGCGCTGGTATCTGGCGATCGCCGGGCGCCCTGCGGTCAAGCGGGGCTGGGATGTTCTGAAGGAAGGCCGTGCCTTGCCCTTGCCATGACTTTCGGCGATGCTGGTAGCTCAATCTGCGGCTTGTGTGGCAGAATACAGTCGGTGCCGGAGCGCCCTGTCGGGCACGAGAGGAGATCCACATGACAAGTCCTGTCACGATTGTGATTCGCACGATCAAACTTGGCGCACTGCTCGCTGCAGCACTGCTCGCCGGCCAGGTCCTTGTCCCGAATGCGGCGTCCGCCCAAGTTATCGAGCGCGGCGTGCAAGGCGCTATTGGTGGCGCCATCATCGGCGGCCTTATCGACGGGGGCAGAGGAGCCGGCCGTGGCGCGGCCATTGGCGCGGGCGTGGGCGTCGTGACCGGTGCCATTGAGGCCGACAACGCACGGCGCGACGAAGTTTACGGGCCTGGGCCTTACGAAGGTGCTCCCAATCTCGTCTACGATACGCAGGTCGAGCTCCAACGGCTCGGCTTCAACCCCGGTCCCGCCGATGGCGTGTTCGGCCAGCGTACGGCCGAGGCGATCAGTGAATATCAATATGCTTATCGCCTGCCGGTAACGGGACAACCGTCGCCCGCTTTGCTGGACCATATGGCGCGGAATGGCGGCTGACCGCGATCTGAGCGCGCCGCCAGATTTGCCGTAGCGAACGAGGATGAGGCGAGGGGAGAGCCGTGGTTAAGGCTCTGGTGGCTCTCTTCGTTATCCTCGTCGCAGGTCTTGCCGCCTTCTATGTCTTGACGATCCCCGCCAAGGTGCCGGCAGCAGCGCTGCCTGAACACACGCCTGATCTTGCCAATGGCAAATATCTGTTCACGGCGGCCGGTTGCGCCGAGTGCCATGCGGCCCCGCTTGAGGGCTGCGACGATCTCAAGATCAAGGATGCCGAAAGGCTTGCCGGAGGCCGTTGCCTGAACACGCCTTACGGCACGTTCCATGTGCCCAATATTTCGCCCCACAAGGAAACCGGGATCGGGAGATGGACCACGCTCGACTTCGTCAATGCGATGAAACGGGGCATAGCCCCGGATGGGACTTATCTCTATCCGGCGTTTCCCTACACGTCCTACCAGCGCATGACGTATGACGATCTCATCGATCTCAAGGCTTATCTCGACACGTTGCCTCCGGTGAAGAGCGACGTGCCGCCATCGGAGCTGCGTTTCCCCTTTAACATTCGCCGCGGGCTCGGCCTGTTCAATCGTCTTTATGTCGACGGCAAGAGCTTTGAGCCCGACTCTGACGCAAGCGCCAAGATCAATCGCGGCGCCTATTTGGTGCGGGGCCCGGGCCATTGTTCGGAGTGCCATTCGTCCCGCAATCTCCTTGGCGGCATCGTGAAGGAGAGCGAGTTCGCCGGAGCCCCAAGTCTCGAGGGCCGAGGCTCGCCCCCGAACATCACGCCGAGCGAAGACGGCATCGGCGATTGGAGCGAAGACGACATTGCCTATTTGCTGGAAACCGGGAATACGCCGGACTTCGACGTGATCGGCGAGACCATGGCTCCGGTGCAACGGAACATGGCCAAGCTTGCGCCGGAGGATCGCGAGGCCATCGCCGCCTATATCAAGTCGCTTCCGCCGCGGCCCGACGCTTTCGAGGAAGGCGGGGAAGAAGAATAGCCGGCGAGGTGAAGCGAAAATCGCCGCCGGTGCATGCCGGGCTCCCAGTTCACTCAGAATAGTGTTAGTATGTTCACTCGGTGAACGCGCCTGCGGCAGAGCTTTGAGGGGGCGCATTGGCGGCGAAGTTAAAAATAGTAAAGTACCTCGTGCTCGGGCTCGTGGTTGCGTCGTGGAGCTTGATCGCCCTGACGGAACACTCCGATGCCGGCCGGCGGGCGGAACGCCGGGCGGCACGGAAAGCGCAAGAAGCAGCCATCATCTATCGGGAAGAGCGCGTTCAGCCCCGGCCCAAGCCGCGGCGCAGCCGGCCGCAACCGGTGCGCAGATATTCTCCTCCCGCGCCCGCGCCGTCGCCCGAAGAGGTCGCGGCGATCACCAGCACGCAACGCTGCCTCGCCGAACTCGGCTACTACAAAGGCGAGATCGATGGAAAGAAGGGCCGCGCCACCTGGTCGGCCTATTGGAATTTCAAGCGCGAGCATGACCTGGCAAGCCATAGCGATCTTCTGGCCGAGCCGGTGCAAGAGAAGCTCGCTGAGTTGTGCCAAAGTCCGGAAGAGGAAGCCGCATCCGAGCAAGTGGCCGCCGCGCCCGAGGAGGTCCTCGCTCATGTTGATCCCGCTCAAGACCAGGAAGACTTGGCTCTGGCCTCTCCCGAAATCTCGGAAGCTGTCCCCACCGTCCTGAACATCGAAGAAGAAGAGCCCGCGCCGGCGCCGCCTCGGCTCGACTGCCTGGCTGAGGATCTCGTGACACTGCTTCGCCGCTCTCATCGGGTTGCGGTCAAGAGCTGTGAGCGGCCTTGCGTGGCGGCGCCGAGAGGACTTCGCCAAGCGCAGCTTGACGAATTGCAAGCCGCAGGCGGCGTGGAGTGGTGCCGCGCTTGCGTGCCGATCTCCGGCCGTCTTGCCCTCGACGATGTGCAGCGCATCGAGCGTGCAGGCAATGTTGAGCTTTGCCCGACCCCGCAACGGCAATTGTCAAAATACGGCGCGAGCGCGACCGGCGGCTTGAGACCGTATATGCGGGTGCGCGAACTTTATCGCGCGCTGCCGCCTGCAGCCGAAAATCCAAACGCGGTCGCCGTGATCGTTGGCAATCGCGGCTATGAGCGCCTGCCGGCAAGCGTCATGTCTCACAACGACGCCGACGCCATCTATATCTTCCTGACCGAGCATCTCGGCTATCGTCCGGACAACATCATCGATTTGAGGGATGCCGGGAAGGCCGATCTCGACAGAGTGTTCGGATCGGAGCCGGGCCTCGAAGGGGAGCTGGCCCGTCTGGTCGAAGAAAAGCCCGATGCCGATATCCTCGTCTACTATTCGGGGTACGGCGCCACCGATGAGGCCGACGCCTATCTCCTCCCGGTCGATATCGAGCCCTACCGGCAGGTCTCGGGCGGCTATCGGCTCTCGACGCTCTATGCCAATCTGGCCGCGCTTCAGGTCGACTCGGTGCTGGTGCTGCTCGAGACCGAGTACGGGCGGGACCACGGCCCTTCGCTGCTGCCGCCCAATCTGCCCGAGACTGCCGGCACCGTACTGCCGCAGACGCCTGTGCCGGGGCTCACCGTGCTTGCCGCCACCGATCGCGGACAGCGCAGCCTGGTCGATGTCACTTACGATATCGGCCTTTTCACCCGATATCTCATCGAGGGTCTCGCCGGCGGCGCCGATCTGCCTCCCACCGGCAATGACGACGGGGCGCTCGACAGTGTCGAAATCCATGTCTTCACCGCGTCCTTGGTCGATCTTGCGGCACGAAAGACCTACGGCGTGCTTCAGCATCCCATCTATTCCGGGACCACGCCCAATGTGGTGACCAGCGCCCGGACCGCGCCTGCCGAATGAAGCATATGCGACGGTAAGGGCTTGTCTCGGCCTTCCCATTTATGACAATCGGCTCGGATGGTCGGGGCCGTGCGCAAAAGCGCTTTACAAGAGGTCGCAGATTTCATACGGGACCGATGCAGCTACAGAGCGGGTCCGCTCCAAGGGCGGTGAATGACATCGCACTCTCGTGTGGGAGTAGACATGGGATGGACGTTTTCACTTCTGCAGCGGAATTTCTGCAGCATCAGCGCCCAGAGCGGCCGGTCCTCGCGTTAAGGCCGCACACTGCGCAGCGCGCGGCGAGCTGGTTCATCGCCAACTTCCCCGGTCGCGTGCTCTACGCAGCGAAGGCCAACGACGCACGCCCGATCGTCGACGCTCTGGTGACGGCCGGCATCCGCGACTTCGATGTGGCGTCTCCGGCGGAGATCGAGCGCTTGGCGGGAATCCCTGACGCCGAGCTGTTCTTCATGAACCCTGTCAAATCGCGCGCTGCGATCGCGCGGGCCTATAACGAGTTCGGCATCAGGAGTTTTGCCTTCGACAGCGACGAGGAACTCGACAAGATCGTGGCCGAGACCGGCGGCGCGCGGGACCTCACACTGTTCCTTCGCGTGGCCTGTCCCAATACGCACAGCCTCATTCCGCTGGAAGGGAAATTCGGGGCGTCGAGCCAGGAGGCGCCGGGGTTGCTCTTGCGCGGACGACAGATCGCGCGGCGGCTCGGTCTCACTTTTCATGTTGGGTCGCAGGCGGTCGTTCCTGCCGCCTTCGGCGACGCCGTCCGGCAAATCGGCCAGCTGATCGTTGCCTCGGGCGTCATCGTCGATGCCGTCGATATCGGCGGCGGCTTTCCAAGCCGCTATCCTCATTCCGATCCGCCGGATCTGAAGGACTTCGTGAACGAAGTGGCGCGCGCCGCAGACGAGCTCGCGGTCAAGCACTCATGCGAGATCCTATGCGAGCCGGGCAGGGCGTTGGTGGCAGAGGCCGAGTCGGTGATCGCTCGTGTCGACGCCCGCCGCGGCAAGGCCCTCTATATCAATGACGGTGCATTCGGCACGCTGTTCGATGCCGCCTATTCGGGCTTCCGGTTCCCGGCGCGGCTGATCGCAGCCTCGCCGCGCAAGACAAAACGGGCGGCCGAGTTTGCCCTTTACGGCCCGACCTGCGACAGCTCCGATTATCTGCCGGGCCCTTTCATGCTGCCAGGGTGCGTGCGGGAAGGGGACTATATCGAGATCGGCCAGGTCGGCGCGTATGGCCGGGTGTTGGCCAATCGTTTCAATGGATTCGGCGAGTATGATGAAGTTGAGCTTCGCGATGAGCCGATGCTCACGATGTATCAGGACGCCGAGGAACCCGAGACCGCCGCGCTAAGGACGGCTCGGGCCTAGACTCCACGCCTGCTCAACTCTGCGGGCCGGCGTTGGGGAAAAACAGCTGCTCGCCATCGATCTTGTAGCTCGCGATCGCCGCCTGACCTTCGCGGCTGATCAGCCAATCGATGAAGGCCTGACCTTCTTTGGCCTTGACCCGCTTGTGCTTGGCCGGATTGACCAGGATGACGCCATATTGGTTGAACAGCTTCGGGTCCCCTTCGACCAGAATCTTGAAATCGTCCTTCTTGGCGAAGCTCAACCAGGTGCCGCGATCCGTCAGTGTATAGGCCTTCCTGCCCATGGCGGTGTTGAGTGTGGCGCCCATGCCCGAGCCCGTCTCGAGATACCATTGGCCGCTCGAAGGCTTGGGATCGATGCCGGCATCCTGCCAAAGCCTCATCTCCTGCTTGTGCGTGCCCGAATCGTCGCCCCTTGACGCAAACGGCGTCTCAGCCTCGGCGATCTTCTTCATCGCGTCGGCAACATTCTTGGTGCCGGCGATCTTGGCGGGATCGGCGGCGGGGCCGACGATAACGAAATCGTTGTACATAACGCTGTGACGCTTCACGCCCCAGCCGTCGGCGACGAATTTGTCTTCATCGGGCTTGGAGTGAACCAGGACAACGTCGCCGTCGCCGTTCTCGGCGTTCTTGAGCGCTTGGCCCGTGCCGACAGCGACAACCCGCACGTCGATGCCGGTTTTCTTGGTGAACACCGGCAGGATGTGGTCGAACAAGCCTGAGTTCTGGGTCGAGGTGGTCGACTGCACGACAATGAACTTGTCGTCCGCCTGAAGTGTGAACGGCGCGGTAACGACCATCGCCGTGCCGAAAACAAACGCAAGCACCGTTCTTCGATCAAACATCGGATTGTTTTCCTTAGTTACAGGACAAGGTCGCCAGCGAGGAAACTGCGCGCCGCCTCGCTTCGCGGCTCGGTGAAAAAGTGTTTTGCCGGTTCATGTTCGATAACCTGGCCGTGATGCAGGAACACGACATCCTGTGCAAGCCTCCTGGCCTGGCCGATATCGTGGGTCACGATGATGATCTTGATGCCGGAATGGCGTGATTCGATCAGCAATTGCTCGATCGCGAGCGTCGAGGCGGGATCGACGCTGGCCGTAGGTTCATCGAGAAGGAGGATCTCCGGCTCGAGGCTTAACGCGCGGGCAAGGCTCAGCCGTTGCTGCTCGCCGCCGGAAAGCACGCGGGCGGGCATCGCGGCCAAGTCTTCGAGACCGGCAAGCCGCAACGCATCGTCGACCCTGATTGCGCGCTTGCTCCGGTCGATACCGCGCAAGCCGAGTGCGTGCCAGATATTGGCGGCGACAGAACGGCGGAGCAGCACTGGCTTTTGAAACACCATCGCCTGACGGAGAGCCAGCGCACGATCCATACGCCGGCCCGCCCAGAGGATCTCGCCGCTCGCAGGCGTGATCAAGCCATGCATGAGCCTCAGCAGGACGCTCTTGCCGGCGCCGTTCGGTCCCATGATGGCGGTAATGCCGGGCTCCGCGAGCTTGAGATCGAGCTCGTCGATGACGCGCTTGCCACTTGCTTCATAAGTGAGCCGGCGGAGTTCGAGCGGCAGCAGCGTTTGGCTCCTGTCAGGGGCGGTATCGAACGCGCCGGGCGACTTGGTCGGATCAAGCATAGGCGAATCTTAGCGCAAAACGGCGCACACCCATCAGTGCGGCATTGACGGCAAAGGCGATCACCAGGAGGACGATGCCAAGCGCCAAGGCAAGGGTGATATTTCCCTTCGACGTCTCAAGCGCAATCGCGGTGGTCATCGTCCGCGTCACGTGATCGATATTGCCGCCGACGATCATGACCGCGCCGACCTCGGCGATGGCCCGGCCGAAGCCCGCGAGCACGGCGGTGAGGAGGCGGTAGCGCCCGTCCCATAACAGAGTGAAGGCGATGGCGGTCGGCGAAGCGCCGAGAGAGCGAAGCTGCTCGTCATATTCCTCCAAAAGATCCTCGCAAGCCTGGCGGGTCAGTGCGCCGACAATGGGGATCACGATGACCACCTGGGCGATAATCATCGCGGTGGGTGTGTAGAGCAGCTGGAGAACGCCCAACGGGCCGGTATTGGACAGCAGGAGGTAAATGAAGAGACCGGCCACCACCGGCGGGAGACCCATCAAGGCGTTCACGATCGCCGATAGCGTCCCACGGCCCGGGAACCGATAGACGGCAAGCGCGGCTCCAAGCGGGAAACCGATCAAACTTGCGATTGCCACCGCTGTGAGGCTCACCCTCAGCGAGAGCAGCACGATACCGAGCAGGTCAGGATCGAGCGTGGCGATGAGCCGCAATGCTGTGTGGAATGCCTCGATAAAGTCGGTCATGCTGACGGCGAAATCGGCTCGGCTTGCAGGCGGCGTCAGGCGTTCATACGTTATTTAGCCTGCGAGTCTTGCAGAAAAAAGCGCCGGCGTCATGGAGTCTCGCCGGTAAACTAGCGGCTACTTGCCGATCAAGTTTGCTCGCTGTATCACCAATCCCGAGCGTCGTTGGCCTGGTCGCGAACGGCTTGAGCCGGTTCAAGGGGTCTAAACGGAGAAAGATCGCGTGGAGCAAAAGACCCCCAGAAATGGCGGCCCTGACCGGCCAGCGAGGAATGTCGGCTCGCGCAAGCGGGCCAGGGCCTTCCCTAAGGGACGGCAGCTCGATCTCGAAGCGCTTGAAGAAATCCGGACCCTTCTCGGCGACCGGCCCCGGCGTCATGACCTTCTCATTGAATATCTGCACCTCATCCAGGACCGCTACCACGCCATCTCGGCGCGTCACCTGAGAGCTCTGTGCGAGGAACTCCGGATGCCGCAGGCGGAGGCCTATGAGGTCGCGACGTTCTATGCCCATTTCGACGTGCTGAAGGAGGGGGAGGCCCCGCCGCCGCCGACCACCATCCGCGTGTGCGATTCCATTACCTGCGCCATCAAGGGCGCCGAGACGCTGTTCGAAGCGCTCAAATCCCGTACGGATCGAGGTGAGGTCCGCGTGGTGCACGCGCCCTGTGTCGGCCGTTGCGACACGGCTCCGGTCGCCGAGGTCGGGCATCTTTTTGTCGACAACGCTACACCGGACTCCGTGATGGCAGTCGTCGAGAGCGGCAAACGCGCACCGGTCATCCCACAATACGAGACGCTGGCCGAATATCGCGCCAAGGGTGGTTACGAGGTGCTCGAGAAGTGCCGCGCGGGCAAGCTCAGCTTCGAGTCGATCATCAAGGAAATGACCGACGCCGGCTTGCGGGGACTAGGCGGCGCCGGTTTCCCGGCGGGACGCAAATGGCAGATTGTGCGCTCCTATCCCGGCCCGCGGCTGATGACCATCAATGGCGACGAGGGCGAGCCTGGCACGTTCAAGGACCGTTATTACTTGGAGCGAAACCCGCAACAAATGTTCGAAGGGGCGCTGATCGCGGCCTGGGCGGTCGAGGCCGAGCGCATCTATCTCTACATGCGGGACGAATATCCCGCCGTGCTGCACATTTTGGCGCACGAGATTGCGGCGCTTGAAGAAGCGGGCATCATCAAGAAGGGTGACATCGAGCTTCGCCGCGGCGCCGGCGCTTATATCTGCGGCGAAGAATCGGCGATGATCGAATCCATCGAAGGCAAGCGCGGCTACCCGCGCAATCGTCCGCCTTATATCGCGGAAGTTGGGCTGTTCGACCGGCCCACGCTCAACCATAATGTCGAGACACTTTATTGGGTGCCCGAAATTCTGAAGAAGGGCGCCAAATGGTTTGCCGATCAGGGCGTGAACGGCGCCAAGGGATTGCGATCCTGGTCGGTGTCCGGGCGGGTGAAGAAACCTGGCGTCATTCTGGCGCCGGCCGGGATCACGGCGAACGAGCTGGTCGCGCTCGCCGGCGGTATGGAGGAGGGCGAGACCTTCAAGGCCTATCTGCCTGGCGGGGCATCTGGCGGCATTCTTCCTGCGGGCATGGCCGACATCCCGCTCGATTTCGGCACCTTGGACAAATATGGCGCCTTCGTCGGCTCACACGCGATCGTCGTCTTCTCGGAGCGCGACAAGGTCAGCGACATCGCCATCAACCTGTTACGCTTCTTCAAGGACGAATCCTGCGGACAGTGCACGCCGTGCCGGGTCGGCTGCGACAAGGCCGTGGCGCTTCTGGAGCGGGATGAGTGGGACGAGCCGCTTCTGAACGAACTCGCCCAAGCGATGCGCGATGCGTCGATCTGCGGGCTCGGTCAGGCGGCGCCCAACGCCTTTATCTCCGCCATGCAGTTCTTCTTGAACGAGAATACCGAGGTGGCGGGCCGAGGCTGATAGTCATATATGAAGGATGGGCGCCCTTCTTCGGGCGAAAACGAGGCCGGAATGACAGATCAGTTGCTCTTTACCCTGGACGGCAAAGTGGTGAGTGCCCGGCCGGGCGAAACCATTTGGCAAGTTGCCCAGCGCGAAGGCATCGACATCCCGCATCTGTGCTGGTTGCCCGAGCCGGGCTATCGCGCCGACGGAAATTGCCGGGCCTGCATGGTCGAGGTCGAGGGCGAGCGCGTGCTAACCGCGTCGTGCATTCGCAAACCGACGCCCGACATGGTGGTCAAGACGGCGACCGAGCGGGCGGTGAAAGCGCGCCGCATGGTGATGGAGCTTCTGCTTGCCGATCAGCCGGCGCATGAAGATTCACCCGACCGCGTCTCCCCATTCTGGCATTGGGCTGAGGTTCAGGGGATCGAGACGTCCCGCTTTCCGGCCCACGGTATCCCGAAGCCTGACCTGTCTCACCCTGCCATGGCCGTGAATCTCGATGCGTGCATCGATTGCGGTCTGTGTGTGCGGGCCTGCCGCGAAGTGCAGGTCAATGACGTGATCGGCATGGCGTTCCGCGGCATCGACGCCAAGCCGGTGTTCGATTTCGACGATCCTATGGGGCGTTCGACCTGCGTCGCGTGCGGTGAGTGCGTGCAGGCCTGCCCGACCGGCGCGCTGATGCCGAAATCGATCGTCGATCCGATCACCCAACACGGCACCCGCAAGGTCGATCGCGAAGTGCACTCGGTTTGTCCTTATTGCGGTGTCGGCTGTCAGCTCAGCTATCAGATCAAGGACGAGAAAATCGCCTTCGTGCAGGGCCGGGATGGCTACTCGAACGAGAACCGGCTGTGCGTGAAGGGGCGTTTCGGTTTCGACTATGTGACCAATCCGCAGCGGCTGATGAAGCCGCTGATCCGCAAACCTAACCTGCCCAAGGGCGTGAATGTCGATCCCTCCGACCCTTACACCCATTTCCGCGAGGCAAGCTGGGAAGAAGCGCTCGACTTTGCCGCCTCGGGCCTTGCCAAAGTTGCCGAGACGCACGGCAACGGTGCTATTGCCGGATTCGGCTCGGCCAAATGCACCAACGAAGAAGCCTATCTGTTCCAGAAGCTGATCCGCACGCGCTTCCGCAACAATAACGTCGATCATTGCACGCGGCTCTGCCACGCCTCGTCGGTGGCGGCACTGATCGAGGGGATTGGCTCGGGCGCGGTGACGGCGACCTTCAATGAGGTCGAGCACGCCGACGTGGTGATGATCATCGGCGCCAACCCCACAGAAAATCATCCGGTGGCCGCGACCTTCTTCAAGCAGGCGGCCAAGCGCGGCGCCAAGCTCATTGTCATCGATCCGCGCGGACAGGCGATGCGCGAGTACGCCGACTACATGCTGCAATTCAAGCCGGCGAGCGACGTGGCCCTGCTCAACGCCATCATGCATGTGATTGTGGAGGAGGGCCTCTACGACGTGCAATATCTTCAGGCCAATACCGAGAACTTCGAGAAGCTGAAAGAACACCTCTCCAGCTACAGCCCCGAGTCGGTGGCCGACATCACCGGCATCGACGCCAAGACCATCCGCGATGTCGCGCAAACCTTCGGCCGCGCCGAGCGGGCCATGATCTTCTGGGGCATGGGCATTTCCCAGCACGTGCACGGCACCGACAATGCCCGCTGCCTGATTGCGCTTTCACTGATGTGCGGCCAGGTCGGCCGGCCCGGCACAGGCCTTCACCCCCTGCGCGGCCAGAACAACGTGCAGGGCGCTTCCGATGCGGGCCTGATCCCGATGTTCTATCCGGATTACGCCGACGTGAAGAGCGAGCCGGTTCACAAGAAGTTCGAGGCCCTTTGGGAGACGCCGCTCTCCGATAAGCCTGGGCTTACCGTGGTCGAGATCATCAACGCCGCCAATAAAGGCGAGATCAGAGGCATGTATATCCAGGGCGAGAACCCTGCCATGTCCGATCCCGATCTCGATCACGCCCGCGCCGGCATCGCCAAGCTCGAACATCTCGTGGTGCAGGACATCTTCCTGACCGAAACGGCGATGATGGCCGACGTGGTGCTGCCGTCGTCGGCCTGGCCCGAAAAGTCGGGGACTGTCACCAACACCAACCGCCAGGTGCAGATGGGCCGTAAGGCGCTCGGGCTTCCCGGCGATACACGCGAAGATTTGTGGATCCTCGTCGAGATCGCCAAGCGCCTCGGGCTGGACTGGAGCTACACGCACCCGTCGCAGGTCTTCGATGAGATGAAAAAAGCGATGCCCTCTCTCGACAACATCACCTGGGAGCGGCTGGAGCGGGAATCCTCGGTCATCTATCCGTGCCCCGAGCCCGACCATCCGGGCGAGGCGGTCGTATTCGGCGACGGCTTCCCGACGGAATCGCGCCGCGCCAAGCTGGTGCCGGCCGATGTTCTCCCGCCCGCCGAGGTGCCCGACGAGGACTATCCGCTTGTGCTCATCACCGGCCGGCAGCTTGAGCATTGGCACACAGGTGCCATGACCCGCCGCGCCAATGTGCTCGATGCGCTCGAGCCTGGCCCCACGGCAAGCCTTCATCCAAAGACACTTGCCCGCTTTGGCGTCAAACCCGGCGAGACCATGCGGGTGACGACGCGGCGCGGCTCAATCGAGCTGACCGCCCGCGCCGATCTCGGGATCAGGGAAAAATGCATCTTCATCCCCTTCGCCTATGTGGAGGCGGCCGCCAATATCCTCACCAACCCGCAACTCGATCCGATCGGGAAGATCCCCGAGTACAAATATTGCGCCGTCAGGATCGAGCGTGCGCATGGGAAGGATGAGCCGGACGTGCCTCTGCCCGATCTCGACGTGACGGCGGTGGGCCTCTAGCCGTACACTCCTGCCATGAGCGTGAGTGACCCTGTCGTCGGCATCCTTCTTGCCGGCGGCAGATCGAGCCGCATGGGCGGCGGCGACAAATGTCTGCGGATGCTGGGGGGCAGGCCGGTCCTTGCCCGGATTATCGAGCGTCTTGAGCCTCAGGTCTCGGGCATGGTCATCAATGCCAATGGCGAGCCATCGCGCTTTGCGAGCTTCGGTTTGCCGGTGGTGGCCGATAGCATCGCCGGTTTCGCCGGGCCGCTTGCCGGCGTGCATGCCGGACTTGAGTGGGTCAGGACGAACCGTCCCGGCGCGCGGCTGGCCGTCACCGTCGCGACAGATACGCCGTTCTTTCCCGGCGATCTGGTGCAACGCTTTCTGGCCGCACTGAAGGGTGAGCCCGCGCTCTGTGTGGCGCGGTCGGGACAGGGAGTGCATCCGGTCATCGGGTTGTGGCCGGTGGCGCTTGCGCCCGCGCTCGAAAACTCGCTTCGACAAGGCATGCGTAAAGCCGGCGCATGGACCGAAGCGCATGGCGCCGTGGAGGTGCCGTTTCCTGACGTCGAAATCGGCGGAAAGGCGATCGATCCATTTTTCAACATCAACGAGCCCGGTCAGCTGGCCGAGGCGGATGCCTTGCTCAAGGAAGAGGCGTCATGAGTCCGCCTCTGTTCGGCGTGGTCGGCTGGAAGAATTCCGGCAAGACCACGCTCATGACCCGCCTGATCGCCGAGCTCGCCGCCCGCGGCTACGCTGTCGCGGTCATCAAACACGCCCATGAGGCCTTCGACATCGATCATGAGGGCCGCGATTCCTTCAAGATGCGTGAGGCGGGAGCATCCGAGGTCGCAATCTCGTCGCCGCGGCGTTTCGCGCTGATGCGCGAGCTTGGCGACGCGCCGGAAATGCCGTTTGAGGAAATTGTCGCCTATGTCGGGTCGAGCGACCTCGTCCTAGTCGAGGGGTTCAAGCGCGAAGAGTTTCCGAAGATCGAAATCCGCAGAGAGGGAGCAAGGTCGCAGAAACCCCTAAGTGGAGAGTTCCCAGGGATCGTGGCCATTGCCTCCGACCGTCCTGCTGCTGAAACGGAAACATTGCCGGTGTTTCAGATCGACGACATCGCCGCAATCGCCGGCTTCGTGGTGGATCATCTCGGGCTTAGGCGGACATGACAGCCAAGCTCCGCGACGATTGTTTCGTCCTCGACAAGGACCGGCTCCCGCACAGCGAGGCGCTTTCAATCCTCAAATCGCGGGTGCGCGCCGTCGCGGAGGCCGAAGAGGTTGGACTTGCCGAAGCAACCGGACGTTTCCTTGCCGCTTCGATTGTCGCGCCGCGTCCCATTCCGGCTCACGACAACGCCGCCGTCGACGGCTACGCCTTCAGCCACGACGCTTACGACGAGGCGAAGGGAGCGAAGCTCCCCGTGGTAGGACAAGCCGCCGCCGGGCATCCTTTCACCGCCGTTCCTCCGACCGGCACCGCGGTTCGCATTTTCACCGGCGCGGTTATGCCTTCGGGCTTGGACACGGTGGTCATGCAGGAGGATGTGCGCCTCGAGCAGCATGGTGAGCAAGTTACGGCGATCATTCCTCCGGGCCTCATGCAAGGCGCAAATCGCAGGCTTGCCGGCGAGGACACGAAACAAGGTGACGTGCTTGCCGAAGCCGGTACGAGGCTAAGGCCGCAAGAGGTCGCCGCCGCCGCCGCGACAGGGCTCGACGCTCTTTCCTGCTACGCGCCGCTAAAGGTCGCCATCTTTTCGACTGGAGACGAGATCGTGGCTCCCGGCGGCACCTTCGCGCCGGGAAAGGTTTTCGACGCTAACGCGCCGATGCTCGAAGGGCTGGTCCGCGCCGCTGGCGCAATCCCAACCCATCTCGGCATACTCCCCGACATGGCGGACCAGGTGACCGCGTGTCTTCGCGACGCCGCCGGCAATTACGATGCCGTCATCCTCTCAGGTGGCGCGAGCCAAGGCGCGGAAGACCATGTCGTGCAGAGCCTCGATGCGCTCGGCAAACGCCATCTGTGGCAGATCGCCATCAAGCCCGGGCGCCCGATGAGCTTCGGCCAGATTGGCGACAGCGTCGTGCTCGGGCTCCCCGGTAATCCTGTCGCCGTGTTCGTTTGTTTTTTGATCTATGTACGGCCGGTGCTGACACGGCTCGCAGGCGGCGCGTGGCCGGAGCCTCACCGCTTCCCGCTTCCCGCCGCGTTCACGCAAACGAAAAAACCCGGACGCCGGGAATTCTGGCGCGCCCGATTGACACGCGGGGAAGGCGGGCAGGTTTCCGTCGTCAAATTTCCCCGCGACGGCTCGGGGCTCATCTCCTCTTTGCGCGAAGCGGATGGTCTGATCGAAGTTGCCGAGGAGGTAACCGAGGTGAAAGAAGGCGACGTGGTCGATTTCATTCCCT
>CAZFYL010000015.1:0-27743 GCA_964523345.1 uncultured Methyloceanibacter sp.
CGGTCGCCTGGTGGTGGCTTCCGGTGCAGGAGCATCCCGGCGATATGGAGGAGAGACGCGCCTGGCAGATCATGAGCGCGATCCACAACTACATCGCCGAAAACAAGGATAAGAACGGCGATCTCGAGGTCAAGGATGACAAGACCGGCGAGTCCGTTCCGCTCGAGTTCGTCGAGATGCACCAGCCTGTTCGGCACTTGAAGAAGGACGGCAAGTATTTCGCCTGCACAGACTTCCGCAAGCCGGGCAGCAAGGATGAGTTCTACGACATCGATTTCTGGGTCGATGACCAATCAGGCAATCTCAAGGTGACCGACGTCAAGATGCACAAGGTTCCGGTGCAGGAGGACGGCATCTGGGTCCAACAGCCGCGCTACACCTTTGAGGGCATGGATTTCGACGTAACCCATTGAATGGGAACGGTTAATCAGACCCGACGCCATAATGCCGCACCGGGCAACGCTCCCTATCGCCGCGCTTCCGATGGCGTTATCACAGATGGCGTCATTCGACTGTCGAGGGCTAATCGACTGGGTTCAACAACAGCCGACAACTTTAACTAGGGTAAGGAAACGAAGCAGTGCGCAATATCATCACTGGACTTTTGACACTTGTGATTGTCGCCGGCATGGGAGCCTTTGCCTGGAAGGCTTGTGCCGCCGACGAACCGGCGCAGCCGGCCGAGGCTGCGGCCTCGGATGGCGGGGCTGCCGGCGGAGACTGTTGCAAACCGGGCGACACGACACCGCCGCTCGATCTAATCAAGGCCACGCCGAAAGGGGGATTGCATAATCCCTACAACGACAAGCTCGCCGAGATGGCTGACGAAGGCCACCACAAATATCTATCCTATAGTTGTAACGGCTGCCACGGCGGCGGCGGCGGCGGCGGTATGTGTCCGCCGCTGACCAACGACACTTGGGTCTATGGCCCCGACGACGACACCTTGTTCCGATTGATCTCCCTCGGTTCCGACGAGTTGCAGAAGGCGGGTTACAAACGGGTCAAACACGAAGTGGTGGTGGGACCGATGCCACCCTTCGGTGGGATCATCAAGACCTCCGACGATTTATGGAAGGTCATTGCTTGGATCCGGACAAAGAATCCAGGTACGGAGAAGAAGCCGCCGCTTCAATAGAAGCTGCGCCTCCACATGAAATTTTTGTAAGCCGCCAAGCTCCTGCCGGGCTTGGCGGCTTTTTCGTGACTGGATCGCCGGTGAATTTTGGCACATAGATTGCTCCGATCTGGAAGCATCTTTGCCTGTTCACCATATTAACTCCGGGAGTTGGTTGGCCTATGGTGCGACGCGCATTGCCAAGTGCCCGCAGTTTTTGGGAAATATGGCGCGCTGAGTGTTTGGCCCTCATCCCAGCGAGATCGCTCGCCCATCTCGATTTCGCCGTTGGCTTTGTAGGAGCAAAGTTCTTGCCCATGTGGACTCTGTCGTTCGGTAAGTTGTCTGAGAGCTGCAAAGCGCTTGTAACCCTGATCGTGCTTACGGTTGTTGTTCCAGCCTTGATCGCACCGGCGCATGCCGAAGCGGAAGATGCTGCCGGTCCCGCAGCAGCCCCGGCCCCCGATAAGGCCGCACCAGCGGTTTCTGGGGGCGGGAAGACCGAGATGAAGACCATGCGGGTGGTCTATCTCGGTAAGGAATATCCCGAGCCCTTGCCTCTGTCTTATGCCGAGAAGCCTGTTCCCAATAAGGGCCTTGAAGGCGCGCGGCTCATGTTGAAGGAGGCCAATCAGGCGGGAAACTTTGTCGGTCACTCTTTCGAGCTCGTCGAGGCAGTCGTTCCCGAGGACGGCGACGTGGTCGGCAAGGCCAAGGAACTGCTTGCCGCCGGCGACCGTTTTTTCCTCGCCGATCTCGAACCGGACGATCTCCTCGCCGTGGCCGATCTGCCGGACGCCAAGGATGCGGTGATCATGAACATCCGCTCCAGCGCGACCAAGCTTCGCCAGGAAGACTGCCGCGTCAACGTGTTTCACATCATTCCGGACTATGCGATGCGGGCCGATGCGCTGGCTCAGTATCTCATCTGGAAGAAATGGCCGCGCTGGTTCGTCATCAGACGCGAGACCCCGCAAGATCAGGACTACCTCGCGCAGGTCAAGCGCTCGGCCGCCCGCTTCGGCGGCAAGGTGGTTACCGATAAGGTCTACGATTTGCCGCCGGGAGCACGCAATCTCGACTCAGGCCATCAGCAGATCCAGGCACAAATTCCGATGGAAACCGAGGAGGCATCCGACCACGACGTGGTCTGGGTGATCAACAGCGACGACGATTTCGGTGACTATTTGCTGTACCGCACCTCGCTCCCCCGGCCGGTGGTCGGCACCCAGGGCCTGCAGGCGACCGCCTGGGACAAATCCTACACCGAATCGGGTGCCATGCACTTTCAGAACGCCATACCGCGCATCGCCAAGCGCCCGCCCGTCGAGCGCGATTACACCGCCTGGCTCGGTTTTCGCTCGCTGGCCGATTCGGCCATGAAATCCGGCAAGACCACGCCCAAGGAATTGAAGGCCTACATGCTGTCCGATGAGTTCAGGCTCGAGGGTTTCAAGGGCCAAGCCATGAGCTTCCGCACCTGGGACCATCAGATGCGCCAGCCGATTATCCTCGGCGGCGGTACGCGTGTGCCGGTTTCGACCTCACCGCAGGAGGGCTTCCTGCATCCCACCAACCTGACAGACACGCTTGGCTTCGACAAACCTGAGACCAAGTGCAAGTTCAAATAGCCATCGACCAAAGGTAGACCCATGACTCGCTTCAGCCTTGCCGCGATTTCAGCCGCCGCGCTTCTGCTTTTTGCTTCGCCTTCCTTTGCCATGACGATCTTCGTTTCCAATGAGAAGGACAATACCATCACGGTGCTTAACGGCGAGACGCTTGAGGTCATCAAGACGATTAAGACAGCGCGGCGCCCGCGCGGCATCATCCTAAGCCCCGACTACAAGGAGCTGTTCGTGGCCGCCGGTGACGGCGACATCATGGACGTGATCGACACAAAGACTCTTGAAGTGACGCGTCAGCTCGAATCGGGTCCGGACCCCGAGCTTATGGCCGTCGATTCAAAGGGCGATACTATTTACATCGCCAACGAGGACGACTCGTTGGTGACGATCATGGACGTCAAGAGCGGAGAGGTGCTTGCCGAAGTCCCGGTTGGGGTCGAACCTGAAGGCATGGTTGTGAGTTCCGACGACCGGTACACCGCGGCCACGTCCGAAAGCACAAGCATGGCGCACATCATCGACAATGGGTCCAAGGCCCTTGTCGCCAACGTTCTGGTGGATAGCCGGCCGCGCGAAGCCAAGTTCACCAAGGACAACAAGGAGCTATGGGTGTCGTCCGAAGTTGGCGGCACGATTTCGGTCATCGACACCAGCAACTGGGACGATCCCGGCAGCTGGAAGGTGACCAAGAAGATTGGTTTTGAAGTGCAAGGCGTGCGGCCCGAGCAGTTGCAGCCGGTCGGCATGGATTTCTCGGCTGACGGCAAATTGGCGTTTGTCCCGCTTGGACCGTCCAATCGCGTGGCGGTGATCGACACCGCGACCAAGGAGGTCAAGGACTACATCCTGGTCGGCCAGCGGCCCTGGCATGGCGAGCTCAGTCCTGACGGCAAGAAATATTACGTGGCCAACGGTCTCACCAACGACCTGACCGTCATCGACGTCGAGTCGCTGAAGGCGGAGAAGTCGGTGCCCGTCGGTCGCCTGCCGTGGGGCGTCGCCATCATGCCGTAATCCGGCAAGCGCTATTGCCCCTTTTTCTTCTTCTTGGCGCGAAAATCCTCGTGGCAGGACTTGCAGGCTTCACCGACCGTCTTAAACGCGGCCTTCCAATCCTGGTTCTCACTGTCGCTAAGCGCTGACACAAGCGCGTCGGCGGCGCTCCCGAGGTCTTCGGCATTGGCAGTAAAGCGGTCCCACTTCTCCCAGATGGCGGGCAGCGCTTCGCTCTCTCCGCCGGTACTGCCTTCGGGGAACAATTCGGGGATCTTGTTGGCCGTGACGCCGATGTCACGAGCCGCCTCGGCCGCCTTGACGGCATCGAACGGGGTTTGACCCTTGGCCATATTACCGATGATCTTCATGTCATCCTTCTGACGTTCCATCAGATCCATGCGCTCCTTGACCACGCCGGTCGCGCCTTTATGAGCGAGCGCAACTGTGGCGCATGCGCAAAACCCAAGGACAGCAAGCCGCAGCGGCGTTCGGATCATCGATGCCCTCCAGATGTCGATTTTAGCCCCCAAAGTGTTCGGGCCTTACTGTCCCGGCGCGTCTTCAGGCCCTTGCGCTCCGATACCAAGAACGCTGATCGTAATTCCCACGGTTCCAGCGCGTTCGAAAATCAAATTCGCTTGAACCGTGTCGCCTTCGTGAAGCGGCTCCGTCAGGCCCATGAACATCAGGTGATAGGAATTGGGCTCCAGCGTGACCGTGCTGTTGGCCGGAACCGGCACGCCGTCCTTGACGGGCCGCATTCGCATCACCCCGTCTTTCATGCTGGTTTTATGGATCTCGGTTGCGCCGGCAAACGGTGCGCTCGCTTCTAGAAGGCGATCGGGCTCGTCGCCACGATTCACGATGGTGAGATAGCCGGCAGCGACCTTCACGCCGCTTGGACTTGCGCGCGACCAGGCGTTCTCCACCTTGACCGAACCAGACGTCTCGGAAACTGCCGGGCCGGCGGCAAGCATGACCGCGGCGAGGGCCAAGGCGGAAAGCGGGACGATGTGGCGTTTCATGGAGTTATGATCGGCGTGCCCGAACTCTATTTGAACTCCACCTTGAGCACCTTGTAGGATTTACCGCCGCCGGGGGTCGAGACCTCGACGACATCCTTCTTACGCTTACCAAGAAGCGCGCGAGCGATCGGCGAGGTGATCGAGATCTTGCCGCTTTTCACATTTGCCTCGAGCTCTCCCACGATGCGGTACTTGACCTTGTCGTCAGTGTCCTCGTCTTGCAGGGTGACGGTCGCC
This sequence comes from uncultured Methyloceanibacter sp., assembly GCA_964523345.1. Taxonomy (GTDB): domain Bacteria; phylum Pseudomonadota; class Alphaproteobacteria; order Rhizobiales; family Methyloligellaceae; genus Methyloceanibacter. Next base: position 5,004 of record CAZFYL010000015.1, read on the forward strand.
CCGAACATGACCTGGTCGCCCTTGAGCTTGGAGACGTCGATGATGTCGGCGCGAGACAGCTTGTCCTCGAGATCGGCCACCCGCGCCTCGGTGATGCCCTGCTGTTCCTTGGCCGCGTGGTATTCGGCGTTCTCGGAGAGATCGCCATGGGTACGGGCATCGGCGATTTGCTTGATGATGCGCGGGCGCTCGACGGCCTTGAGATATTTGATCTCAGCCTCAAGCGCGGCATAGCCTTCCGCGGTCATCGGCACCTTTTCCATCTCAGTCAAAGCTCCTCTGGCTCCCCCGGACAGAACACTGTCCGAGAATTGCGCAGTCTAAGTCAAGAATCCGTTGATTTTGACCGTTTATCAGGCGGTCTCGGCAAGCGTCTGGGGCTGTTGCTTGCCAATATAGCTCTGCAAGGGGGTGACCCTAAGGTTCCCGGCCCGAAGCGCCTTGATGGCCTCGGTCACGGCCTGAGCGCCAGCCAGGGTTGTATAATAGGGAATGTGGTAAAGCAAGGCGGACCGGCGAATCGAGAAGGAGTCGGCGAGCGCCTTGGCGCCTTCGGTGGTATTGAACACGATATCGACCTCGCCATTGGTGATCGCGTCGACCACATGCGGGCGCCCCTCGAGCACCTTGTTGATCCTCTCGCAGGCAATCCCGCAGCCGTCCAGATGGCGCTTGGTGCCGCGCGTGGCAATGATGCGAAAGCCCATCTCGGCCAGCTCGCGGACGGGCCCGACCACCTTGTCCTTATCGGCATCCTTGACCGAGACGAATACCGTGCCGGAAAGCGGTAGCCGCGATCCGCCGCCAAGCTGGCTCTTGGCAAACGCCACCGCATAGTCGCGGTCGATGCCCATCACTTCGCCGGTCGAACGCATTTCGGGGCCGAGCACCGGATCGACCCCGGGGAATCTGGCGAAGGGAAATACCGCCTCCTTGACTGCGACATGGCCGAGCTCGGGCCGCTTGAGGCCGAACGCGGCAAGCGGCGTCCCGGCCATCACTTGGGCGGCAATGCCTGCGATCGGCAGGCCGATCACCTTGGCGACGAAGGGGACCGTGCGCGAGGCGCGCGGATTGACCTCAAGAATATAGATCTCGTCGTCCTGGATGGCGAATTGCACGTTCATGAGACCAACCACGTCAAGCGCGCGGGCAAGCTCGATTGTCTGGCGCTCAAGGTCGGAGATAATCTTTGGTTTCAGCGAATGCGGCGGGAGCGAGCAGGCCGAATCCCCGGAATGCACCCCGGCCTCCTCGATATGCTCCATCACTCCGCAGATGAACACGTCCTTGCCGTCGGCCAAGGCATCGACATCGACTTCGATGGCGTCACGCAGATAAGAATCGAGCAGCACCGGGCTCTTGCCCGACACCACCACGGCCTCGGCGATGTAGCGGTCGAGCTGCGCCTCGTCATGGACGATTTCCATGGCCCTGCCGCCGAGCACGTAAGAGGGCCTGATGACCAGCGGGAACCCGATCTCTCCCGCGATGGCCTTGGCCTCGTCAGCGGACCGGGCGATGCCGCTGCGCGGCTGGCGCAAGCCGAGGCGCTCGATCAGAGCCTTGAAGCGGTCGCGGTCCTCGGCGAGATCGATCGCATCGGGAGACGTGCCGAGGATCGGCACCTTGGCCCGCTCAAGGGCCTGAGCGAGCTTCAGCGGCGTCTGCCCGCCGAATTGCACGATGACCCCTTTCACCGTTCCGTTCTGCCGTTCGGTGCGGATGATCTCGAGGACATCCTCTTCGGTCAGCGGCTCGAAATAGAGCCGGTCCGAGGTGTCGTAGTCGGTCGAGACCGTCTCGGGATTGCAATTGACCATGATGGTCTCGTAACCGGCGTCTGACAGGGCGAAGGCTGCGTGGCAGCAGCAATAGTCGAACTCGATACCCTGACCGATACGGTTTGGGCCGCCTCCGAGAATGACAATCTTTTCCGCCGGCGTCGGCCGTGCTTCGCATGCAGCCTTTCCCGCGAAAGGCGCTTCGTAGGTCGAATACATATAGGCGGTGGGCGAGGCGAATTCGGCCGCGCAGGTGTCGATGCGCTTATAGACCGGATGCACGTCGAGCGCCTGGCGTCTGGCCGCCACTTCGCCCGGCTCGACGTCCGCGAGTTGCCCGAGGCGTTCATCGGAAAAGCCCATCGCCTTCAATGCGCGGAACTGACCGGCGTTGGCCGGCAGGCCGTGTTCCCGCACACGCGCCTCCATATCGACAATGTCCTTGATCTGCCGGATGAACCAAGGATCAATCCTACACGCCTCGAAGATTTGCTCTTCGTCGAAGCCAAGTCGCAGCGCTTGCGCCACCTTGAGCAGCCGGTCCGGCGCAGGCGTGCCGAGCGCGGCCCGGACGACATTCTTGTCATCGCCCTGGCCAAGTCCTTCGAAGACGATGTCGTCTAGTCCGGCAAGATCCGTCTCCATGGAGCGCAGCGCTTTCTGCAACGATTCGGGGAACGTGCGCCCGATGGCCATGGCTTCGCCGACCGACCGCATCGAAGTGGTCAGCAGCGGTTGGGAGCCGGGAAATTTCTCAAAGGCAAAGCGCGGGATCTTAGTGACGACGTAATCGATGGTGGGCTCGAACGAAGCCGGGGTCGCCCCGCCGGTAATGTCGTTGGCAAGCTCATCGAGCGTATAGCCGACAGCAAGCTTGGCTGCGACCTTGGCGATGGGAAAGCCCGTGGCCTTCGAGGCAAGCGCCGAAGAGCGCGAAACCCGCGGGTTCATTTCGATGATGACCAGCCTGCCGTCTTCGGGGTTCACCGCAAACTGCACGTTGGAGCCGCCGGTCTCGACTCCGATCTCGCGCAACACCGCAATCGAGGCGTTGCGCATGATCTGATATTCCTTATCGGTCAGCGTCAGCGCCGGGGCCACGGTGATCGAATCGCCCGTGTGCACCCCCATCGGGTCGACATTTTCGATCGAGCAAACGATGATGCAGTTATCGTCCTTGTCGCGGACGACCTCCATCTCGAACTCCTTCCAGCCCAGAACCGATTCCTCGATGAGCACTTCGCAAGTGGGCGACGCATCGAGCCCGCGCTCGACGATCTCGAGAAACTCCTCGCGGTTGTAGGCGACGCCGCCGCCAGTGCCGCCAAGCGTGAAGGAGGGGCGGATTATGGCGGGAAGTCCGATATCGGACAAAGCATCCAGCGCCTCGATCAGGCCTTTCTCGACGTAGCGGCGCCGGCGCTCGCTCTCGTGGCGCGCCCATTCGACTTCGAAGGCGGAGAGCGCCTGCGCCCGCTCTTGCGGCTCGGAATGAGAGGCCTCGATGCGCGCGATCTCGTCTTTATATGTCTGCCGGTCGGCGCGCTTCAGCGCGGCGGCATCGGCAAGCCGGGAGCGCGGTGTTTCAAGCCCGATTTTTTTCATCGCCTCGCGAAACAGTTCGCGGTCCTCGGCCTTGTCGATGACGCCTGCCCGGGCGCCGATCATCTCCACGCCGTATTTTTTTAAGATCCCGGAGCGATCGAGACTAAGCGCGGCGTTGAGCGCCGTCTGGCCGCCCATGGTGGGCAGGAGCGCATCGGGACGCTCCTTCTCGATGATCTGGGCGAGAAACTCAGGCGTGATCGGTTCGATATAGGTGGCGTCGGCCACGTCCGGGTCGGTCATGATCGTGGCCGGGTTCGAGTTCACCAGCACGATCCGGTAGCCCTCTTGCTTCAGGGCCTTGCAGGCCTGGGTGCCGGAATAGTCGAACTCGCAAGCCTGACCGATGACGATCGGCCCGGCGCCGACGATTAGAATCGACTTTATGTCGGTGCGCTTGGGCATGACCTAATCCGCCGCGCCGCCCTTCTGCTTCTCCATCGCCGCGACGAAGCGGCTGAAGAGATAATGACTGTCCTGGGGGCCGGGCGAGGCCTCCGGATGGTATTGCACCGAGAACACCGGCCGGTCCTTGACCTTCATCCCGCAATTCGACCCATCGAACAGGGAGACATGCGTCTCCTCGACGGTCCCAGGCAGGCTGTCGCGATCGACCGCGAAGCCGTGGTTCATCGACGTGATCTCGACTTTATGGGTGGTGAAGTCCTTCACCGGATGGTTGGCGCCGTGATGACCTTGATGCATCTTGGCGGTGCTTCCGCCGAGAGCGAGCCCAAGCATCTGGTGGCCGAGACAGATGCCGAACACCGGCAGACCTGACGCCACAAGCTTCTTGATCTCAGGCACGGCGTACGCACCGGTTGCCGCCGGGTCGCCCGGTCCGTTCGATAGAAACACGCCATCGGGCTTCCGCTCCAAGATTTCCTCGGCCGTCGCCGTCGCCGGCACGACGGTCAGCCGGCAGCCGGCGGCCGCCAGTTCGCGCAGAATGTTGCGCTTGAGCCCGTAGTCGATGGCGACGACATGAAAGCGCGGGCTCTCCTGCCGCCCAAAGCCTTTGCCCCACTGCCAGGCGGTCTCGTCCCAGCCGTAACTCTGACCCGAGGTCACCTCCTTGGCGAGGTCGAGCCCGACCATGCCCGGGAAGGCGGCAGCCTCGGCCTTGAGCGCATCGCGGTCGAACGTGCCGTCGGGCGCATGCGCGATTACCGCGTTCGGCATCCCGGTCTCACGGATCAGCGTGGTCAGCGCGCGGGTATCGACGCCCGTGACGGCGATGATGCCGCGCGCTTTTAGCCAAGCATCCAGATCTTGCGCCGCGCGCCAATTGGACGCCGGCGTGATGGCCGCACGCAGCACGCAACCGCGCACGCCTGAAACGGTAAGGCTGCCGGCCTCCATGTCCTCTTCGTTGGTGCCGACATTGCCGATATGGGGGAAGGTAAAGGTGATGATCTGTCCGGCATAGGACGGGTCGGTCAGGACTTCTTGATAGCCGGTCATGGCGGTGTTGAAGCACACTTCGCCGACCGCGATGCCGGTAGCGCCTGCGCCGTGACCTTCGATCACAGTCCCATCGGCAAGAATCAATAATCCGGTCGGCGGTGCGTCGGTCCACCCCTCAAGGGGACGCGCGCGCGAGGGTGCGGCCTCTGCGGCCGGAGCTGCATTCGTGTCCGTCATCTTCTTTTATAGGCGCCGCTCGGCTCGAGGCGCTTGGGTTCAAGTCGGGTGCAACGACGGCGACTTCAATGGCTTAAGACTCAAGGCCGGATGCTGAGCCCGCGGACTCATATGCTACGTAGAGGTCAAGGTCAATCCACAATCCGAAACATTTTCTTGTTAAAACAATAGGTTAAGCCAACAAATTCGCTTGCCTGGGGAAAGCCTCTCAATTAGTTTGGAAACTTCTTCTTCCTGAAAGCTTCCGACGCATGCGCGAGACCATCACCGCCGCCTTGAAGCATGCCACCAAGGCGCAAGACAAGCGCCGCATCGCAACGCTCAGGCTGATGAGCGCGGCCATCAAGGATCGCGATATCGCCGCCCGCACGGCGGGCAAGACTGAAGCGACCGATGCCGAACTGCTTGAACTCTTCGCCAAGATGATCAAGCAGCGCGAGGAATCGGAGAAGATCTACGCCGAAGCTGGGCGCACCGAGCTCGCCAAACAGGAAGGCGAGGAGATCGTTATCATCCGCGAGTTCCTGCCGAAGCAGATCTCAGGCGAGGAAATGGAGAAAGCGATCGCCGATGCGATCGCCAAGACGGGCGCCGCGAGCGTGAAGGACATGGGCAAAGTCATGTCCGAGCTTAAGGCGGGCTATGCAGGCCAGATGGATTTCGCCAAGGCGAGCGCACTGGTGAAGGCCAAGCTCGGTTAGCCGCTGCAAAACACGTACGTTTCGACCCGCGCCTGCGGCGTGAAGCCACGCGGCCTTTTGCCGTTGCACCGCAACATAGAATTGTCATTGCGTAACAATATACTTACCGCAATGCAGCACAGAATGATTCGGTGCTCGCTTTCTCCAAAGGAGGCCAATCATGGCACAGTCTCTACGTTTCTCCCTGTTACCGGCGCTGCTTGCGCTCTCCCTGACCGCCGCAGCCGCGCCCGCTTTCGCCGAGGCGCCGGCAAGCAATCTCGGACCTGTTGGGCCTCGTGAGCCCATCCTGGTGAAGTTTGGCGGCCAAAGGGTCGTCGCCTTTTTCGCACCAGAACGCGGCGAATGCGCCGTGAGCGCGGTGACGTGGAAGGATGGCGAGACCTCCGCGCCCTATGCCTCGGCGCGCGTTCGGGTCAGCCTCGAACCGGGGCAGACGCTGTCGCTTGACGGCGCGCAGCGCCAATCATTGGCGCTTTTATGCGGTGCCAACGCCTCGACGCTGGCTGTGGTCGCGCCCGCTGAGTTGATCCTCACCGGCTCTACCCCACAGGACTAACGGCTCGCCACGGCGCACCGCCGCCGACGGCAGATCAACGAAAAACGCCCTCCCTGTCCTAAAGGGAGGGCGTTTTGTCATCGTTCGCGATCTGTTCTAGCGTGGATATCGGTAGCAATCTGATTCGCCGATTGGCTCATCGCGCAACCTAGCGCTCACTCAAACTATGAAATTCTCCGATTCGTTTTTGGATGAGATCCGCGCCCGGCTGCCGGTGTCCCAGGTGGTCTCTCGCCATGTGCCGCTGAAGCGCGCCGGACGGGAGTGGAAGGGCTTGAGCCCCTTCAACAAGGAGAAGACCCCGTCCTTCACCGTCAACGACCAGAAGGGCTTCTACCACTGCTTTTCGTCGGCCAAGCATGGCGACATCTTCACTTTTCTCATGGAGACCGAGGGGCTGTCTTTCCCCGAGGCGGTGGAGAGGCTCGCGGGCGAAGCGGGACTCGAACTGCCGAAGCCCGACCCGCAATTCGAGCGCGCGGCCAAGGAACGGCTCGGCCTGTTCGATGCGCTCGAGGCGGCAGCGCGCCTGTTCCAGGAGGCGCTCCAGTCGCGACAGGGACGCGGGGCGCTGGCCTATGCCGAGCATAGAGGAATGTCGGGCGACACATTGCAGGAGTTCCGCATCGGCTTTGCGCCGAATGGACGGGACATTCTCAAGAGCGCTCTGCTGAAAAGCGGCTTCACCGAGACGCAGCTGTTGGAAGCGGGGCTCGTCATCAAACCCGATGACGGGCGCCCAAGCTACGATCGCTTCCGCAACCGGCTCGCCATTCCGATTCTCGATGCAAGGTCGCGCGTCATTGCTTTCGGTGCCCGCGCGCTCGATCCCGAGGCCGAGCCGAAATATCTGAACTCGCCCGAGACCAAGCTCTTTGACAAAGGCTCGACCGTGTTCAACTCCGCCCGCGCCCGCAAAAGCGCCTTCGACAGCGGCGAGCTGATTGTGGTCGAGGGCTACATGGACGTCATCGCGCTTCACGAGGCTGGGTTCGCCAACACCGTCGCCACGCTCGGCACCGCCTTTACCGAGCGCCAGATGGAGCTTCTGTGGCAGCTCGCGCCCGAGCCGATCGTCTGTTTCGACGGCGACCGGGCCGGCGAGGCGGCCGCCGCCCGCGCCATCGACCGGATGCTGCCGAACTTGCGCGAAGGGCGCTCGTTCCGCTTCGCCTTTCTGCCCGAGGGCTCCGACCCTGACGATCTGGTCAGGACCAAAGGCGCAGGCGCGCTCACCGCCTGCCTTGCCGCCGCGCGGCCGATGATCGATGTGCTGTGGCAGAGAGAACTCAAGCTGCACCCGATCGACACGCCGGAACGGCGCGCCGCGTTTGAAGCGAGACTTGAGAGCTTGTTGGCGGGGATCGCCAATACCCGCGTCAGGGACCATTACCGCCGTGAGGCGAAGAACCGGCTGTTTGCGCTGTGGCGTGAACAGGATTACGGGCGTCGCGGCAAACAGGGCACGCCGGCGCCGCGCCGCGCCGGCCAAGGCGAGCCGCCGCCGCTTCCTTCCGCCTACGGCTTCGCCACGGTGATCACGCTTGCGCTCGTCAATCATCCTTGGCTGCTCGACCGCTTTGCCGAGGAGGTTTCGGCGCTCGACATCAAGGACAAGATGCTCGCGGGCCTGCTCAGGACCGTCAGCGGCCTGATCTTGGCGGATGCGAACCTCGCGGGCGACCGGCTCACGGAGCGGATTGCCGCCACCGATCATGGCAAATTCTTTGCCCAGCTCTTGCGGGAGAGCGCCTTCAAGCGCATCGGATTTCTCGACCCCGAGTGGCCGAGGCAGGAGGTCCAAGAGCGATTCGCCGACCTCATCTACCGCTTCCGCGCGCTGCCGAACCTGACCCGCGAGCTTCAACAGGGGGCGGATCGCCTTGCCGATATGTCGGAGGCCGAATTTGAGCGTTTCGCCGAGCTTCAGCGGGAGGTCGCAAGCGTCGGCAACCAGCACGCGGCGGACGATGCGGGCGATCGCGAGGCCGCAAAACGCTTTCAGGAGACCGTTGCCCGGCTGAGGGGCGCCAATGTCGGAGCTCAACGGGGGCGCAGGCCGGAAAACCCGGGCTAGGGGCGAAATGGCCGCTTTTTGCCCCTGTGGATTGCAAGAAAATCCCAGTATTTCTGGGGCTTCGGCCTTGACAGGGAAAGCTCCCCTCGCCAAGTCATGCCAAAGGCCCATAGCCAAGCGCCAGGGATTTCTGGGGCGGAACGGGCCTCGCGAAGCCAAGATCGAGGGCCGAATTAGGGCGTCGTCAAGTTGCTTCCGTTAGAACAGCGGTAGAGCAGCAAGAGTAAAAGTCGCGTTCGAAAGGCCTTTATTGGACTTTGAGCTTGTCTTTGTTGGGAGGATGTCAGTCGATCCCAATCTGACGCCAGTCATTGCAGCCGGCGGCGGGCTGGGGCGTGGGGTCATGCTTAATTGACGATTAACGGACCACCCGTTAATCGCTAGCGGGATTTGCCTGGGAGCGGAACGCCACACCATGGCCGGCGTTGTCCGCTCCTTGATGACGAGTGCATCGCCAAAACGAAATTTGCGCCGCGGAGTAAACCGGAAATGGCAACAAAAACCGCTGAAGCCGAGGATCAGGAGCAGAGCCAGAGCGAGTCCAGCGATGGCCCCGTGCTCGACATGTCCGACGCTGCAGTCAAGAAACTGATCAAGACCGCGAAAGCGCGCGGCTTCGTGACCTATGACGAACTGAACGAGGTGTTGCCTTCGGAGGAGGTGTCTTCGGAGCAAATCGAAGATACGATGTCGATGCTCTCAGACATGGGCATCAATGTGATCGACTCCGACGAGGCAGACGACGCATCGCAAAACCAAAACGATGCACAGCGCCAGGTGGTCGCGGCCCAGCCGGTGGCCAAGGTCGAAACGCCGACCAAGGAGCCTGCCGAGCGCACCGACGATCCCGTTCGCATGTATCTGCGCGAGATGGGTTCGGTCGAACTTCTCTCCCGCGAGGGCGAGATCGCCATCGCCAAACGCATCGAGGCGGGCCGCGAGGCCATGATCGCGGGGCTGTGCGAGAGCCCGCTGACCTTCCAGGCCATCATCATCTGGCGCGACGAGCTGAACGAAGGCAAGATTCTGCTGCGCGACATCATCGATCTCGAGGCGACCTATCAAGGTCCCGACGCCAAGCCTACGCCGTCCCAGCCGCTCCCCGGTGAAGGGGCCAATGGCAGTGGCGGCCAGACCAACGGTCAAGCCGCGCCGGGTGCGTCAGGCGCAAGCGCCGACAGTGAAGCCGAGACCGAGGAATTCGAGGACGAGGAGGAGGACGACGACGACGACGATTTCGAGAACGCCTTGTCGCTTGCCGCCATGGAGGCGGAGCTCAAGCCCAAAGTGGTCGAGACTTTCGATCTCGTCGCCACCAACTACAAGAAGCTCCGCCGGCTTCAGGATCAGGAAGTCGAGCGCGCGCTCAAGAACGATTCGCTCTCCTCAGGGCAGGAGAAGCGCTACAAGGTGCTCAAGAACGAGATCGTCGCCGAGATCAAATCGCTCTCGCTCAACGCCAACCGGATCGAGAGCCTGGTCGAGACCCTCTACGACATCAACAGGAAGCTGCTCGGCTATGAAGGTCGTCTGTTCCGCCTGGCCGAGAGCTACGGCATCGTCCGTGACGACTTCATCGGCGAATATCAGGGCAATGAGCTCGATCCCAACTGGGTGCGCCGGGTCGGGCGCCTGAAGAAGAAGGGGTGGGCGGATTACATCCGGGACGAGCGCGGTCTGGTGAAGGAGCTTCGCTCAGAGATTCAGAATCTCGCCGCCGAGACCGGCCTGCAGATTTCCGAATTCCGCCGGATCGTGCACATCGTGCAGAAGGGCGAGCGCGAAGCGCGCCAGGCCAAGAAGGAAATGGTCGAAGCCAATTTGCGGCTGGTGATCTCGATCGCCAAGAAATACACCAATCGCGGCCTGCAATTCCTCGATCTCATCCAGGAAGGCAATATCGGCCTGATGAAGGCGGTCGATAAGTTCGAGTATCGCCGCGGCTACAAATTCTCGACCTATGCCACTTGGTGGATCAGGCAGGCGATCACCCGCTCGATCGCCGACCAGGCGCGCACCATCCGCATCCCCGTGCACATGATCGAGACCATCAACAAGATCGTGCGCACCTCGCGCCAGATGCTGCATGAGATCGGCCGCGAGCCGACGCCCGAGGAACTGTCGGAAAAGCTCGCCATGCCGCTGGAGAAGGTGCGCAAGGTTCTCAAGATCGCCAAGGAGCCGATCTCGCTCGAGACCCCGATCGGCGACGAGGAAGATTCCTATCTCGGCGATTTCATCGAGGACAAGAATGCCGTGCTGCCGATAGACGCCGCCATCCAGTCGAATTTGCGCGAGACCACGACGCGAGTGCTGGCTTCGCTCACGCCGCGCGAGGAGCGCGTGTTGCGCATGCGCTTTGGCATCGGCATGAACACCGACCACACGCTGGAAGAGGTCGGCCAGCAATTCTCGGTGACCCGCGAGCGCATCCGCCAGATCGAGGCCAAGGCCCTGCGCAAGCTGAAGCACCCCTCGCGCAGCCGCAAGCTCCGCTCATTTTTGGATAATTGATGACCAGCTAAGGCATCAGTCGACAGCGGATGGATCCCAACCCGTCGTCGATCTTTTGCCGAAAGCGATCCGACCGGTTATCGCTTGATCAGCCAGAGAGTACAATAACCCTGCATGGTTCGTTCTCAACCCAAGCATACTGCGAACCTCCAGACACACGGCGATATGACGCCCATCGGGTGAGCATTGGGCAGCTTCAACCGCGCACTTACCGCGGATTTCATCTGAGGCTCTTTCTGAAATTTCGTCCCAAAGCTCGCGGCTATCGGTCGTCCGCCGTGTGCCGTTGAGGAGTTCGACAAGGGGCCGGAGCCGTATCTGCGATACGTTCGACACGTTCCGGTCCATGGAATCTGACATCATAAATCTAAAGTGAAACCTAAGGCCTGTGAGCTCACAAACTTTCAGATCGTGAGGGTGGCATAACTGCCCCTGCCAAGTGCATTGTTGAGCTTCAAGCGGCGCGCAGAACTCACCCGTGACAGATCGTATAGCCTCCTCCTCAAGCAAGCGAACTCCGGAAAGGCTACTGGTTACAAAAAAGGTCTTGAGTGCTTTCTTTCCTGTTACGGCACATCGGTCCAGCACTACAGGTAAGACGCGCTTTCCCGAAACAGCGCAACGGTCTAGGAGCCCTGGCGCCACAATTTTCCCAGTCACCTCACACTTCCCGGCTTCGGCTGGCAATAACCGTTGGTTAGTCTCTGAGCAAATTACGAACTCCCCTTTGTGACCGGTCTTGCCTGAAACAATTGACCTCGCCTCCTCGTCAACGCGATAGCGCTTACCTGAAACTTGACTCGTCGCGAGCTCGGTTGAAAGGACGCGTGAACCGCTGAACTCACATTCCCCAAAGTAGCGGGCCTCCGCGCGTTTTCCGCTTAAGGCTGACGTTTCCAGGAGGGAGTTCGTAGCGAGCTGACCACTCACGGCGGACGTTTCGGCCTCATCAAGCAGAATTCGCTTTCCGCTCAGGCTGCACACCACCGTATGCTCAGGGAGTGCTTTCCTACCACTAATATCGGAGGCAAAAAGCAAATGTCGGAGCACCTCGACCTCGGTAATGGCGCACCGCTCAAGACAATCTTCCGGCGCTCTTGCCCCAGTTTTTGCGCAGGTTACAAAACGAGGTTGAGCGATAATTTCGCCGGTGTGGGGCCTGACCGTAATGTGACTGCGGTAATCAAAATCGGAATTGAAGCGATAGTGTACGTGGAGCTGTAATTCTCGATGGAGCTTCCCGTCGAAAGCTACTAGTTCGCTTCCAATCCGAGGAGTGAAGTCCTCTCGAAGTTTGGCCTGTTTCCTTTGGTCGTCACCAGCAGCCGCAGTTTCCTCTTCTTGCCTTGCTTCATAAAACCGGCGAAATTCGGCAATACCAACATCTGTGAGTGCTGCATCAGAGAGCGCATCCAGTGTGATTCCGATGCTTGAAGGTCGTTCTAACGCGTCTGGAATGGGCTCAAGTGTGGCCTTATTGAACACGACGTTGTGTTGCGTCGGACGACACGGGATTTCGACCAACCTTTCATAGCTGTCATGGGCTACTGTAGCCCGCGTTCTCGCCAGTGCAGTGCCTTCAAAGCACAGTCGTGTGTTTTCCATTTTGGCTTTGCGCGGGCTTCCACCAAAGCCGAGAACCCATTTGGCGGCGGTTCGAGCAGCATTGGTACGCACCCTGAGCGGAGGGCCATTGAGATCGTCAAGCAGGTAGGGAGCAGTCGCTAGAATGCGACTTACAAGCCTTGAGAAAGCGGGGGTCCCAGGCGCATAAAGAACCGCGCCGTCGGTCGTCCCCTCAGTTGGCTCTAGGCGAATGAGTTCGCGCTTCCCTTCATGTTCGCTAATATAGATTTCATTACCCTGCGGCGTCACGATTGCTCCCAAATGACGAAGCGCCGCTAGCGCGAAGTCTTGTGAACTCATGGACGGATCGCGATGTGGCAACTTTGGCGCTGGCGGTCCCGTGTACGCGTTGCCATCCATGCCCCCAAGCATGGAGTCAATATTGCTCCTTTCGGACTCAAGCGTATTCAAGGCGGCTTGGATGCTTTCGTCCGCTTTCTTGACGGCTTCCATGACATCCACGCCAGCAAGCGCGTCGACCACGAGTTTCCGAATCTTCTCTACAAACCCAGCACTCTCGTCTTCGTCGTCAGCGTCTATGCCCGTCCCCTCAAGTAGTGCCTCTATGTCCCCGATTGCATGTGAAGCTAACTGAAGCTTCTCTAGGAGACGGACCACAATGTGTTCCTCGAAGGTGCCACCAAGGATCATGTTGCAAATGCATACTGTCGCGTGTTTAGAAGCAAGCCGCTGGACTCGACCAATGCGTTGTTCAACTATCATTGGATTCCAGGGCAGATCAAAATTGACGAGCACGTTAGCCGCTTGAAGATTTAGGCCTTCAGAACCAGCCTCTGTGGTAATGATAACGTGACATTCTGGAGGGCTCTTCTTGAAACGTGTGATCGTCTCCTGATTCCGGCTGCCGGTTGAGCCATTTATAATCCCAACTGATATACCGCGTTCCTCGAAGAAAATTTGAATAGTCGTCTGTGTCTCACGTCGAGTTGTAAAGACAAGCAGTCGCCAGTCCTCCGGTCGCTCAGCGACAAGGTTATCGACGAGCGTTGCAAGTCCTTGAAGTTTAGAGATCGTCGGCATACGAGCGACAATAGCTCTAACCTCAGCCGCCAGCTCAGCCGGCGCTGTGCCATTGGCGGCCATGTTATCGAGCTGCCTCGACAAAGCGTGGGGGCTGCTCGTAAGTGCTTGAAGAAGTCCTATTTGAGAAAGCCGATTTAGTTTCTGGATTGGCTTGGCCAAAACAGAAATGAGTTGGAGTTCCTCTTCCGTCGGCTTGACCCGGTGGAGCTGAACGATCCTTTCTGGAAACTGGAGCTCGGCATCAGCGCGCCGCACGCGCGACATGTATCCATAAACGATCGAACGGAACTCATCCCGGGCATCTGGTTTGAGATGTCGGGCGTCGGCGACATTGTCTGCAATAAATCTGCGTGCGAACGAGCCCTCGCTTCCGAATGGATTTGGGTGTCCGCGGGCAGTTGCCAATAGGTCTACCAGTGAATAGAGGTCCCACAACCGATTGTGTATGGGTGTGGCTGTCAGCATTAGGACGTAACGAAAACGCCGGTCTTCTAATGCTTTTTGAAATCGCTTTGCGACCTGCGGTGGTTGCGGGACACCGTAGAGATTTCGAAGCTTGTGGGCTTCATCCAAGATCAGCATTTCAAATCGGTCCTCGGGGATCGACTCCAAATACGATCTAGCGGAGTGATACGTGGTTATGACAGCGCCGACGTCCTCCTCGAGATCGGCCTCAACGAGTTCCGCCCCGATAGCGATCTTCGCCGGAATGCCGAATTTGCTATCCAGTTCCTCGCGCCATTGGTGGCCCAACAGTTTTGGACAGACGATGAGTATCTTTCGCACACGTGAGCGAGATATTAGTTCGCTAGCGACTAGGCCTGCGCTGATTGTCTTTCCCAGACCAACATCGTCAGCTAACAGTGTGACGGGGAGGCGCCGGCAGAAGGTGATTAGGTTCGTAACTTGATGGTAGTACGGTTGGACCTTGTTGCCCCAGCGGTGCTCAGACTTGAAGTCAGCCTGGCTCTCGATAACGATTGGATCGACTAGGTCCCAATCCAATGCCGCGCGATAGAGCGCAAGTGTTTCCGCTGTAGCGCGATGAAACGCTCGAGTTTCCACACAAGACTCCCGACTGCGACCGCATTATTTCGGAGAGTATGTGGCCTCCCGTAGAGGCTGCTCCGTTGACAACATTCCACTGAAACTAGCATCAGTGCAAGCGGTGCATAGAATTCGGAAAACGTTGGCTATTTCTCCTTTGGGCATCCTTTAGTTGGCCACCAGAAGGACGCGTCCAACGGGCCATACCCCACAAAATAGCGTGCCGGCCGTGGAACCGGAGCGGCAGCGCCGCGGTTGTCCTTCCCGTGCGGCTTATTCGGTTTGGAGGGAAGGATGTTCAGGCGCAAGGGGACCATTATTGCCGAAGGGTTGAAGATCGTGGGCTCGGTTACGGCCGAAGGCCTGGTCGAGGTCAACGGCCAGATCGAGGGGGATCTTTATTGCACCTCTCTGATTATCTCGCCGAAAGCCTCGATTTCGGGCGGCGTTCAGGCCGAGCGCGTGGTGGTGAATGGGCGGGTGGAAGGCCCCATTCATGGCGGTGAAGTCGTGCTCAAGAGCCGCGCCTATGTGGTCGGCGACATCGAGCACGAGACGCTGGCCATCGATAGCGGCGCTTATTTCGACGGGCGCTCGGTGCATGTCGGCCAGTTGAACGGGCACGCCAAGGCCGAGAAGGTCAGCTCGCGGAGCCGCAAAAGCGCCGCCGAGAACGCCGAAGAGACCATCGTCGCCGCTTAGGTCATTTCTCGCTGCACCCGGCCGGGCTCGCCCCGGCCGCTTTCCGCATCAGACCGTCCCATGTCAGGTGAGGGCGAGACCTATAGCCCGAAGGGGTAGGTCTCGTCGGGCCCGTGGGGATGGGCGCTTGCGCGCGCGGTCACCGCTTTGGTCTCGCTGAACCAGATCCAGGCATCGAATTGACGCGACAGCTCGGCCTGGAAGTAATGGGACAGAAGCTCGGTCTCCGGCCGGTAGATCACGCCGATGGCGCGCTCGAGCAGCGGCTCTGCCAGGGCCTCGCGCACGCCCTGTTTCTGACCCGGGCCGGTCTCGAGGAAGAAGGCCGGAATGCCGGCATCGCGCGAGCGGCCTTCATAAGAGTCGTCACGCGCCGGGCGCACCTTCTTGATCTCCATCGGGCCGTCCCAATTCGATGCCGCGGCGACCGTGCCGCGGTCGGTGCCGAAGCCGATCAGCGCCGCAGCTTCGCCAAACCGGGCGCGGGCCAGCTGGCCGATATTGTGCTCGCCTCTGACCTGACCCATTTCGGTGAACTCGGCGTCGCCGATATGCGAGTTGTGCGCCCACACCACCGCTTTCGATCCGGGCCCGCGATGGGCAAGCAACCGGTCGAGCGTGTCGAACATATGCTGGTCGCGCAGGTTCCACGACACCGCGTCGCCGTAATACATCACGCGGTAATATTCCTCGGCCGCGGTCACGATGCGCGCGTTCTGCTCGGCGTCGAAGAAGGCCTCGCCGTCTTCCACGAGATAATCCAGCCGTTTCCTGAGAAGATCGATCAGCGCCTCCGCCACCGGTTTCTCGCACAGCGCATAGCCATGCGACAGCGCCATGCGCCCATAGCGAACCGGGTCCGCCCGCCACGGCGCGAGGCAGCCATAGCGCTCCCGCGCGATTCTCGCGGCCTCGGGATCGACCTTATCGAGGTAATCGAGCACGGCGCCGATTGACGCGTTCAGGCTGTACACGTCGAGGCCGTAAAAGCCGCATCGTCGCTCAGGCTCGGCGATCCCTTCATTGATCGCCTTGAGGCGGTTGAGGAAGGCGCCGACCTCGGCATTCCGCCACATCCAGGTGGGAAAGCGCGTGAACGCGCGTGACGGCACGCTGGGCCGGGGAAGCCCGCGCACAAGCGCGTCGTAGACCGTGGCATCAGGCCAGTCGGCCTCGACCGCCACGATATTGAAGCCATGCCGTTCTACCAGCATGGCGGTGATCGCCGCGCGCGCGTCGTAGAACTCGGCGGTGCCGTGCGTCGCTTCGCCAAGCAGGACGACGCGCTTATGCGCGAAGCGCTCGGCAAGACCGGCCAGCTCATTTAGATCGCCGAACGGCTCGGCCGCCTCGGCGATCAGTCCGCTCGACCTGCTGCGGATCGTTTTGGCGCGCTCCGCCGGCCTGAGCAGCCCGGCGGCAAAGCCAGAGCTTTCCGCATCGATTGCGGTTTCTTTCCTGGCTGTTTCGGGCTCGACCCAGCCTTCGGCGCCGATCAGCGGAACGAAGGCGACAGCCCCGTGGTCCTCCTGTTCGTACGTCTCGGCGCCTGTGCGGCGCACGAGCATCAGCGTCTGATGGATGTCGCGGCCGATCGGGATCACCATGCGCCCGCCGATGGCCAATTGCTGTTTCAGCGTTTCGGGAATTTTCGGGCCTCCGGCGGAGACGAGAATGGCATCGAATGGAGCCTGCTCGGCTAATCCCTTGGTGCCGTCGGCGAAGATGATCTTGGCGTTGTCATAGCCGAGACGCTCGAGCCGGGCGCGGGCGTCGTTGGCAAGCTCCTCGTGCCGCTCGATGGCGAAGACTTTGCGCGCGATACGGCTCAGCACGGCTGCGGCGTAGCCTGAGCCCGCGCCAACCTCGAGCACCGTGTCGCCCGGCTCAAGTTCGAGCAGCTCGATCATGCGGGCGACGATATAAGGCTGAGAAATGGTCTGGCCCGCCTCGATGGGCAGCGCTGAGTCCTCGTAAGCAAACTCCTTCAGATGCTCGGGAACGAAGGCCTCGCGCGGGACCTTGCCCATGGCGGCAAGCACCAGCGGATCTGAGATGCCGCGCGCTTGCAGATGCCGCGACACCATGATGGCGCGGTCGCGCGCATGGCCGTCGCCGCGGTCGAAGGGGGCATCGAGAGCTGCCATACCGTCTCACTACTGACTATGCGCCGGGTCCGCCTTGACCTGGATCAGGAACGCGGGCGCGTGTGAGCTCGTTCAGCCCGTGGGCCGGCTCTTTTGAGCAGCCTAGTTCAGTTCCCAGGTCACATTGACGCGCACCTGGACTGATGCCGTGCCGGCCTCGATGGGAACGGGGGCTGCCGCCTCCATCCGGGCCGCCGCCGGCGCGAAGCGGGGCTGATAGGAGCTTTCCTGTTCGCTGATGCTAAAGATGGGCCCAAGGCCGACACCGGCCGCCTCGGCATAGAGCTTGGCATTGTCGGTCGCGTTCTTCAGCGCAAGCTTGCGGGCTTCGTCCTTAAGTGTCTCGGGCTCGGAAACGCCAAATTCGATCGAGCCGATCTGGTTGGCGCCGAGGCTCACCACCTTGTCGAGGATGGCGCCGAGCTTGGCCGTGTCGCGAAGCGTGATGCGCACCTGGTTGGTCACCTTGTAGCCGACGATCACCGGCTCTTTGCCGTCACGATCCCGCCGGTAGACGGGCCCGACCGAGAAATTGGCGGTCTGGATATCCTTCGCCGCGATGCCTTCGCCTTTGAGCGTCTCGACCACCTTGGTCATGGACTCGGTGTTCTCATCGAGTGCCGCGCGCGGGGTCGGCGCCTCGCTGGTCACCCCGGTCGAAATCTCGACCATGTCCGGCGTGGTTTTGACGATGCCGGACCCCGTGAGCGAAATCGTCCGCTTGTCGGGCTGGTCGGCGGCCAAGGCCTGCGGCGCGAGCGACGAGAGGCAAAGGAGCAGGGCGGCGAGGTAACGGGAGATGCTGTGAGGCATGTAGAGAGATCTCAGGTTATTGGCCTTAAGGAACGGAAGCATTGCCCGAGCTCGCGGCAAGGGCAAATGAACTTCCGGAAAGTCGCCAAAACTCTGCTATGAGGCAGAATTGACCAGCCCCATATTCCGGGCATTTCTGGCAGGATGTGGCTTGAGACGAGATTTGATACGGCATTCCGGCGGTCGCCGGGAATGCCGGGCAGGGGCCCGTAGCTCAATTGGTTAGAGCCGGCGGCTCATAACCGTCTGGTTGGAGGTTCGAGCCCTCCCGGGCCCACCACTCTTTACGCGGAAAGACCTGTGTCTTTATGGGCACAGGGTCAGGCAAAAATGTCTCCGCCATACCGATAGCCGCTCCACTGACGGTGAACCCGTGCTAAGTCTCGCATCGGGTGCTTAAGCGCTCGATTAGTCATGCGTACGGGGGCTGTTATGCGTAGTTCACACCCAAGCTTTGGGATTCGATTCCACACATTCACCGTTTTGGCAGCTGCTGTTCTTCTGGGAACGGCTGCGCAAGCAGCTGATCTCGGGGTGCAGCCGCTTCCGCCTCTCTCTGCACCGGTCGATAGCTGGACCGGAGCGTCGCTCGCCGTTGGCGGCGGCATAGGCATTCTCACGGCCAATGTCAGGGGCAATGCATCGCAAACGGATACGTTCGGCGACTGTTTCGAAGACGTGCAGGACCCTTGCGACTTTGTCCCGTTCGACGGGGACGACCCGATATTCATTTCGCAGTTCCATCAGTTGAACGTCAACGACCTCGACGGCGACGGGATCTTTGGCACGATCCAGGCCGCTTACGATTGGCAGGTTGCGTCGCAATGGGTGTTGGGTGTCTTCATCGACGCCGACCTCTACGACATTAACGGGCATGCCAGACAGACAAGCTCTGTCGCAACCAGCGGTCTTAGCTTCGATATCGCCGAGCTGAATGACGACTTTGCTTTCACCCTTGGCAATGCCACGCTCGATGCGCAGATCGGGATCGATTGGTCGCTCACACTCGGCGGGCGCTTCGGCTGGCTGGCAAGGCCTGACACGCTGCTATACGTGCTCGGCGGCTGGACCCATGCCGAGCTGCAGAACACGCGGTTCATGGTCAACATCACCGACCCGGCCGCTCCGCTGGCAACCAACAGTGCCGGCTTGCTGCCGATCGACACACAGTACCTGCTGAACCTGGCCAATGAACTGGACGGCGCCACGGTCGGTGCCGGCACCGAGGTCAGACTTGGCGGCGGTTGGAGCCTTAAGGGCGAGTATCGCTTCACTTGGCTTGACGGCACCGCACGCAGCATCTCCGGCAGCCAAGTTCAGTGTTGCACCGATGACCAGCCCGGCATTGCACGGCAAATCGACGATGCTGCCTCGGTCAAGATGGACCTGGAGCTCCACACTGTGCGGGGCATGCTCGCTTATCGCTTCTGAACTTAAAAAACGAGACCCGACCCAAACCATACCCTGCTGTACAGGGCTCGGTCCCCCGAACGCCCTGTCGTTCCTCCCCCGGTCACTTCGGCCGGGGGTCCTTTTTGCTGAACAGCCCTGAGGCGCGATTTCGAATTGATGCTATGCGGCCACATGCGCCCCGCGCCAATTGATTCATTTTTTGCGGCGTTGCGATAAGCCTGTGGCAAGAATAACACAGGCGGGGACAAATCAACCGTCAGGCTGCGGATTAAGCTGGCAACCCATCTCAATTTCATGCTGTCGTAAGGCACCTATTAGTTTTGCTTTGGGGGACGTCATGTATCGCGTAGTCCGACTCAGCGCATCCTTGCGCGCTCTTTGCTCCAACTCCAATTATCACCGTTGGCTCGACCTGCTAGGGATGGGCCTGTTCGCGGCCATCACCCTAGGGTCGATGACGCTTGCGCCCAATTCCGCGCAGGCCGTCTGTCAGGTTGATACGGCTGGTGCGATAGACACTGTCATCTGCCTCGATGACGACCCGAACGGCGTCTCGTTGAACGGCACCGATCCCGTCTATGGGCAAGTCGGACCGGGCGACCCGACCGACGGCGACGGTATTTTGACCGTCACAAGCGGGGTCAGCCTTACACCAGCCATCGATATCGACACCGATGGTCTGGACGAGATCGACTTCAACATCTTCACCGTTACCGGCGCCGGCGACCCCGCGGCGGACGTGGTTATTTCTGCGACTGGCGCAGCCACGCACGGCGTTCGGTTAACATCCGACAGCGGCAATATCACATTCAGCTCAGGGGAGCGAAGCACCATCTCGGGAACCGATGATGGCTTGCATATCGCGGCCACCGCGAACGAAAACACGGCCGTCATAGACGTCACATCGTTTTCCGACATCAGCACCACCGGCACCGATACTAACGCTGCAGCCATTGATTTGCAGGGACAGGACGGAGCAATCTTTCTCAAGCAACACGGGACTCTGACCTCCACCCGAAACGGCACGTTCATATCGGCTGAAGATGCGGACGTGACAGCGGAATTCTGGGGCCAGATCGACCCCGGCGCCGCCAGTGCCGCCGCTGGCGTAATGGTTGTTACCACCGGCAGCGGTGTCGGCGAGGGGAATGTCGACGTGACGCTTCATAGCGGCGCCAATGTCATCGACACGGGCGGCAGCGGTGTCGACATAGACACTGCAGACGGGCATATCACCGCCACGGTCAACAGCCAGATTGGCACGAGCGGCAGTCCCGTCGGGACCAACGGCGTGCGCACCCAAAGCGGTGACGGCAATATGAGTGTGACCGTGGGGTCCACGGGAGCAATCTTCTCGGTCATGGACGGTATCTTGATCACACAAGATAACCCAGACGGCACAACCGACGGCGACATAGACGTGAACTTGTCCGGCGGCGTCACATCGACCGAAGAGGATGGCGTGGATATCAATGCTGATGACTCTGTGATCACCGTATCGACCGCTCTAGGGGGTGCGATCAATACACTGTCCACGGACACCGGCACGCATGGCATTGAGATCAATGCCGACAATCAAAACGGCGAAGCCATCAATGTCTATGTCGGCGATGCCATTACCACCGCGGGCGGCGACGGCGTCTTTATCGACACGAATGGCGGCGAAGTCCTGGTTGAAACCGGCGGTGTAGGCGATCTCAACGTGGCGCGCCACGGTGTCAATGTCACGTCTGACAATGACAACGTCACCGAGAATATCGGTGAGAACATCACCGCCGGCCTGTCCGCGGTTCGGGTGGGCGACGGCGAGGTCGTGACCCTCAATTTCGGCGACGAGAACAACACCACCAAGACCATCGCCGGCGTAGGCTCCAACACCAATGCGGTCGTCAATGTCGTGGACTACGATCAAGACAGCTCGCTGACGAACTATTCGACCATCAGGTCCACGGCGGCCACGCTGGTCGAGCAGGCCGACGATCTTGCCATCGATGTCACCGACGACGATGACCTGGCGGCGTTCGATATCGACAACTACAATACGATCATCGGCCGTATTGACGGGTCGGCCGGCGACAACACCGTCAACAATTTCAGCGCCGATAGCTGGATCGTTGCCGGCGTCGGCGTGATCAACGATTTCGGCCTCGGCGAGGATATCGTCAACAATCAAGGCCGCACGGTCACTGCGCTCTCGTCCGACGTCGAGGAGAGTGTGTCTTTCATCAATCTTGAGGAGTTCAACAATGGCTTCCCGACGGCGGTCGGGACCGGGCCTGATTACGGCCTGCTGACCATGATCGATCAAAGCGTTGGCCAGGTCTTCATGCGGGATACGACGACCTATTCCGGCGACGGTCTCATTTGGACCGGAGGACCGAACAGCCAGCTGGGGATCGATGCATTCCTCGGCGGCGCGTCGGACACTGCCGACCTTCTGGTGATCGAGGGCGACAACGCAGGCACAACGGCGGTCCGCGTCAACGACATCAATGGAGGCGCCGGCGTCTATAATCCCGACGGCATTCTGTTCGCCACTGTCGACGGCACGAGCCCGGAAGGAAGCTTCTTCCTGTCGGATGGGCCGATCGACAAGGGCTTCTTCACCTATGATGTCATTCGCGAAGAGGCGGCTACGGTCGACTGGCTGCTGGCCAGCGCGCCTAACGAGCGGGCTTTCGAGTTGCCCAAGCTGGTCACTGGCGCGCAGACTATCTGGCACGAAACGACCGGCGTGTGGCTCGACCGCACGGCCGATCTCCGCCGGACCATGGAATGCGCCCCGGCACCGGTCGCGGCCGTGAATCACCTGCCGCCTTTGAAGCTTGGCCCGTCGGACGACGGCTATGCCGTTGCTACACCGTGCTATCAGCAGCGCTTTGGGATTTGGGGCCGGGGCTTTGGCGCCGACTACGATCGCAGCGTCACCGACCGGACCACGCTGACGGTTACGGGCTCGCCCGCAAGCCTCAGGGGGAACTACAATCAGGACCTGGCAGGCGCGCAAGCCGGTGCGGACGTTGTGCTGCTGCGGCCGAATTCGGGCTATGGCGCCCTGTTCGTG
>CAZFYL010000016.1:0-25748 GCA_964523345.1 uncultured Methyloceanibacter sp.
TGGTGGCGGGCAAGGATATCGAAGCGGCGGTGCAGCGCCTGGCGCAGATGGCGCGTGCCGCCGGTATCCATCTCATCACCGCGACGCAGCGGCCGAGCGTCGACGTCATCACCGGCACGATCAAGGCGAACTTCCCGACCCGGGTGAGCTTCCAGGTGACCTCGAAGATCGACAGCCGCACCATCCTCGGCGAGCAGGGTGCCGAGCAACTCCTGGGCCAAGGCGACATGCTCTACATGGCGGGCGGCGGGAGAATCATGCGCGTGCACGGGCCGTTCGTGTCCGACAACGAGGTCGAGAAGGTGGTACGTCACCTCAAGAAGCAGGGCGTGCCTGCCTATCTCGACGCCGTCACCGATGAAGACGAGTGCGAGGGGGAGGACGGCGAAGACGGTGAGCCCGGCAATTCGGGCGATAGCCTCTACGACCAAGCCGTGGCAATCGTGTTGCGCGACCGCAAGGCCTCAACCAGCTACGTGCAGCGCCGCCTCGCGATCGGCTATAACCGCGCGGCCACACTGATCGAGCGCATGGAAAATGAAGGCCTGATCAGTGCCGCCAATCATGCCGGAAAGCGCGAGATTCTGGTCGGCGGGGACGAGGACGAACGCCCCTACTAGTTGACGGCCTGCCAAGAAGTTGACCAGATTTGACTGAATCATCTATCGGTTGCTTGATAGGGGTCCAGCCACGCCGGTCGCCGGAGGGGGTCGATGATTTGCCGTAGAGTTGACGGGCTATCGTTTGCGTTGCTCGCCATTGTTGTTTCTATCGGCACCGCTTACGCCCAGGAGGGCGCGAGCACGGTGCCGAAGTCTCCTCCCGCCGCGGCCCCGGCCGCGCCACCGGAAGGAGCACCGCAAGCCACGCCAGCGTCTCCGCTCGGCGGGCAAACCGACGATGCGGAAGCCCCGGTGAACGAGATCGTTCCCACCACGATCGACGAAGGCGCCGGATGGGAAGCGGCCGTTGAGGCCGCTCAGTCGACCACCCCTCTGATCGGCGAGGAGCAGGCCGAGGCGGTCCGGCGCATCAATGCCTATTTCAACGACATCACCAATCTGCAGGGCCGCTTCGAGCAGGTCGATTCGACCAACAAGGAGTCCAGCGGGCGCTTCTATGTGCAAAGACCTGGCAAGATCAGGTTCGACTACGCGCCGCCGAGCGGACTGCGCATTCTCGCCGACGGAAGTCACCTTGCCATCGAAGATTCCGATCTCAAGACCGTTGAGAAATATCCGATCAAGTCGACGCCGTTCAGATTGCTGCTATCGGAGTCGGTCGATCTTGAGCGCGACGCCCGCATCGTCGGCGTCGAGAGCCAAGAGGGAACGCTCGCGATTACGCTGGAGGACAAATCCGGCGATGCGGCGGGCGCCATCAAGCTGGTGTTTGAGAACGGCGACGAGCTTCAGCTGAAAGAGTGGATTATCACCGACGCGCAAGGGTTAACGACCCGGGTGACCATCACGGACATCGTCTCCGGGCGCAAGGTCGCGGCCGATTTCTTCAACTCGAAAACGGGTTTCCAGCCCTTCCGCTAGGGTCCCCGGAGGCCCCTTTAGGCCGTCCGCCCGCCCCCAGTTCAAAATAAAATATAGCTGAATCAAGCCCTTACCCGGCGCCCCCGACGCGTTAACGGCGTCTTAAAATTTTACCGGGCCCCCAGTTGAAATCGGTCCGTATTCTCCTTATGTGATTGCCCTAGAAGCGGACCACATCGCTTTTTATCGGTAGTGCCCCCCGTCTAGCCGATGATGTGGTTCGTTCGTGCCGGCTTCCCTCCCGGCACGCGCGCGAAAACGCGCTTCTGGCGCCCAACCACGCGCAGCGGTTGGGCGCCTTTTCTTTGGGGATTGCATACAGCACCACAATAAAAAGCCCCGACCGATTGGGGCCGGGGCTCTGAAGCCATGCTCCTAACGGTGCATGGCCGATTCAAAATCGACTAACCCTTGCAGGCCGTCATTCCGTGCATTGCCATCTTGGCGTCCGCTTCGGACCCATATTGGCCCATCATGCTGAATTTCTCGGTGTCCGTCGGCGGGGTCCGCGCCATCGAGCACGTCTTCGTGGTCTTGTCGAACACGATGTAGAACGGCCCGGCGCCTGCGATAGCACTCGTAGCGAAAACGCCAATCATGGTCGCTGCTAGCAAATACGTCTTCATGGGTTCACCTTAGGTTGACGCAGGACTATTTGGAGACGATTGCATTAAAGCACAGATGAGCGCCGAGACAAACTCAAACGGCCTTCAATTGGTACGCGTCGCGGACAAAGATATCTTGGTTAAGCATATGCGTCTCTTTCTTTATCATGCGGAACCTGGGGAAGCCGGATGACTCCTCCTTGCTTTTCGCCGCGTGCGCGCTGATCTTGCCGCAAATGCGCTTCCGTCTCGCCACCTGGAATATCAACTCCGTCAGGCTCAGAGTCGATCTCATCCGCCGGTTCGTCAGGGCCCGCCGGCCCGACCTGCTCTGCCTGCAAGAGATCAAATGCGTCGACGCGAATTTTCCTTGGCGCGAGCTCCAGGCGCTCGGATTTCCGCACATCGCGATCTCGGGCCAAAAGGGCTATCACGGCGTCGCCACCCTCTCCCGCCTTCCTTTCAAATTCAAAGAGCGCCGCGATATCTGCGGCCGCGGCCATGCGCGCCATCTTTCGGTGGCGCTCGACGGCGCGGGCGGGAAACCAATCGTGTTGCACAATGTCTATGTGCCGGCCGGCGGCGACATTCCCGACCCGGCGCTCAACGAGAAATTTCGCCACAAGCTCGACTTTCTCGAGGCGCTTGCGGCTTGGTTCGGCGGCATGCGGGCAAAGACCAAAGGCCGTATGATCATGGTCGGCGATCTCAACGTGGCGCCGCTTCCGACCGACGTGTGGTCGCACCGGCAGTTGCTCAAAGTCGTGAGTCATACCCCGGCCGAAGTCGAGCGCCTCGAACGCGTCCAGGCCGCGCATGGCTGGGTTGATGTAATGCGCCGCCACGTTCCTGCTGAAGAGAAGCTGTTTACCTGGTGGAGCTATCGCAATCGCGACTGGCGCGCATCCAATCGCGGCCGGCGTCTCGACCACATCTGGACGACGCCGGCGCTCGACGGCGCCGCGCGCTCCATGAAAGTCCTCGATGCCGCGCGCGATTGGCCGCGCACGTCGGATCACGTGCCGGTCGTTGCCGATTTCGAGATTGAGTGAAGATCCGCGTCTCGCGGACTACGGCACCAGTTTGTAGCCGCCGGTCTCGGTGATCAGGAGTTCGGCCTGCGATGGGTCTTTTTCGATCTTCTGCCGCAGACGATAGATATGCGTTTCGAGCGTGTGCGTCGTCACGCCGGCATTGTAGCCCCACACTTCATGCAGCAGCACGTCGCGCGTCACGACCCGTTCGCCGGCGCGATAAAGATATTTCAGGATCGAGGTCTCTTTCTCGGTAAGCCTGATCTTGGAGCCGGCACTGTCGACCAGAAGCTTGGCGGCCGGGCGGAAACTGTAAGGACCGATGGTGAAGACCGCGTCTTCGCTCTGCTCGTGCTGCCTGAGCTGGGCCCGAATCCGGGCGAGCAGCACGCCGAGGCGAAACGGCTTGGTGACATAGTCGTTGGCGCCAGACTCAAGCCCGAGAATCGTGTCGGCATCGGAGGCCTGCGCCGTCAGCATGACCACAGGTCCCTTGAAGCCGCCGCGGCGAAGCAGCTTGCAGGCTTCGCGCCCGTCGAGATCGGGAAGGCCGACATCGAGGAGAACGAGGTCGATATGGCCGTTGCGCGCCTCCTTTAAGCCCTCTGACGCCGTCGCCGCCAGCGCTGTGTCGAATTCCTCATGCAGGCTGAGCTGCTCGCTCAAGGATTCGCGAAGCTCGTCGTCATCGTCGATGATAAGGATCTTGCGGGCGTTGCTCATCGGCCTCGGCCTGTTTCCGTCCTGGGCTGATTTTTAAGGGGGGCACAGCCTCGGGACAAGCCTATCGCGCCCTTAGGTGTAGGAAAAAAGGCCTTTTGACTATGAGGGTTAAGCGATCCGGGCCAATCGTGGTGAGGCGCGCGCCCAGAAACCGCTGCCAGGGGCGGATTGCGTTCGGCCACCAGGTCAGGCAAGCGGCGCTCGGGCGCGCCAGCATCGTTGCGCTGAAGCGGGAAGGCGACGGCGGAACGCCGCTTGGCCGGCTTCCCGTCCGCCAGGTGCTTTACCGCGCCGATCGCATGCGGCGGCCGCCTACGCGGCTCCCGTTGCACGCGATCCGTGACCGCGATGCCTGGTGCGAGGATCCGGCAGACCGCAATTACAACCGGCTGGTCACGCTTGACGCCGGTGCGGGCGCCGACGTTTTGAAGCGCGACGATCATCTCTACGACCTCGTGATTGTGCTCGGCTACAATGACAGGCCGCGCGTTAGGGGAAAAGGCAGCGCCATCTTCGTTCACCTCGCGCGCGAAGGCTTCAAACCGACCCGTGGCTGCGTTGCGCTCAGCCAGCACGATCTCATGATGCTTCTGGCTGATCTGAAGCCAGATTCGACGATTTGGATTCTGCCTTAGCCGTCATCGCCCTTCGGGCGCTCACCGAAGATCGCCGTGCCGATGCGCACGTAAGTCGCGCCGAATGAGATCGCGCGGGCGAAATCGCCGCTCATGCCCATGCTGAGCTCTTTCACGCCCACCCTCTCCGCGATCTTGGCAAGCAGCGCGAAATGCATCGCCGGCTCCTCATCGAACGGCGGGATGCACATTAACCCGTCGATGGCGAGACCGAACGTGTCGCGGCAAAGCGCGATGAAGGACTCCACCTCGCCGGGGACCACGCCCGCCTTTTGCGGCTCTTCGCCGGTGTTGACTTGCACGAACAGACGCGGGTGCTGGTTCGAGCGCGCGATCTCTTCGGCGATCGTGCGCGCGATTTTCGGCCGGTCGACGGTCTCGATCACGTCGAACAGAGCGACGGCTTCGCGCGTCTTGTTCGATTGCAGCGGACCGATCAGATGCAATTCGATGTCCGAATGACGCTCCTTCAAAGCGGGCCACTTGCTCCAGGCCTCTTGAATACGGTTCTCGCCGAAGCAGCGCTGACCCGCGGCGATCGCCTCGGCAATGACCGGGCCTGCGACGGTTTTCGTCACCGCCACAAGCTCGACCGAATTTGGCTCGCGGCCTGCCGCTTCAGCGGCGATAGCGATCTCCTGCTTCACCAGCGCGAGCCGGCCCTGGACGTCTGTAGGATCGGGTTGGTTGGGAGTCATGTCGCTATCTAGCAGGGCTCATGTCAGAGCGTAACTTGACCGTTCTTGCGATTTGGGTTCATTCCCGCATCCACCTAACCAAGTAGGAAAACTTATGGCGGCGGAACGTTACGACGCGCCCAACAGGGAACAGCATTGGCAGGCGGCCTGGGACGCGCGCGGCATTTTTCGCGCCTCCGAGGACGATCAGCGTGCGAAATATTATGTTCTTGAAATGTTCCCGTACCCATCAGGCCGCATCCATATGGGCCATGTGCGGAACTACACCATGGGCGACGTGGTGGCCCGCTACATGCGGGCCAAGGGCTTCAACGTGCTGCATCCCATGGGCTGGGATGCGTTCGGGCTGCCGGCCGAGAACGCGGCGATCGAGCGCGGCGTCCATCCCGCCAAATGGACCTACGACAATATCGCCGTCATGCGCGGCCAGCTTAAGAGCATGGGCTTGTCGCTCGATTGGACCCGCGAACTCGCAACCTGCGATCTCGATTATTATCACCAGCAGCAACGTCTCTTTCTCGATCTGCTGAAAGCGGGCCTGGTCGACCGCAAGACCCGTCATGTCAATTGGGACCCGGTCGATCAGACCGTGCTCGCCAATGAGCAGGTGATCGACGGGCGCGGCTGGCGCTCGGGCGCAATCATAGAACAGCGCGAACAGCCCGAATGGGTGTTCAAGATCACGAACTTTGCGGAGGATTTGCTCGACGCGCTCGATCGTCTGGAGCGCTGGCCTGACAAGGTCCGCCTGATGCAAGCGAACTGGATCGGGCGCTCTGAAGGGCTCCGTATCCGTTTCGCGATCGAGGGCACGACACCGAACGGCCAGGACCTGATCGAGGTATTCACCACGCGGCCCGACACGCTGTTCGGCGCAAGCTTCATCGCGCTTGCGCACGATCATCCGCTGGCCAAAACGATTGCGGAAACAAATCCGGACGCCGCCGCCTTTATCGACGAGTGCCATCATCACGGCACTAGCACCGCCGAACTTGAGACGCTGGAGAAGAAGGGTCTCGACACTGGCTTGCGCGTGCGTCATCCGCTGATCGAAGGGAGTGTGCTTCCCGTCTTCATCGCCAATTTCATCGTGATGGAATACGGCACAGGCGCCATCTTCGGCTGCCCCGCCCACGATCAGCGCGACCTCGAATTTGCCCGCGCCAAGGAACTGCCGGTCATTCCGGTCGTGCTGCCGCCCGGCGAAGACGCGCAACAGTTCGAGATCGGCGATGAGGCTTATACCGGCGATGGCGTACTGATCAATTCGGGCTTTCTCGACGGCCTGTCCGTGTCAGACGCGAAGGACGCAGTGGCCGACCGTCTTGCCAAGCAAAAGCTCAAAGGAAAGCCTACGGCCGAGCGCCAAACTCAATATCGTCTGCGCGATTGGGGGATTTCCCGGCAGCGCTATTGGGGCTGTCCGATCCCGATGATCCATTGCCCGTCATGCGGCGTCGTGCCGGTGCCGGAAAGCGATCTCCCGGTGAAGCTTCCCGACGACGTGAACTTCGACACGCCGGGCAATCCGCTCGACCATCATCCAACTTGGAAGAATGTCGCCTGCCCGCAATGCGGCGGCAAGGCGACGCGCGAGACCGACACCATGGATACCTTCGTCGACTCGTCCTGGTACTTCGCGCGCTTCTGCTCGCCGAAATCGGACGAGCCCACCGACACCGAGGCGACGTCGCTGTGGCTTCCGGTCGATCAATATATCGGCGGAGTCGAGCACGCGATTCTTCATCTGCTTTACGCGCGATTCTTCACCCGCGCCATGCACAAGACCGGGCATGTCGCCATCGACGAACCGTTCCGCGGCCTGTTCACGCAAGGCATGGTCACGCACGAGACCTATAAGGACGTCCACGGAAAATGGCTGCTGCCCGAAGAGGTGCGCCGCAAAGACGGCAAGACCATCCATGTCAAGACGGGCGAGCCCGTCACCATCGGTCATGTCGAGTCGATGTCGAAGTCGAAGAAGAATGTGATCGATCCCGAAGCCATCATTCGCGACTACGGCGCAGACACAGCGCGCTGGTTCATGCTCTCCGACACGCCGCCGGAACGCGACATCGAATGGAGCGCGGCCGGTGTCGAGGGCGCGCACAGATTCATTCAGCGCGTTTGGCGGCTGGTGAGCGAGGCCGCAAGCAAAGGGGCAGCCCCTTCGGCCGCCAAGCCATCCGCCTTCGGCGCCGAGGCCGAGGCGCTTCGGCGGGTCTCCCATCGCAGCGTCGCGGCCGTGACCGGAGCGATCGAAAGGCTTCGGTTCAACACCGCCGTCGCCCAGATCTATGAGCTCGCCAACGCCCTCTCCTCATGCTTGCAGAATGCCGGACCACACCCGTCCTCCGACCTGGCCTACGCCCTGCGCGAGGCGGCTGAGCTCCTGGTCCGAATCGCAAGCCCAATGATCCCGCATTTGGCGGAGGAATGCTGGGCCGGGCTCGGTCATGAGGATCTCGTGGCCGAAAAGCCCTGGCCGGCGGCGGAAAAGGCCCTTTTGCTCGAGGAAACCGTCACAATTGCGGTCCAGGTCAATGGTAAAAGACGGGACGAATTGACGATTGCGCGAGACGCCGCAAAGGAAGATATTGAAGCTGCGGCGCTGAAGCTCGACAATGTCGTTCGCGCCATTGGGGGACGTAAAATCAAGAAGGTGGTGGTCGTGCCACAGAGGGTCGTCAATGTCGTGGCGTAGCTCTGCCATAATTGCCTCGGTTTGTGCCGGGCTTGCCGCGCTTGCCCTGGGCGGGTGCGGATTCCAGCCGCTCTATGGCGGGAGCACGGCCGGTGGCGCGCGCCTGTCGGAAGTCATGGCCGGGATCGAGATCACCCCGATTCCGGGCCGTGTCGGGCAGAAGCTGCGCAACGAATTGATTTTCGCCAATACCGGCGGCGGCGCTGCGGCCCAGACCCGCTACAAGCTCGACATCGTGATCAGGGAAAGCATCACCGACCAGCTGGTGCAGATCACCGGCGATGCGACCGGCCAGGTGTACCAGCTCGACGCGGCCTTCAAGTTGATCGACCTTTCCAACAACGCGGTGGTCTACCAGGGCAAGGCCATTTCCCGGGCGCCGTATAATCGCTTCCAGGAAGTTTTTGCCAATGTGCGGGCGCGTTACGACGCGGAGAATCGCGCGGCCCGTACGGTATCGGAAAGCATCAAGACCCAGGTCGCGGCCCATCTGAGCCGAGCCGCTTAGACCTTTCGCCATCACCTCGTGCAAACGGAGCCGCCCGCGGGCTCGCAGGCATGGTCGCCTATAAATCGTCAGCCGTTGCGAGTTTCATCAAGGCGCCGAAGGCCGAGTGCCGCGCTGTACTCGTGTACGGGCGCGACGCCGGGCTTGTGGCCGAGCGCGCCGATGCGCTCGCCGAGATCTTCGCGCGAAGGGGACAAGGATCGAGCGAGATCGTCCGCCTCGACGATCGCGATTTTGCCGAAGACCCCGCGCGGCTCGAAGTCGAACTGCGGACGGCACCGATGTTCGCCGACCAGAGCGTGGTGCGGGTCACGGCCGGGCTTAAGCTGAGCGTGCCCGCGCTCAAAGCGTTGCTCGCAGAGGACATCGCAAATTTCCTCATTGTCGAGGCGGGCAATCTCAGGCCCGACGCGGCTTTGCGGAAATTGTTCGAAGGTCACGCCACTGCCGCGGCGCTTCCCTGCTATAGCGACGAGCGCGGACTTTCAGAACTGATCGAGACCGAACTGGCCAAGGCCGGCCTCAGCATCGACCGCGACACGCGCGACTATCTCATGGCACGGCTCGGCGCCGACCAGGCCTTGTCGCGCGCCGAAGTCGTGAAGCTTGCGCTCTATGCGCAAGGGGAAGGGACTGTCAGCCACGACGATATCGAAGCGATCGTCGGCGACGCGGCCGAGACGGCGCTCGAAAATTTTGTTTACGCCACGAGCGGCGGTGACGCGAAGGCTGCGCTTTCGGAACTTCAACGGCTTGTTGCATCAGGCACCAACAAAGGCGCCGCGCTCTCCGCGCTCGGCCGGCATTTCACGCAGCTTCATCGCGTCGCCGCGTCTGTGGCGAGCGGGCGCCCGGCGGCGGAGGCGCTGCGCGCGCTCCGTCCGCCGCCGCGGCCAAGAAGCCGCGAGGAGGCGTTTCTGGCCCGGAGCCGAAAATGGGGTGCGGGGCGTTTGGCGAAAGCGCTTCCCGTGATTCAAGAAGCGGTCAGGCGTTCACGCCGCTCGCCCGATCTCGAAACCGCGTTCGCCGAGCGCCTGGTGCTTGCGCTCACGTCGAGGATTTGACCTGACGCCGCGGCATTGTAAGCATGTGTCGAGGAGCGAGGTGACGGCATGAACGAGCGGACAGGCACAGGCGATTTGCGCGAAAAGCTTTTTGCGCTGCTCAAGGAGCGCGCGTTTAGGCGCGGCCGTGTTGTTCTGGCCTCAGGCAGAGAGAGCGATTTCTATTTCGACATGAAGCCGGCGATGCTCGATCCTAACGGAGCGGCGCTTCTGGCGGAGCTAATTATTCAACAAATTCAAGATGTTAGAGCGGATTGTGTGGGCGGATTGGAGATGGGCGCCGTGCCGCTGATCGCACCTGTGGCGATGCGGAGCGTCGCCTACGGCCGTCCTCTTCCCGGCTTCTTCGTGCGCAAGGCGGTCAAGGATCACGGCACCCAGAAGCGAGTCGACGGCGCCGACATCGCCGGCAAGACCGTCGTCATCCTTGAAGACGTGACCACGACCGGAGGATCGGCGATGGATGCGGTTAAGGCCGTCGAAGAGGCAGGCGCGAAAGTGGCGCTCGTTCTTTCGATCCTCGACCGCGGCGAGGGCGCCGCCGAGCTTTACGCCGAGGCCGGCATACCGTTTGCGTCACTGTTCCGCGCCGAGGAATTTCTCGCCGTCGCCTAACGCCTGCGCACGAGCCGACGATAGATGTCGTCGAGCTGCTCGAACGTCGTGTAACGGATCCGAAGCTCGCCCTTCTCGCCTTTGCCTTTGCGGATCTCGACGGCAAGACCGAGCGCGTCGCGGAGCTCGGACTCGACGGCTCTGGTATCGGCGTCCTTGCTCTTCGACCGTTTTGATTTCGCCGGCGCGCGATCCTGGGTGAGGGCCTCAACCTGACGCACACTCAGCCCGCCGGAGACAATACGCTCGGCAAGGCGGTCGGCATCGTCGCGCCCGACCAAGGGCCGCGCGTGACCGGCACTCAGCTTGCCCGACCGCACCATCTCCTGCACGCTCTCCGGAAGCTTAAGCAGGCGTAGCGTGTTGGCGAGTTGGCTCCGGCTCTTGCCGATAATCTTGGCGAGATCTTCTTGCGTATAGCCGTGACCCTCGATCAGAACCTTGTATCCCTCGCCCTCTTCGATCGCGTTCAGGTCCTCGCGCTGCACGTTCTCGATGAGAGCGATCTCGACCGCCTCGTGATCGGTGAGCGCGCGCACGATGACCGGCACGCTGTGAAGGTTGGCAAGCTGTGCCGCGCGCCAGCGGCGTTCACCGGCAACGATCTCATAGGTGTTATCGGATGACGGCCTAACCACCAGCGGCTGCACCAGTCCGCGTTCGCGGATCGAGGCGGCAAGTTCCTTGAGCTGCGCTTCGGGGAAGTTGCGCCGCGGATTGAAGCGGCCAGGCTTCAGCACGGCCAGCGGAATCGATTGTCCACCGGCGTCGGCACCGAGCCCCGCTTGATCGATCCCATCGCCGATGAGCGATGCGAGCCCCCTCCCCAATCTCGATTTTTGCGTGCTGGCCGCCATGGCGAGCTCCTTACCTTTATTTTCGCTGTTGCTTTACGCCGCACGCATTTGCCGCTCGCGCTCGATCACCTCCGAGGCGAGCTGAATGTAAGCCTGGCTGCCGGAGCAGCGATAATCGTAGAGCAGAACGGGCTTCCCGTGCGACGGCGACTCGGCGACGCGCACGTTGCGCGGGATAATGGTGGCATAGACCTTGTCGCCCAGGAACCGCCGCACATCGTCGACCACTTGGTCCGACAGGGCGGTGCGCTGGTCGTACATCGTGAGCACGATGCCGTGGATATCGAGTTTCGGATTAAGGCGCGCCCTGATCTCCTCGACCGTGCTCAGGAGCTGAGCCAATCCTTCAAGCGCGTAGAACTCGCATTGCAACGGCACGAGCACGGCGTCCGCGGCGGCAAGAGCGTTAACAGTTAGTAAATTTAGCGACGGCGGACAGTCGATGAGGATATAGCTCGTCGCCAAGTCCGGCGCTTCCTCGGCGGCCATCGCGGCCAAGCAATCGCGCAGCCGATAATGCCTGCCGCTTGCCGCGCCGGCCTCACGCTCGAACGACATCAGGTCGATGGTCGCCGGTACTATGGAAAGCCGCGGCACGTTGGTCGGGACGCGCGCCGCGGACAGCGTGGCCTGCCCGTTCAGCACGTCGAAGGTCGATAGCGGGCGCTCATCGACGCCGAGCCCGGTGCTGGCGTTTCCTTGCGGATCGAGATCGATCACCAGGACCCGCTCGCCAACGGCTGCGAGCGCGGTCCCCAGATTGATCGCCGTCGTGGTCTTGCCCACGCCGCCCTTCTGATTGGCCAAGGCAAGGACTCGCGGGCGTTGGGATCCGAATGTCATCATGATGCGCTCTGCCCCGGGCGCGGATTTAGCGCCGTGACCTCGACAATGTTGGAGCTTGCAGAGGTCAGGCTGCGGTGGAGGCGGCAGGCGAAGTCAAAACGCCCCCGCGCCTTATTGATTTCGGTGTCCGTGTCTCGCCCTTTCAGAAACAGCCCCGTGGTGCGCGGCCCGAAGAAGGGGCATGCGAGGTCCAACAGATGCGGAAGCGGTGCAAGTCCCCGCGCGCTCACCACATCCGGCTTTAGTTTGTCCCGGCTTTGCGCCAGGTCTTCAATGCGCATCGCGTGGATGTCCACAGGTGCCTCGGTTGCGCGCGCGACCTCACTGAGGAATGCCGATTTCTTGCGGTTGCTTTCGACCAAGTGCATGCGGAAATCCGGTGTCCCGGTTTGCAGGATGGCGACAACGAGCCCGGGAAAACCTGCCCCTGACCCGAGATCCAGCCAGAGTCGCGCATTTGGCGCAAGGGCGCAGAGCTGGGCCGAATCGGCGAAATGGCGCGACCAGAGATGGGGCAGGGTCGAGGGCCCGACCAGATTGGTGGATTTCTGCCAGAGGGCCAGGAGGTCGGCGTAGCGGACCAGCCTGTGGATTGTTTCACGTGGAACTTTAAAGGCTTTAGCGAAGTCGGCGGGCCCTTTGATCGGATCGGGGCCCTGTTTGGCAGGCATCGCGCGGGCCTCCGGCTCAGGCGGACTTGGCCGCTCCGCCCCGTTTTAAATGCGCCAACAGCAGCATGAGAGCGGCCGGCGTCATGCCATCGAGCCGCGCCGCCTGGCCGAGGCTCGCCGGCCTGTGACGCTCGAGCTTCTGGCGTAGCTCGGCCGAGAGACCGGGCAACTTCGAGAAGGCGAACCCGGGCGGGATGGCGATGGCCTCGTCCTTGCGGAACGAGGCGATGTCGAGCTCCTGGCGCTTCACGTACGCTGCGTAGCGCGCATCGACCGCGAGCTGTTCGGCAATCGTGGACTCGAGCTTGCCGATCTCGGGCCAGATGGCAGCAAGCCGCGCGACATCGACACCGGAATAGCTCAACAGATCGAACGCGCTTCGCTTGCGTCCGTCGCGATTGACCACGAGACCGAACTTCGCCGCTTCATCGGGCGTCAGCGCCAGCGTACCGAGCAGGGCCGCACCGTCCGCAAGCCGCTTCGACTTGGCGGCGAACGCAGTAGCACGCTCACGACCGACGCACCCGGCGGCAATGCCGAGCGGCGTCAAACGCTGATCGGCATTGTCGGCGCGAAGCGTGAGCCGGTACTCGGCGCGGCTGGTAAACATGCGGTACGGCTCTGTCACGCCGCGGGTCACCAGGTCGTCGATCATGACGCCGAGATAGCCGTCGGCACGGCTCACGCTAAAACGCCGCTCGGTGCCCGACGCCGACAGGCTTGCGTTGATCCCGGCGATGAGCCCCTGCCCCGCCGCCTCCTCGTAACCGGTGGTCCCGTTGATTTGACCGGCCAGAAACAATCCCGCGACGGCTTTGACTTCGAGGCCCGCGGTCAGCTCGCGCGGATCGATGTAATCGTATTCTATGGCGTAGCCCGGCCTGATCACGCACGCGGTTTCCAATCCCGGAATGGTCGCGACGAACGCGTGCTGGACGTCCTCGGGCAACGAGGTCGAGATGCCGTTGGGATAGACCGTGTCGTCTTCGAGGCCTTCAGGCTCAAGAAAGATCTGATGACTGCCGCGCTCTTGGAAGCGCACGACCTTGTCCTCGATCGAGGGACAATAGCGCGGGCCGGTGCTCTCGATCGCGCCTGAGTACATCGGCGCGCGGGCAAGATTTTGCGCGATGATGGCGTGGGTCGCTTCGTTGGTATGGGTGATATGGCAGGCGATCTGAGGCGTCGTGATCTTGTCGGTCAGGAACGAGAAGGGCCGGGGGGGATCGTCGCCGTTCTGCACCTCGAGATCGTCCCAGCGAATGGTGCGGCCGTCGAGCCGGGGCGGGGTACCGGTCTTGAGCCGGCCCATGCGCAAACCGAGCGCGTTGAGCCGGTCAGAAAGACCAAGGGCAGGGGCCTCGCCGAAGCGCCCCGCGGGGATCTTGCGCTCGCCGATATGGATGAGGCCGCGCAGGAACGTTCCCGTGGTCAGAACCACCGCGCCGGCGACAAGCCGCGTTCCGTCGCTCGTGACGACGCC
Organism: uncultured Methyloceanibacter sp.; assembly: GCA_964523345.1. Classification (GTDB taxonomy): domain Bacteria; phylum Pseudomonadota; class Alphaproteobacteria; order Rhizobiales; family Methyloligellaceae; genus Methyloceanibacter. The sequence goes on from CAZFYL010000016.1 coordinate 13,988, forward strand.
GGTTGCCGCGCCCTCGTCGACTATCAGGTCTTCGACCGCGGCCTCGATGACTTCGAGCCCGGCCGTGGCCGCGATCGCCGCCTGCATGGCCTTCCGGTAGAGCGCCCGGTCGGCCTGGGCGCGGGGGCCCTGGACGGCAGGACCCTTGCTCCGGTTCAGAACCCTGAACTGGATACCGGCCTGGTCGGCCACGCGGCCCATCAGCCCATCGAGCGCGTCGATCTCGCGCACGAGATGGCCTTTGCCCAAGCCGCCGATGGCCGGATTGCAGGACATCTCGCCGATGGTCGACGCGCTGTGGGTCACAAGCGCCGTCCGCGCGCCCATGCGCGCCGCCGCCGACGCGGCCTCGCAGCCGGCATGGCCGCCGCCAATGACGATGACATCGAAGCGTTTCATGGCGCGTACCTAGTCGGTTCGGGGGCTGGCGTCAAAGCGGCCTGAATGTTTCACGTGAATCAGATGCCGCCTCATTTGCCGATGCAGAACTCGCCGAAAATGGCGCCAAGCACCTCCTCGACATCGATCCGCCCCGTCAGCCGGCCGAGATGGTGAGCGGCAGCGCGCAGCTCCTCGGCCTTGAGCTCCGGCGGAAGCGCCGGATCGCGGAAGCGCTCCAGCGCGGCCTGGGCGGCTTCGAGCTCGGCCCGGTGGCGGGCACGGGTCAGAACCGGCGCGCCAGAGCCAGTGCCCACGGCAAGGCTGGCTTTCTCGGAAAGCTCGTCGACAAGGTGCCCGATCCCCTCCCCGGTCTTGGCCGAAACTCTGAGATAGTCGCTGGTGCCTGCTTGCTCGGGTGCAAGGTCGATCTTGTTCAGGATCGCGATCCGGGCCGCGCCGCAGGGCTCAAGCGCGCGCGGCGCATCCCATTGCGGATCGGATGCATCGACCACCCACAGCACGAGGTTGGCCTCGCTCGCGCGCGCCAGCGCCCGCTTGACCCCTTCGGCCTCGATCTTCCCTTCCGCCTCGCGCAAGCCCGCCGTGTCGATCAGCATGACCGGCAGGCCGCCAAGATCGAGATGAACCTCGATGACGTCGCGCGTGGTGCCCGCCTCCTCCGACACGATCGCTGCGTCACGCTTAGCGAACGCGTTCAGGAGGCTCGACTTGCCGGCGTTCGGCGCGCCGGCGATGACGACCTTGAACCCGTCGCGGAGCCGCTCTCCGCTCCGATCGGACAGATGCCGCGCGATCGCGGTGCGGAGGCTCGCGATAATTGGCTCGGCCTTGGCGGCTACGTCGGCCACCACGTCGCCTTCGTCGGCGAAGTCGAGGCCGGCCTCGATCAGCGCCTGCGCTTGCAGCAGGCCGACGCGCCAGCCCTCATAGAGCGCGCGCAGAGATCCTTCTGCTTGAGCTAGAGCCTGACGGCGTTGCGACTCGGTCTCGGCGTTGACGAGATCGGCAAGCCCTTCGACTTCGGTCAGGTCGAGCTTGCCGTTCTCGAAGGCACGGCGCGCGAACTCGCCTGGCTCGGCCAGCCGGGTGCCGGACAGCGCCAACACTGCGTTGACAACCCCGCGGATCACGGCGCGGCTGCCATGCACGTGAAGCTCGGCCATGTCTTCGCCGATGAAGCTCGCCGGACCTTCGAACCACAGCACGAGCCCGCGATCGAGAAGCTGTCCGTCCGGCGATGCGATCGCGCGCAAACTTGCGCGGCGGGGAGGCGGGACGCCGCCGCAAAGCGCCTCCAGGACATCGCGCGTCTTAGGACCGGAAATGCGGATCACGGCGATTGCGGCAAGGCCAGCGCCGCTGGCTGGCGCAACAATGGTGTCGAAAGCGCTCATGATAAGTCGAAAAACAAGGGGTAGCGGCGGATTGTCATTGCCTGGCCCATCTTCCGGTCTGAGGGGTTATCCTAGGGCGCAAGCGAAGGAAGGACCATGCAGGAGCGCGCTGACGGTAACCGGCTCGGGCGAGAGACGAGCCCGTATCTTCTCCAGCACCAGGACAACCCCGTCCACTGGCGTCCCTGGGGCGAGGCGGCGCTCCAGGAGGCACGCCAGACCGGGAAACCGATCCTGCTCTCGGTCGGCTACGCCGCGTGCCATTGGTGCCACGTGATGGCCCATGAGAGCTTCGAAGACGAGGCCACGGCCGCGGTGATGAACGACCTGTTCGTCAACATCAAAGTGGACCGCGAGGAGCGCCCCGACATCGATGCGATCTATATGGGGGCGCTGCATGCGCTCGGCGAGCAGGGCGGCTGGCCGCTGACCATGTTCCTCACTTCCGACGGAGAACCGTTCTGGGGCGGCACCTACTTCCCCAAAGAGGAACGATACGGCCGGCCCTCATTCGTCCGTGTACTGAATGCAGTGGCGCGAATCTATCGCGACGAAAAAGACAAGGTCCGGCAGAACGCGGACGCGTTGACGGAGCGGCTTGCGCCGCGGGCCAGCGATACCGGTGTTGCGCCACCGTCTGAGGCACGCCTCGTCGATCTAGCGTCTCGTTTGGTGCAGGCGGTCGATCCGGTTCATGGCGGGATCAGAGGCGCGCCGAAATTTCCGCAAGCACAATTCGTCGGCTTCCTGTGGCGCGCCGGCCTTCGCTACGGTCTTCCGCACACGCGCGAAGCCGTCGATCTCACGCTGACGCAAATCGCCCAAGGCGGCATCTACGATCATCTCGGCGGCGGCTTTGCCCGTTACAGCGTCGATGAGCGCTGGCTCGTGCCGCATTTCGAAAAGATGCTGTACGACAACGCGCAACTCATCACCATGATGACCGAGGCGTGGCGCGAGACGAAGTCGCCGCTCTACGCCATACGCATCGAGGAGACCATCGACTGGCTGCTGCGCGAAATGACGGTGGACGGCGGTGCGTTTGCGTCATCGCTCGATGCCGACAGCGAAGGCGAGGAGGGAAAGTTCTATGTGTGGAGCCTCGCCGAGATCGAAGAGTTGCTCGAGCCTGAGGACGCAAAACTCTTCGCCGAAATTTATGACGTGACCGCGCAGGGAAATTTCGAAGGCCACAACATCCTCAATCGGCTCGGCGCCGTCGAGCTGCGCGACGCCGAAACGGAAGCTCGCCTCGCGGGATTGCGCGAAAAATTGCTCGCGCGGCGCGCTGCGCGCGTGCGGCCCGGCTTCGACGACAAGGTGCTTGCCGACTGGAACGGATTGATGATCGCCGCACTTGCCAATGCCGCGGACGTTTTTGGCCGCGCCGATTGGCTCAAGGCCGCTGAGGACGCCTTCAACTTCATCAGTACTCGGATGATATCGGACGGACGGCTGCTGCACGCTTACCGCGCGGGAGAGGCGAAAGCGCCGGCCACCGCCAACGACTATGCCGACATGATCGGGGCCGCGCTCGCTCTTGCCAACGCGACGGCGAACGAGAGCTACATCGCACGTGCTCGCGAATGGGTTGACGTGCTGGATCGGCATTACTGGTCGCCGGATCTCGGCGGCTATTACTTCGCCGCGGACGATACCTCCGATTTGATCGTACGCCCGTTCAGCGGCCAGGACGACGCCACGCCGAACGCCAATGCCGTGATGGTGTCGAACCTCATGGCGCTTTACCTATGGACCGGCGAAGAGCGTAACCGCGAACGCGCCGATGCGATTCTGCGGTGCTTTGCCGGCGCGATGAGCGAGAACGTGTTCGCGCATTCCGGCCTTCTTGCCGCGGCACTCGACGTTTACGCGCCCGCACTCATTGTACTGATCGTGCCGCAAGGCGCGGACGCTGGACCCTTGCGCCGCGCGCTTGCCGATGTGTCTTTGCCTGGCGCGGTCATCCGGGAAGTGCGGGAAGGGGAGGTGCTGCCATCCGCCTCACCCGCGCACGGCAAGACGGCGATCAACGGCAAGCCGACGGCCTATGTCTGCATCGGACCGCTATGTTCCCCGCCGGTCACCGAGCCGGCGGCTCTCGTGGAAACCGTTAAACTTGCGCGAAACGTCGCAATTGTTTGACTTTGTTCGAGTGGCAAACAATATGCAGCGCAGAAAAAGCATAGTCCTCCCGTGGGACCTCCTATGACGGCTTTGCGTTTCTTCGCCCGTTATCTCTACGTGCCGACGATGATGCTCGGGCTGATCGGGGTTGCCATCTACATGATGGCCAACGGCCACCCCTATCTGTTGCTCGCCTTCGTTATCCTCGCCGCCATCGGACTGTCCTTCTTGATGGAGCAGGTGCTTCCCTATGAAGAAGAGTGGAACCACGGCCACGACGATTTCGGCAAGGACGCCGCCCACGCTGTCGTCTATGAGATCGCCAATCTGATCTCACTTGGGATCTTGCTGCTGATCACCCTGAGTTTGCCGGCGTGGCATCTCTGGCCGCGGTCTCTGCCGTTCGTCGTGCAGTTCGTGCTTGCGCTCATCGTTGCCGATTGCGTCATGACACTGGTTCACTATTGGAGCCATCGCATCGGCTGGCTGTGGAAGTTTCATTCCATTCATCACGGCGTCCACCGGCTCTACGGTTTCAACGGCTTTGTCCGGCACCCGCTGCATCAAGCCATCGACCTGTCCCTCGGCATACTGCCTTTGGTCCTGATCGGCTTGCCGGTTCCGGTCGCCGCCGCACTCGGTGTCGCTGTCGCCATCCAGCTCAACGTGCAGCATGCCAACGTGGATTATCGGCTCGGGCCGCTGACCTCGTTGCTCTCCATCGGTCCGGTCCACAGACTGCACCACGTCAATTGGGCCGGTGACGGCGACGTCAATTTCGGGCTGTTCCTGACGGTGTGGGACAAGATGTTGGGAAGCTATCGGCCGGGTTCAGCCGGCAAGCCTGGCGTGGCCGATATCGGCATTCAGGACTGCCCGCATTTCCCGCAAAACTACGCGCGACAGCTCAAGATCCCTTTCGAGCCCGGGTCGCCGTGCGATCACGCATCGGCATCGGAGCAAGCCTCGACGCCGTCAGCCTCGGAAGCGCAGGGCTAGGTATTCATCGACTCGAAGAAATCGCCGTTGTTCTTGGTTTGCTTCAGCTTGTCGAGCAAGAACTCGATCGCGTCCTGCGTGCCCATCGGGTTCAGGATGCGGCGGAGCACGTACATCTTCTTGAGTTGATCCGGCGGCACCAGGAGCTCTTCTTTGCGGGTACCGGAGCGGGCGATGTCGATCGCCGGGAAGGTGCGCTTGTCGGCCACTTTGCGGTCGAGCACGAGTTCCGAGTTACCGGTGCCCTTGAACTCCTCGAAGATCACTTCGTCCATGCGGCTGCCGGTATCGATCAGAGCGGTCGCGATGATGGTGAGCGAGCCGCCCTCCTCGATATTGCGCGCGGCGCCGAAGAAGCGCTTCGGCCGCTGCAGTGCGTTGGCATCGACACCGCCGGTCAGCACCTTGCCCGAGGACGGCACCACGGTGTTGTAAGCACGGCCGAGCCGCGTGATCGAATCGAGCAGGATCACCACGTCGCGCTTATGTTCGACCAGCCGCTTGGCTTTCTCGATGACCATCTCGGCGACCTGCACGTGACGCGAAGCCGGCTCATCGAAGGTCGACGAGATCACCTCACCGTTCACCGAGCGCTGCATGTCGGTCACCTCTTCCGGGCGCTCGTCGATGAGCAGGACGATGAGGTAACACTCGGGATGATTGGCAGTCACCGAATGGGCGATATTCTGAAGGATGATGGTCTTACCGGTGCGCGGCTGCGCCACGATCAGACCGCGCTGCCCCTTGCCAAGCGGGGACACGATGTCGATGACACGTCCCGTCATGTCTTTCCGGGTCGGATCGTCGGTCTCCATCTGCAGCCACTCGTCGGGATAGAGCGGCGTCAGATTGTCGAAATGGATCTTGTGGCGCTGCTTCTCGGGATCCTCGAAATTGATGGTGTTGACTTTGAGCAGGGCGAAATAGCGCTCGCCGTCTTTCGGGCTCCTGATCTGCCCTTCGACCGTGTCGCCGGTGCGAAGACCGAAGCGCCTGATCTGCGAAGGCGAGATATAGATATCGTCAGGGCCTGCGAGATAATTTGAGTCGGGCGAGCGCAGGAAGCCGAAACCATCCTGGAGCACCTCGACCACGCCCATGCCGGTGATGTCGACGTCACGGGCGGCCAGTTGTTTCAGTATCGCGAACATGAGCTCTTGCTTGCGCATGGCGCTCGCGTTCTCGACATCGACCTCCTCGGCGAAACTCAAGAGCTCCGTCGGCGATTTGGTCTTCAAATCCTGCAGCTTCATTTCCTGCATGCAGTGCTACTCCAGAGGAAACATTGATGACTTAGATGGTTTCGAGTTCCGCGCGGGCGGCAGCACGGTCTTTAAGGAAGGAGATTGGAAAGGCCTCGGCGGGAAGGCGAGATTGGACGCCTGCTCCACTCCGGGTGACCCGATCTTTTGGGGAAAAGCGGGCCGCGACAGCGCCCCGAATTGGATGCGACTCATCCCTTATAGCAGACCAAACCGGCGGGCGAAATAGCCTTGGCCAGGCTCCTAAAAGGGGCGAACAACCGCGAGAATCACGATGAAGATCATGAGGATCGTCGGGATCTCGTTGGCGATACGGTAAAAACGCGCCGACCGCGTATTTCGATCCAGGGCGAAATCCTTGGTCCAAACGGCAAGGAGGCCATGATAGGCCGATAGCGCCAAGACGAGAATAAGCTTGGCGTGAAACCAGCCGGCGTGAGCCCAGTTGACCGCGCCCAAAAAGACGAGCGTCAAGCCGAACGCCCAGCTCGCGATCATCGCCGGCGTGGTGATATAGCGCAGCAGGCGCCGCTCCATCACCTTGAAGGTCTCCGACTGCTCGGAGCCGACCTTGCTCGTCGCGTGATAGACGAAGAGCCGCGGCAGGTAGAGCAGCCCCGCCATCCAAGCGATGATCGAAATGACGTGGAACGCCTTGATGTAGGCAAGCAGCATCGGCGGCGGTCAATTAAACCGGGCGGGACTTCACGAGACCGATGAGCCGTTCGACGTGGCCGATCGGCGTGTCGGGCAGAATGCCATGTCCGAGATTGAAGATGAAGGGGCCTGAGGCCAGCGCCGCGAGAATCGCCTCTACACGCTTATCGAGCTCGGCGCCGCCGGCAACGAGAAGAACAGGATCGAGATTACCTTGCACCGGAATGAGGGGCTGGAGCCGGTCTCTCAGCCAATCGAGAGCCTGGCTCGTGTCGCAGCCGACCGCATCGATGCCGGTTTCCTTGGCATAGCGCTCCGCCAGGACGCCCGCGCCGCGGGGAAACCCGATGACCGGCGTGCCGGGCACCGCGGCTTTGATCCGCTCGACAAGGTTTTTCGTCGGGGCAATGCACCAGCGATTGAATTGGTCGTCGGCAAGACTTCCGGCCCAGCTGTCGAAAATCTGCAAAACGCGCGCACCGGCTTTAACTTGGTTTGCGAGATACTCCGCCGAGCACTCCACCAGGAGATCGATCAGACGCTGAAAGGTCGCAGGATCCCGATAGGCCAGCAGTCGCGCCGCGGCCTGATCTTTGCTGCCCGCGCCCTCGACCATGTAAGTCGCAACCGTCCACGGTGCTCCGCAAAAGCCGATGAGCGGCACGTCTTCCGGCAGTTCGGCCACGACGCGTTCGATCGTTTCGTAGACGGGCGCCAGAGCCTCATCTGCGCCGTCCCGCCCAAGGGCTGAAATCGCCTTGCCGTCCCCAACCGCCTCAAGCCTCGGCCCTTCGCCTTCAACGAACTCGACCTTCTGTCCTAAAGCATAGGGAACGATCAGGATATCGGAGAAGACGATAGCGGCATCGAGCGGAAAGCGCCGCAACGGTTGCAACGTCACCTCGGCAGCAAGTTTCGGCGCACGGCAAAGATCGAGAAAGGAAGGCACTTTGGCTCTCACCTCCCGGTATTCCGGGAGATAACGTCCCGCCTGGCGCATGAGCCAGACCGGCGGGGGAGAGGTTTTCTGTCCGGCGAGGACCTTGAGGAGAGAACTTTCTGAGCAGGGCACGCGCAACATCGATCCTAAAATACTAACTAAAGAGAGTCTCTAATAGTTTTTTACTGTTACTTTTAGGGCGTGGATAGCGGACATTCATTGTTGTCACCACACTCTCTACAGGACTGTCAAAGGGCTACATGACGCTTGAATGAGGCGCGCGCGAATGGCTGTGCCAATCTTCGGTCCTGGAAGCGCGTGCCCCTTCTTTTGAAGGGATTCATACCAAAGCGCTGCAACTCACAACACGCGGATAGGCTGGGGACAGCACCCCCGCAAGGTTGGGGATGAGAAAAGTGCTTGCCGGCATGTCGGTAAAGTGAGTCATCCTTTCGACATGAGCGAATCTGTGAAGGAATTTTGTCTTATGTTTGGGAAAGGAGGGCAGACGGAACGCTAGCCGGAGTTGCCCCCCTTGGCCATCGTAGTTATCCAAAGGGATCGCTATGGATATCCCAAGAACTTTCCACCTGCATATGATCTCCGATGCAACCGGAGAGACGCTCATCACCATTGCCAAGGCGGTGAGGGTCCAATACGCGCAAGCCCGGGCGATCGAGCATCTGCATCCGCTGGTACGAAGCCGCCGCGAGCTCGAGCGTGTGGTGAGGGATATCGAGTCGGCACCCGGGATCGTGCTCTATACGCTGTTCAATCAAGAGCTTGCCGAGGAACTCGAAATCGCCTGCAAGAGCTTGAACCTGCCTTGCGTGGCCGCTCTGAAGCCGATCTTGAAAGTGTTCGAATCTTACCTCGGGACACCGGCAACCCCTACGGTGGGCGGCCAGCACGTGCTCGATGCCGACTATTTCCGCCGGATCGAAGCGCTCAACTTCACCATGCTTCACGACGATGGCCATTTACCGCAGAACCTCAACGACGCCGATATCGTTCTGGTCGGCATCAGCCGTACGTCCAAGACGCCGACCTCGATCTATCTCGCCAATCGCGGCTTCAAGACCGCCAACGTACCGCTCGTGCCGGGAATGACCCTGCCGTCTCAGCTGGAAGTTCCGACCAGTGCCTTTGTCGTCGGGCTGGTCGCGAGTCCCGAGCGGATTGCGCAGGTCCGGCATCACCGCGTGATCGAGCATGCCCACGATCACCTCGAGGAATATGTCGATCGCGATACGATTGCGGCCGAGATCGCTCAGACCCGGCAGCTTTGCGCCCGCCACGGCTGGCCGATTATCGACGTCACCCGGCGTTCGATCGAGGAGACCGCCGCCGCCATCATCCGCCTCTATCACGACCGCGAAGCGCCGGCGCTTGAAGCATGAGTGGCTTCCTTCAAGGGGGACGCCCGCCGTTGATCCTCGCCTCCGCCAGCAAGTCGCGGGCACGGATCCTCGAAGCGGCAGGGCTCGCATTCGTTGTCGAACCGCCTGGGCTCGATGAGCAGGCCATGCGGCAGGCGCTGGGCGGGGAAGGGGCACTCGCCCCGCACGACCTCGCCGAAGTGCTGGCAAGAGCGAAAGCCGAGGCCGTGAGCGAGCTTGCCCCTCAGGCTTATGTGATCGGCGGCGATCAGGTCCTGGCGCAAGGCGGGCGGATGTTCACCAAGCCTGACGATATGGAAACGGCGCGCCGCCAATTGCTCGATCTTAGCGGCAAGCAGCACACGCTCCACACCGCGGTCGCCGTGGCAACCAATGGCAATACCGTCTGGGCTGACACCACGACGGCGACGCTGACCATGCGAACGCTTTCCCCAGAGTTTATCGGCCGCTATCTTGCCGCTGCCGGCGAGGAGGTTCTCGACTCGGTCGGCGCCTATCAAATCGAGTCCCTCGGCGCGCAACTGTTCGAGCGGATCGAGGGGGATTATTTTTCGATCCTCGGTCTGCCGCTCATTCCACTCCTCGATACGCTTCGGCGCGAGGCGGTCATCGAAAGCTAAGGATCATGAAACGCGCCTGTGTCATCGGCTGGCCGGTCGAGCATTCCCGCTCACCGCTGATCCACCGCTACTGGCTCAAGCAGTACGGCATTGACGGCGCCTACGAAAAGGAAGCCGTCAGCCCTAAGGAGCTCGCGCAGTTTCTCGGCTCGCTCAAACAGCGCGGGTATGTAGGCTGCAACGTCACCCTGCCGCACAAGGAAGCGGCCTTGCAAGCCGCGGAAGTCGCCGAGGAGGCGGCACGCGTGATCGGCGCGGCCAACACGCTGTGGCTCGACGATTCGGGCCGGCTCAATGCAGGCAATACCGACGCTTATGGCTTCATCACCAACCTCGACGCGGCGGCTCCGAGCTGGAATGAGGAGGTGCGGCCGGTGATGGTGTTAGGCGCTGGCGGCGCGGCGCGGGCGATTGTGCACGGTCTTCTGGCCGAAGGGGCGGGGCGCATCGTGCTCGCCAACCGGACGCGCGGCCGCGCGGACGCCCTTGCGGGGGCATTTGGCCCATCGGTGACGGCGGTCGACTGGCAGAAGCGGGGGTCCGCGCTTGCCGGTTGCGGGCTCCTGGTCAATGCGACCAGCCTCGGCATGACGGGCAAAGACGCCCTCGACCTCGATCTGGCAGAGCTGCCGCCTGACGCGGTGGTCGCCGATATCGTCTATAGCCCGCTCGAAACCGAACTTCTTGCGGCTGCGCGCGCCAGGGGAAATCGCACCGTCGACGGGCTCGGCATGCTGCTTTACCAGGCCGTCCCGGGCTTTGAGCGCTGGTTCGGCGTGCGCCCGGAGGTCAGTCCCGGTTTGCGAGACCACATCGCCGCGTCGCTTGGAGAGGGGTGATGCTGGTCGTAGGGCTTACCGGCGGGATCGGCATGGGGAAATCGGCGGCGGCCGAGCGCTTCGCCGAGCACGGCATTCCGGTGTTCGACGCCGATGCTTGCGTCCACCGTCTCTATGACGGCCCGGCGGCGGATCGGATCGAGGCCGCCTTTCCCCGTGCCACCAGGAAGGGGCGTGTCGATCGGACGCTTCTGTCTGAGCGGATCGCCGGATCGCAGGAGCGGCTGCGGCAGCTCGAGCAGATCGTCCATCCCCTGGTGATCGAAGCGGAGCTGGATTTCCTGCGCGAAGAGGAAGCCAAGGGGACGCGCCTCGCAGTCCTGGAAATCCCCCTGCTGTTCGAGACCGGGGCCGACGCGCGCGTGGATGTCACCGTGGCGGTCAGCGCCCCTGACGACGTGCAACGCGCCCGAGTGCTATCCCGGCCCGGCATGACCGCCGACAAGCTCGAACATCTGCTCGCGCGGCAGCTCCCCGACGCCGAGAGACGGGCGCGGGCCGACTTCGTTGTGGATGGCGGTGCGAGCCTCGACCACATACGGATTGAGATCGATAGACTCATCGAATCACTTAAAAGGAGAGACGGGCGCGTCATGGAACGGCTGCGCCGCCAAGACTAGCGGGGAAAGCTTTGCGCGAGATCATTCTCGACACCGAGACCACCGGGCTCGATCCGTTCGACGGGCATCGAATTGTCGAGATCGGCTGCATCGAGCTGATCAACTGCATCCCGACAGGACGAAGCTGGCACTGCCATCTGAACCCTGAGCGCGATATGCCCAATCAGGCCTATGAGGTGCACGGCCTGTCTCTGGACTTCTTGCGCGACAAGCCGCGTTTCGCCGAGCGGGCCGACGAGTTTCTCACTTTCCTCGAAGACGCGATGCTGGTGATGCACAACGCCAATTTCGATTTCGGCTTCCTCAATGCCGAGTTCGACCGGCTGTCGATACCGCCTTTGCGCTGGGACCGGGTGGTGGATACGCTCGCGCTGGCGCGGCGGAGGCATCCCGGCGCCCCGTGCAGCCTAGACGCACTCTGCAAGCGCTATGGCATCGATCTGTCTGAACGCGGGAAGCACAGCGCCCTGCTCGACTGCAGATTGCTGGCCTCGGTCTATG
>CAZFYL010000016.1:25848-27686 GCA_964523345.1 uncultured Methyloceanibacter sp.
GAACGCGGGAAGCACAGCGCCCTGCTCGACTGCAGATTGCTGGCCTCGGTCTATGTTGAGCTTGTCGGCGGCCATCAGGCGCGGCTTGAGCTTGCGGTCAATGGCGCCCAGTCGCCCAATTTTGGAACGGCCGCCGAAGCCGTTGCCCAAAGGCCGCGGCAGCTTCCGCCGCGAGTGACGGAGGCAGAAATCGAGGCACATCGTGCTTTCGTAGCGGCGCTTGGGGCCGAAGCGCTTTGGCTGCGCTATTAGTTCTTGGCGCCGCTGCCGGCGTCGCCATGGGCCGTGGAAAGATTTTGGGCGTAAAGCCTCGAGAAATCGATGGGGTCGAGCAATAGCGGGGGAAAGCCTCCGTCCCGAACCGAATCGGCCAGCACACGGCGCACGAAGGGAAACAGGATCGTGGGGCAGTCGACGAACAGGACGGGTTGAACCAAGTTCTCGGGAACGCCGCGCAGGCGGAACAGGCCGCCATAGGTCAGCTCGACATTGTAGATGACACCGAGATCGCTGTTGGCGTGAACTTCGAATTGTAGTGCGACTTCGTAAGTGTCGTCTCCCCTAGGCCCGGCATTCACATTGACGCTGACCCTGAGCTGCGGATTTTCACCCGGACCCTGCAACGATTTCGGCGCGGTAGGACTCTCGAAGGAAAGGTCCTTAACGTAGAGAGCGAGCATCGTGAGCTGGGGTTGGGGCGCCCCTTGAGCGTCCGGCGACGGCGCGGCTTGCGGCGAGTCCGGCGATGGGCCATCGCCGTTGGTCTTTTTGGGCTCGTCGCCCGGAGCCTCGTCTTTCGCCATCGTTTCGTCCTCCCGCGATCTGGCTAGCATGGGATTGAAGGGGGCTGCAAACCTGTGGAGCCCTGTCCTGAGGTGCGGGCGTTGCCCTCGCTGGCCGTGACAAGGCCCGTTAACGGGGCTTTTGGGTGGCTTTGCGCCTGGGGATGCCGTAAACTTCCCAATGCGGCCCCGAGCCAGGGCTCCCGCTGGCAATTCTCTAGGCGCGCCCCAATATTCCTCCTAGGGACGGTTCCGCCTTCGAGCGCGGGCACAAATTCTGATGCCGGTTGTTGACACGACATGAGTGAAGCTTTCGATATCTACACAATCTTGTTCCTCGTACTCGCGGTGGTGATTTTCATCCGCCTGCGCAACGTGCTTGGGCGGCGGACGGGCAACGAGCGGCGTCCTTACGATCCTTACACCCGGCCGGATGCCAAAAGAGCTGAATCCGACGACTCGGTGGTAACGCTGCCGCGCGGCCATGCGGGGCATGCGCCGGTCGAGATGTCAGGCCCCTCGAAGGAAGATATCGAAGAACGGCTGGGACGCCACGCGCCCAAGGACAGTCCGCTTGCAAAGTCGCTCACGAAGTTGATGCGCACCGATCCCGGTTTCGATCCGAGCCAATTCCTCGATGGCGCCAAGGGCGCCTACGAGATGATTGTCATGGCCTTCGCCGAAGGCGACGACGCCACGCTGAACCAGCTTCTCGCCACCGATGTTTACGAAGGGTTCCAGCGCGCGATCCACGAGCGCGAGACCCGCGGCGAGAAAATGGAATCCAGTCTCGTCGGCATCGATAAGGCCGATATCATCGAGGCAGAAGTCAAGAACCGGACCGCCTACATCACGGTGAAATTCGTGAGCCAACTCGTTTCGGTCACGCGCGACGCCGACGGCGAGGTGATCGAAGGCGATCCCAAGAAAGTGCGCGAGGTCACCGATATCTGGACCTTCTCGCGTGAGGTCACCTCGCGCAATCCGAACTGGAAACTGGTCGCCACCGAAGCCGCCAACTAGGCTTCGCGCGCGCTCCCGTCTCGCAACAAGATG
>CAZFYL010000017.1:0-27497 GCA_964523345.1 uncultured Methyloceanibacter sp.
AGGGTTTCATCTCGGTCATCGCCGGTTTCTCCTTCATCGGCATCATGCTCGGCGTTGCCACTCTTATCATCGTGATGGCGGTGATGAACGGCTTCCGCCAAGAGTTGTTCAACAAGATGCTGGGGCTGAACGGCCATGTGGTCGTGCATAGCCTCACCAATTTCACCGATTACGACGACGTGGCGACCAAGATTCGTGCAGTCCCAGGCGTCAAATTCGCGCTTCCTCTGGTCGAGGGGCAGGTCATGGTCTCGACGCCATCGACCTCGAGCGGCGCCCTGGTGCGGGGTTTACGCGAGACGGACCTCAAGCAGCTCAAGGCCATCTCCAACAATATCCGCTTCGGCACGCTCGATAATTTCGACCAGGTGCCCGGGGTTGCTCTCGGCACGCGCCTTGCGAACCAGCTTAACGTTAGGGTCGGCGATCAAGTCTCGCTGCTTACGCCCCGCGGTGCGTCCACGGCGCTTGGCACCGCACCGCGAGTCAAGCGCTATCCCATCGTCGCCCTGTTCGAGATCGGTATGTCCGAATACGATTCCAGTATTCTGTTCATGCCGCTCAAAGAGGCGCAGCTCTATTTCAATCAGCCTAATGCCGTCACCGTGCTCGAGGTCGTGCTCGATTCCCCCGACGATGTCGGCAAGCTTGCACCTGAGATCGTCACGGCCGGCGGTTCGAGCATTTATGTCAGCGACTGGCGCCAACGCAATGCGACCTTCTTCACCGCGCTTCAGGTCGAACGTAATGTGATGTTCCTGATCCTCACGCTGATCGTTCTGGTCGCCGCACTCAACATCATTTCGGGTTTGATCATGCTGGTGAAGGATAAGGGACACGACATCGCTATCTTACGCACAATGGGAGCCTCGCGCGCTGCCGTGATGCGGATCTTCTTCATCACCGGTGCGAGTATCGGTATTGTCGGAACGCTTGCCGGGCTTTTGCTCGGTGTGCTCGTCTGCGCCAATATCGAGCGCTTGCGCGAGCTCATCGGCTGGCTAACCGATACGGAGCTGTTCGCGCCTGAGCTCTACTACTTATCGCAACTGCCGGCCGAGATGGACCCGAGTGAAACCATTTCGGTGGTCATCATGGCGCTTGTGCTGTCGGTTCTCGCCACGCTTTATCCCTCTTGGCGGGCGTCCCGTCTCGATCCGGTCGAAGCGCTGCGTTACGAATAGGGTTGAAAGTGGATAGCAAGACGTCACCAGTGCTTCGGCTTGATCGGCTCGAGCGCGCCTACACGCAAGGCCATCGCCGCATCGATGTGCTGAAGGGCGCGAGCGCCTCGTTCTTCCCCGGCGAAACGGTTGCGCTGCTCGGTCCGTCGGGCGCCGGAAAGTCGACGCTGCTTCACATCGCCGGACTTCTCGAACGTCCCGACGACGGTCAAGTGATCATCAATGGCGTCGATAGCGGAAAGCTTCCCGACAACGAGCAAACGCGCCTGCGCCGTATGGAGGTCGGTTTCATCTACCAGTTCCACCATCTCCTGCCCGAGTTCTCGGCGCTCGAGAATGTGGTGTTGCCGCAGCTCATCCTCGGGCTCAGCCACGAGCGGGCCGAGGCCCGGGCCAAAGAGCTGCTCAAATCGCTCGGTCTCGAACAGCGCTGGGATCATCGCCCGGCACAATTGTCCGGCGGCGAGCAGCAGCGCGTGGCCATTGCCCGGGCCGTTGCCAACGAACCCAAAGTGCTCCTGGCCGACGAACCGACCGGCAATCTGGATCCGCCTACCGCCGAACGGGTCTTTGAGCAGCTATTGAAGCTCGTGCGTGGATCGGGCGTCGCCGCGGTCGTGGCGACTCATAACCTCGATCTTGCCGCCCGCATGGACCGCACCCTTCGCCTTGTGGAAGGGCGCCTCGTCGCCGAAGAGGTGGTGGTGGCCGAAGCCGAGGTCATCTAGCCCCAAACTTGCCGTGAACAAAAGAAGAACATAAACTGTCCCTGCCGGCAACGGGAAACCGGGGATTACCCGGGGCAGGCTCTTCGGCGCGGCCCACGAATCCGTCAGGGTCCGGGGAGGCAAGCTGAACACAGGGATAAGAGACATGGCAGCCGAAGGTCAGCCTTTTGTGCATCTGAAGGTGCATTCGGCCTATTCGCTGCTTGAGGGCGCGCTCACCATTCAACGGCTTGCCGCGCTCGCCCGGGCCGACGGCGCGCCTGCGCTTGCCCTGACCGACACCGACAATCTGTTCGGGGCGCTCGAATTTTCCGAAACCCTCGCCAAGGCAGGTGTCCAGCCGATTATCGGCATGACGCTGTCGCTGGCGTTCGCGAGCAAGGCGCAGACACCCGGTCCGGGTACCGATCCGCACCGGACTCGCGCCGATGGGCGTATCGCGCTGCTCGCCAAAGACGCGCAAGGATATGCCAATCTCATGCGCCTCTCGACCGAGGCCCATTTCGCCGCAAGCGAAACGGGCGAGGTGGTGACCGCCATCGCGGATCTTGCGAGCCGGGCCGAAGGGCTGATTGCTCTGAGCGGCGGGCTTGAAGGACCGATCGACGCGAGCCTGGCGGAAGGCAATCTCGAGCTTGCCCGGTTCCAGGCTCAAGAGCTGAAAAACATTTTCGGCGATCGTTTCTATATCGAGCTCCAGCGCCACGGGCTGCCACAGGAACGGACGGTCGAGCCTCTTCTGCTCAAGCTCGCCTACGATCTCGATCTCCCCATCGTTGCGACTAATGAGCCCTATTTTGCCAGCGCAGAAGACTTCGAGGCTCACGACGCGCTGCTTTGCATTGCCGCAGGAAGCTATGTCGCCGTGGACGATCGGCGGCGCCTGAGCCCTGCGCATTATTTCAAGACAAGCGATGAGATGCGGGCGCTGTTCGCCGACCTGCCCGAAGCGTTGGACACGACGGTCGAGATTGCGCGCCGCTGTGCCTATCGGCCCCACAAGCGCAAACCGATTCTCCCGCCATTCCTTAACCCCGATGCCGCTTCAAGCGCGGGCGACGGGACCGAAGCGGAAGAGTTAAGGCGCCAATCGGAACAGGGTTTGAAAGAGCGGCTCGCTCGGCACGGCATGGCGCCCGGCCATGACGCGGCCGGCTATGCCGAGCGCCTTGCTTTCGAGCTCGATGTCATCACCGGCATGAACTATCAGGGCTATTTCCTGATCGTTGCCGACTTCATCAAATGGGCCAAGGCTCAAGGCATTCCCGTGGGGCCGGGCCGCGGATCGGGCGCGGGCTCGCTGGTTGCCTATGCGCTGACCATCACCGATCTCGATCCGATCCGCTTCGGGCTGCTGTTCGAGCGCTTTTTGAATCCGGAGCGCGTGTCGATGCCCGATTTCGACATCGACTTCTGCCAGGATCGCCGCGACGAGGTAATCGCCTATGTGCGTGAGCGCTATGGCGCTCATCGCGTCGCCCATATCATCACGTTTGGTAAGCTCCAGGCGCGGGCGGTCTTGCGCGACGTCGGCCGTGTGTTGCAGATGCCCTACGGCCAGGTCGACCGC
This sequence comes from uncultured Methyloceanibacter sp., assembly GCA_964523345.1. Taxonomy (GTDB): domain Bacteria; phylum Pseudomonadota; class Alphaproteobacteria; order Rhizobiales; family Methyloligellaceae; genus Methyloceanibacter. Next base: position 3,483 of record CAZFYL010000017.1, read on the forward strand.
TTGTGCAAGCTCGTGCCGATGAACCCGGCCAACCCTGTCACGCTATCGCAGGCCATCGCCGGCGAGCCGCGTCTTCAGGAAGCACGCGACGCAGAACCGATCGTCGCCAAGCTGCTCGATATCGGCCAGCGCCTCGAGGGCCTTTATCGCCATGCCTCGACCCATGCGGCGGGTGTCGTCATTGCCGACCGCCCCCTGATGGAGCTTGTGCCGCTTTACCGGGATGCGCGGGCTCAGTTGCCGGCCACGCAATTCAGTATGAAATGGGCCGAGGCGGCGGGATTGGTGAAATTCGACTTTCTCGGGCTCAAGACCCTGACCGTCATCGATACGGCCCGGAAACTCATCGCGCGGCGGGGCGTCGAGATCGATGCGGCTAAGATCCCCCTCGACGACGCCGCCACCTTCGACTTGCTGCAAAAGGGCGACACGGTCGGCGTGTTCCAGCTCGAAGGTCAGGGCATGCGCGATGCGTTGAGGAAACTCAAGCCTGACCGTTTCGAGGACATCATCGCCATCGTGGCGCTTTACCGGCCGGGTCCGATGGACAATATCGATTCCTACGTGAACCGTAAGCATAAGCGCGAGTCGATTGAGACCTTGCATGACTCGATCGTGCCGATCCTCGATGAGACGTACGGAGTCATCATCTACCAAGAGCAGGTGATGGAGATTGCGCAAGTGCTGTCAGGCTTCTCGCTTGGCGAGGCCGATTTGCTTCGCCGCGCCATGGGCAAGAAGATCAAGAAAGAGATGGCGGCGCAGAAATCCCGTTTTGTCGAGGGCGCAATCGCCAACGGTGTCGACCGCGCGCGCGCCGAATATATCTTCGAGCTGGTGGCGAAGTTTGCCGGCTACGGTTTCAATAAATCGCATGCGGCCGCTTACGCCCTGATCGCCTATCAGACCGCTTACTTCAAAGCCAACTATCCGACCGAGTTCCTGGCGGCGTCGATGACGCTCGATATGGGCAATGCCGACAAGCTGAGCGGTTTCGCGCAAGAAGCGCGGCGTCTTGGCATCCGTATCGACCCGCCCTCGGTCAACCGCTCGGAGGTCGACTTTAACCCGGGCGAGGACTCGATCCGCTATTCGCTTGCGGCGTTGAAGAATGTCGGCCGCCAAGCGGTTGAGCATCTTGTCGAGGAGCGCGAGGAGCGGGGACCGTTTGGCGACATTTCGGATTTCGCCCGGCGGCTCAATCCGCGTTTCATCAATAAGCGGGCCTTGGAGACGATCGCCGCGGCCGGTGCTCTGGACGAACTTGGCGTCGATCGCGCCACCGCGTTTGCCAACGTCGATCACCTGATCGCGGCAGGCAACCGTTCACTTGAGGCGAGCACCGAAGGCCAGGACGATCTGTTTTCGGGGGAGGGGCACACACCGCCTCCCATCGAACTCCCCGCGGAACGACCATGGGTGGCGACCGACCGGCTATCGCACGAATTCGAGGCCGTCGGCTTTTTCCTCACCGGCCATCCGCTCGACGACTACAAGGAAGTGCTGGAGGCGCTCGGCGCCGAAACCTGGGTGGAGTTTGCCGCCAAGGCACGCGCTCGCCGTGTGGTCGGCACGCTCGCCGGCACGGTGCTTCATGCCCGGGAGCGCAAGGGCAAAACCGGTAATTCTTATGCCTTTGTGGCCTTTTCGGACTCGACCGGGCAGTTCGAAGCCGTGGTGTTTTCCGAGGCGCTGGCGGCCGCGCGGCCTCTGCTAGAGCCCGGGACCGCGGTTTTGCTCCATGTCGAGGCCGAAGCTGACGGGGAAAGCGTCAGGGTCAGGGTCCACCGCATCGACTCGCTGGAACGTGCCGCGGAAGCCTGCCACGCCGGCATGAAGGTCTTTGTCGAGGATGTTCGTGCTCTGGCGCCCCTCGCCGAGCAGGCCGGATCGGGCGGGCAGGGCCAGTTCCACCTTGTGCTGCGCCTCAAAGACCTCTCCAGCGAAGTGGAGTTCGTGCTGCCGCAGGGGATCGATTCGACCCCAAGGCAAAGAAGCGTGCTCAAGCTGGTGGAGGGTGTGGCCCAGATCAGGGCGCTTTGAGAGGCCGGGGGCCACGAGCGCGGGACTTGCCAAGGGGGAAGGCGCTCCCTATAAACCGCACCATCTCACACGCGGGACGCTAAGCGTCACTGAGGCTTCCTTGCCTCGGCGCTCGCTCCGGTGACTTGGGGGGTAAAACTCCCGGTCTTCCTGTCCTGCGGCGGCAAAACCGGAAAAAGGAGTTCGCAGTCCCATGGCACTGCCCGATGTTACTATGCGCCAGCTGCTCGAAGCCGGCGTGCATTTCGGTCATCAGACCCACCGCTGGAATCCGAAGATGGGGCCGTTCATCTACGGCTCCCGCAACAACATCCATATTATCGATCTCACCCAGACCGTACCGCTGCTCCATCAGGCGCTGCTGACCGTGTCCGATGTCGTGGCAAAAGGCGGCCGCGTGCTGTTTGTGGGAACCAAGCGCCAAGCCTCCGAGGCCGTGGCCGATGCGGCCAAATCATGCGCTCAGTACTTCATCAATCACCGTTGGCTCGGCGGGACGCTGACCAATTGGCGCACCATCTCCAACTCGATCAAGCGGCTCAAAACGCTTGAGGAGTTGCTGCAAGGCGAGGCGCACGGCCTTACCAAAAAGGAGCTGCTCCAACTCACCCGCGAGAAGGACAAACTCGAGCGATCGCTTGGCGGTATCAAGGACATGGGAGCGCTGCCGGATCTGATATTCGTCATCGACACCAACAAGGAGTCGATTGCCATCGCCGAGGCGCGCAAGCTCCATCTGCCGGTGGTGGCGGTGGTCGATTCGAATAGCGATCCCGACGGCATTAGCCACCCGATCCCTGGCAATGACGATGCCGGACGGGCCATCACCCTTTATTGCGACCTGATCGCGCGCGCTGCAATCGATGGGATTGAGCGGGCACAAGGCGCGGCCGGATCCGATCTCGGCGCCGCCGAGGAACCTGTTCCCGAGCAGGGCCTCGAGGGTGGCGAGAGTTCCGGGGAGACCGAACGGCGGGCGCGAAAGAAGGGTGCGCGCAGTGAGGCCAAAGGGGGCGGCAAAGGTAAGAGCGACGGCAAGAAGCCTGCCCGCAAGCCGAAGGCTGCCGCATCGGAGGAGAAGCCCGCCTCAACCGAGGAGAGCGCCGCTGCATCGGAGGAGAAGCCAGCCTCAACCGAAGAGAGTGCCGCCGCATCGGGCGAGAAGCCTGCTGAACCGGAAGAGCAAGCCTCTAAGGCTGAAGACAAGAGCGATTGAGGCGAGGGATGGCAACGATTACCGCAACCACGGTGAAAGAGCTGCGCGACAAGACCGGCGCAGGCATGATGGATTGCAAAGCGGCGCTCGCCGAAACCGACGGCGACATGGAGGCCGCGGTCGACTGGCTGAGAGCCAAGGGGCTGGCCAAGGCCGCCAAGAAGGCCGGACGCGTTGCTGCCGAAGGGCTGATCGGACTTGCCGCCAACGCGAAGGAGGCCGCGCTGGTCGAAGTCAACTCGGAAACGGATTTCGTCGCGCGCAATGAGACGTTCCAGACCATGGCCTCAGGGATCGCCAAGGCGGCCGTCGCCGCCAAGGGAGATCTCGACAAGCTGCTCGAAGCCAAGTTTCCGGACGGAACCTCAACCGTCGCCGATACGCTCAAAGAGATGATCGGCACGATCGGCGAGAACATGACGCTGCGCCGTACCGCCTTCATCGACGTCAAGAACGGGACTGTGGCAAGTTACGTGCACAACATGATGGCTCCAGGGCTTGGCAAGATCGGAGTTGTCGTCGCGCTGGAGTCTAAAGGCGAGCCGGAACAACTCGCGGGCTTCGGCAAGCAGGTTGCCATGCACATTGCTGCGGCCAATCCGCAAGCCGTCGACGTTGAAAGCCTCGATGAGACGATCGTCGCGCGCGAGAAAGCAATTCTGACCGAGCAAGCCAAGGAATCGGGCAAGCCTGCGCCAGTGATCGAGAAAATGGTCGAAGGCCGCTTGCGCAAATTCTATGAAGACGTGGTGCTGCTTGCGCAAGCCTTCGTGCACGATCCGGACAAGACGGTGGCGGCGGCAATAGCTGACGCCGAGAAGGCGGTAGGCGCTCCAATCAAGATTACCGGCTTTCACCGGTTCGCGCTCGGTGAAGGGATCGACCGCACCGCAGACGAACCGACGTAAAGGCCGGGGGTCGATTGCAAGCGGGAGGAGGGCTGATGGCAAATACCCCAACGGCCAAAGACCTTCGCTATCGCCGCGTGCTGTTGAAGCTCTCGGGAGAAGCCCTCGCCGGTGACAAGGGCTACGGCATCGACCTCGATGTGCTCGCGCCAATCGCGCGCGATATTGCCCAGGCTGCCGCCTCCGGTGCCGAAATCTGTCTCGTTGTTGGAGCCGGCAATATCTATCGTGGTCTGATCGCGGCGGCCGGCGGCATGGGCCGCGCGCGCGCCGACTATATGGGCATGCTGGCGACGGTCATGAACGGCCTTGCACTTCAGACTGCAATGGAGAGTGAAGGCGTGACGGCACGGGTGATGTCGGCGATCCCGATGCCGACCGTGTGCGAGGCCTATATCCGCGACAAGGCTCTCGATCATCTCGCCAAGGGACGGGTGGTCATTTTCGTCGGGGGGACCGGAAACCCCTATTTCACCACCGACACGGCGGCAGCCTTACGGGCAGCCGAGATGGGCTGCGATGCGCTGCTCAAGGCCACCCAGGTCGACGGGGTCTACAGCGCCGACCCGCGAAGGGACCCGGGTGCGCAGCGCTATGACCGGCTGTCCTATGACGAGGTTCTTAAGCAAGATTTGCGTATTATGGACGGCGCCGCGATCGCCCTTGCCCGGGACAACCGGATTCCGATAATTGTGTTTTCAATCAAAAGCCAAGGCGGTCTGGCAGAGGTCTTGAAAGGAAAGGGCTTCTCGACCACGATCGACGGCGGAGGGGGTTGAGCAGAATCGTGACGTGGAGGTCTTGAGCCATGGCCCAAGGCAAATTTCGGCGCGGAGGCAGGAAATATGGAGACCTTCGACCTAAAAGAGATTGAACGACGCATGCGCGGCGCTCTTGGCGTGCTGAAGCAGGAATTCGGCGGCTTAAGGACCGGTCGCGCGAGTGCGAGCCTGCTCGACCCGATTAACGTGATGGCTTATGGCAATCCCACGCCGCTCAATCAGCTCGCCACGGTCAATGTTCCAGAGCCGCGCTTGATCACCGTGCAGGTCTGGGATCGGAGCCAGGTCGGCGCTGTAGAGCGTGCCATCAGGGAGTCCGATTTGGGACTGAATCCTGTTGTTGAGGGACAGCTCATGCGCTTGCCGATTCCCGAACTGAACGAGGAACGGCGTCAGGAGATTGCCAAGGTCGCTCACAAATATGCCGAACAGACTCGGGTTGCAGTGCGTAATGTTCGCCGTGACGGCATGGAACATCTCAAGCGTGCCGAGAAGGACCACGAAATGGGTAAAGACGAACACCACACGCTGTCAGCCAAGGTGCAGGAGTTGACCGACAAGGTTATCAAGGAAATTGACGAGGCCCTTGCCACCAAGGAAGCCGAAATCATGCAGGTATGACGAAGCGAAGCCACACCACATGCCGTTGTCCTTAACCAGGAGCCGAACGTGACCGTAGCGATGGATAAGTTGGCTTGGCAGGCGGCCGATAGACCGGGCGTTCGCCACGTTGCGATCATCATGGATGGTAACGGTCGCTGGGCTGCCGAGCGTGGCTTGCCCCGGGCCGAAGGTCATCGTCAGGGCGTCGAAAGTGTCAGGCGCACGGTCGAGGCCGCGCTCGAACTCGGCATCACACATCTTACCCTGTTCAGCTTCTCGTCCGAGAACTGGACGCGCCCCAAACAGGAAATCAACGATCTATTCGGTTTGTTGCGCCGCTTTGTCCGCCGCGACCTGGCCGATCTGCATAAGAATGGCGTGAAGATTCGGGTGATCGGCACGCGGAGCGGGCTTGAGGCCGATCTTCTCCGGCTGATCGACGACGCCGTTGATCTCACCAAGAACAATACCACCCTCAATCTCACCGTCGCCTTCAACTACGGGTCCCGCGACGAGATCGCCCGCGCCGCCCGCCGTATTGCCGAGGCGGTTGCCGACGGGTCTCTTGCGGCCAGCGACGTGACCGAAGAGCGGTTCGGATCCTATCTCGACACCGCCGAACTTCCCGATCCTGACCTTCTGATCCGAACCAGCGGCGAATTGCGTCTGTCGAACTTTCTTCTTTGGCAGCTCGCTTATGCTGAGTTCGTATTCGTCGATACGTATTGGCCTGATTTCTCGCGAGAGGACTTGGAAGCGGCAATCGTCGAGTATCAGCGTCGCAGCCGCCGCTTTGGCGGCACTTCGGCGAGATCGACCGCGTGACCCTTTCGGGAGCGCGCTCCACTTTTAAGCGGGAACTCCTGTTGCGCGTGGTCTCAGCCGTTGCTCTTGCGGCGCTGGCGGTCGGTGCCACGATCTTCAGTCCTTGGAGCTTTCTTGTTCTGGTGCTAGTCGGAGGCGGCTTGGTCGCCTGGGAGTGGGGCCGCCTCACGCGCGGCAACGGCTTCGACAGCACCGCGCTGATTACAGCAGTCAACGTTGCTGCTCTTGCGATCTGTATCGCCCTCGGCCGTCCCGATTACGGGTTTTTGCTAACGGCGGCGACCGCAGGCGCGATCCTGCTATCGGCTACCGGTTCGCAGAACCGTATCTGGGCGGTTGGCGGCCTCGCTTATGCCGCTCTTCCCGCCGCCGCATTGATCTGGCTACGCAGCGATCCGGCACTTGGCGCCGTCGCCGTGATCTACCTCTTTGCGGTCGCATGGACGACGGATACGGCATCCTATGTGGGCGGGCGTTTGATTGGCGGTCCCAAGCTCGCCCCCCGCATTTCGCCGCTGAAGACTTGGAGTGGGTTTTTCGCCGGCGTGATTACGCCCTTGCTCGTCGGCCTTGTCTTTGCGACGGTCCTTCAAAGCGGTTCGGTCTGGTGGCTTATACTGGTAAGCCTGGGGCTCGCCCTGGCTTGCCAGGCGGGAGATTTATTTGAGAGTTGGGTGAAGCGCCAATTTGGCGCGAAGGACATGAGTGGGCTTATCCCAGGGCATGGCGGGCTGCTTGATCGCATAGACGGCCTCCTGTTCGCTGCCGTCCTAGCCGCTGTCATTGCGCTCCGCGATCCCACCGCTCCCGGCCGCGGCCTGCTTGTTTGGTAGAAATTGGGTCTCCGTGCTCCCGTCCGTCACACCGCTTAACGTCGAGATCGAGCCGCAAGCGGCGCGCCCGCGCCGAATTTCCATCCTTGGCGCCACCGGCTCTATCGGCGAAAGCACGCTCGATCTCATCGGCCGCGATCCGTCTGCGTACCGGGTCGTTGCTCTGACTGGCGGACGCAATGCCGTCCGTCTTGCCGAGCTTGCCATCAAGCACAGAGCCGAGCTCGCCGTGATCGCCGACCCGCAAGCACATTCATCGTTAAGAGACGCGCTCGCCGGCACCGGCATCGAGACTGGGGCGGGGGAGGCAGCTCTGCTCGAGGCGGCGAGCCGGCCGGCAGATTGGGTGATGGCGGCGATCGTCGGCGTTGCAGGTTTGAAGCCGACGCTTCAAGCGGTCCGGCAAGGGAACCTGACTGCGCTTGCTAACAAAGAGTGCCTGGTCTCGGCCGGTGACGTCTTCATGGCCGAGGTCTCACGCGCGAAGGCGACGCTGCTGCCCGTCGATTCGGAACACTCGGCGGTCATGCAGGTGATGGCGGGCACGCGGGCGGACCGGCTCGAACAGGTTTGCCTGACCGCCTCCGGCGGCCCATTCCGCAGTTGGAGCGTCGAAGCGATGAAGGCGGTGCGCCCCGAACAGGCGCTCAACCATCCCAACTGGTCCATGGGGCCCAAAGTGACCACCGATTCGGCAACGCTGATGAACAAGGGTCTCGAGCTCCTGGAAGCGCATCACCTGTTCTCGCTGCCGGCAGAAAAGCTCGGCGTGCTGATCCACCCGCAATCGATTGTGCATTGTCTTGTCTATCTCAGCGATGGGTCGGTGCTGGCGCAAATGAGCAGCCCCGATATGCGCACGCCCATCGCCTATAGCCTCGCCTGGCCGGAACGCATGGACGCGCCGACCAAACGGCTCGACTTTGCGGAGCTTGGAACGCTGACCTTCGAGCCGCCAGACTTCGAGCGATTCCCAGCCCTTCGTTTGGCCCGCGAAGTCCTTGCCGCAGGCGCAAACGCGGGCACCGTGCTCAATGCCGCCAATGAAGTCGCGGTGGAGGCCTTCCTCGGTGGAAGGATCGGCTTTCTTGCCATTGCCGCCCTGGTTGAGGCGACGCTCGAATCAGGCGCCGGTTTGACCGCGGGCGAGCGCCGTAGCGTTGAGGATGTGCTTGCCATCGACGCCGAAGCGCGCCGGCATGCGCAGTCTTTGCTGCCGCGGTTTGCATAAGGGCCGGAGAGCCACTAAGTAGTCGCATTCTGTTGCTTGATCTGACACTTGAGCGGCCCTTCTGTCGGCCGAATTCCGGGTCCCCACAAAGATGTACACGTTTATCGGCGTCCTCTTCATTCTGACTGTCGTCATTTTCTTTCATGAACTCGGGCATTTTCTGGTCGCTCGCTGGTGCGGCGTTGCGATCAAGACCTTTTCGATCGGCTTCGGTCCTGAGATTGGGGGCTTCACCGATCGGCACGGGACGCGTTGGCGCCTATCCTGGATACCGCTCGGCGGCTATGTGCAGTTCATCGACGACGACAATGTCGCAAGCGCCAGCCAGAAGCCCTTTGAGGAACTCACGCCCGAAGAGCGCGCCAACAGCTTTCAAAGTAAGCCCTTAGGCGCACGCGCGGCGATCGTGGCGGCAGGCCCGATCGCCAACTTTATCGTCGCGATCGCGATTTTTACCGCGGTCTTTGCCTTGTTCGGTGAGCGCATCACGGCGGCAAAGGTCGACAGCGTCATGGCCGGGAGCGTGGCTGAACGCGCCGGATTCTTGCCTGGGGACGTCGTGGTCAGCATCGATGGCAGCAAGATCGAGAGCTTCGGCGAGATGCAGCGCATCGTCGCCACCAGCCCGGATCAGCCACTTCAATTCGGGATCGACCGGGGAGGCGCCCCCATCGAGCTCACGGCGACGCCCGAACGCAAGGAAACGACGGACTTTTTTGGCAACAAGGTTCGCCGGGGGCTCCTTGGGATTCAACGGAGCAGCGCCCCTGACGATTGGACCCTGAAGCGTTACGGTCCAGTGACGGCCTTCGGCAGGGCCGTCGAAGAGTGCTATCTCATCGTCTCTCAGTCCCTCAGCTATCTTTTTAAGCTGGTGACGGGGCGCGAATCTGCCGACCAGCTCAGCGGCCCAATTGGGATCGCCAAAATTGCCGGAGAAGTTGCCAGCATAAGTTTTACTGCGCTATTGACCCTGACCGCCGTGCTTTCTGTCAGTATTGGGCTCCTAAATTTGTTTCCAATACCTATCCTCGATGGCGGTCATCTTCTCTTTTACAGTATCGAGGCGATTAGAGGCCGGCCTTTGAGTCAGCAGGCGCAAGAGATCGGGCTCCGTATCGGGCTCGCTCTTATCCTCACTTTGATGTTCTTTGCAACTTGGAATGACTTGATTAAACAGCAACTTATGTAAAATTAGGGGGCGCCGGGCGGGGCTGCCAAGCCTCCCCGGTATAAGGCGCGGAAACCTAAAATCGGCCACAAAAGGTAGCCAATTTCGTGTCTTAGGCCGTAGCGGCGGCGGGGACCGGCTTTGAGGGGAAGACACCAGTAATGGTGCAGAGGACTTTGGTCAGAGGGCTGCTCGCAGCCCTCATCGTGCTGAGTACGGTCCCGCTCTCGCTGGGTATTGGTGCGAGCCTCGGCGAGTTTTCAGCGCGCGCTCAGGGTGTCATTCAAAACATTCGTGTCGAAGGCAATAGGCGGGTCGAGCCGGAGACCGTCCGCTCCTATCTCACCTTCGTTCCGGGCGATACCTACAATCCCGCCGAGGTCAACGCCTCGTTGAAGGTCCTGTTTGCCACCGGCCTGTTCCAGGATGTTCGGATCAGGCGCGAAGGAAGCAACATCGCCATTATCGTTGTCGAGAACCCGATCGTCAGCCGGGTCGCCTTTGAGGGCAATAGCGAAATCGATGACGATACGCTGAAAAAGGAAGTGCAACTTAAACCGCGCGCCGTCTACACCCGCGCGCGGGTCCAGGCTGATGTTCAGCGCACCCTCGACGTTTACCGGCGTCAAGGTCTCTATGGCGCCCAGGTCAACCCCAAGATCATCAACCTTGACAGCAACCGTGTCGACGTCGTGTTCGAGATTTCGGAAGGACCGACGACCAAGGTCCGTGCCATCAACTTCATCGGCAATGAGGCTTTCAGCGATTCCCAACTCCGCTTCATTATCTCGACGACCCAGACGAACATCCTGAGTTTTTTGAAGGGCACCAATATCTACGATCAAGACCGCCTGAATCTCGATCGTGCGCTGCTCCAAAGATTTTATTTGAAGAACGGCTACGCCGATGTCCGCATCCTCTCGGCGACAGCCGATCTCGATCGCGACGGCGGCGGATTCTTCCTTACCTTCACCATCGACGAAGGGCAGCGCTATCGCTTCGGCGCCATTGATATTGAAAGCTCTTTACCTTCGCTCAGGACCGAGGATTTAGGCCCTTACATCCTGGTCAAGAGTGGGAAATGGTACAACGCGGAGAAGGTCGACAAGACAGCCGAAGCGCTGACTCTTGGCGTATCCCTCCAAGGCTATGCGTTCGGCCAGGTCAAGGCGCGCTACGACCGCGATCCGACGACCGGAACGATGAACGTCGTCTTCACTATCAACGAAGGCCCGAGGGTCTACATCGAACGCATCAACATTGTCGGTAATATTCGCACCGAGGATGGGGTCATCAGGCGCCAATTCCGCCTGGCCGAAGGTGACGCCTTTAACCGGTTACTGGTCGAGGTCGCCCGCAAAAGGCTGCGCGCGCTTGGCTTTTTCAAGACGGTGGATGTCGAAGCCACCCAGGGCAGTGCGCCCGATCGCGTCGTCCTCACCGTCAAGGTCCTCGAACAGCCGTCCGGCGAGTTCTCTTTCGGGGCCGGGTATTCGACCAGCGAAGGCATCATCGGCGATATCGCGATTACGGAGCGGAACCTGATGGGCAAGGGCCAATATGTCAGGCTCGGTCTGTCCGGGAGCCTGGATCGCGCGCAGGTCGATTTCAGTTTTACCGAACCCTATTTCCTCGACCGCAATCTCTCGGCCGGTTTTGACCTCTTCCACAAGGAGGTCAACTTGAGCAGCGAGGCGTCGTTCAGCCAGCGCGATACTGGTGGCAATCTCAGGCTCGGTTTTCCAATCGCCGACAATACTCAGATGGGCCTGCGCTACCGGTACATCCAGCAGGAGCTTTTCGACGTGGCGTCCGACGCCTCTCTTGCGGTTAAGGAGGCCGAAGGCGTGTCCGTCGTTTCCAGCGTTGGATACACAGTCGCTTACGACTCGCGAAACATCCCTAACGCCCCAACCAATGGCTATTTTGCGTCATTTTCGCAGGACTTCGCCGGCGTTGGCGGGGACGTGAACTACATCCGGTCGGTGATCGATGCGCGCGCCTATCGGCCTATCACCAACAAAATTACCCTGGTGGGGCGGGCCCAAGCGGGCGCCATCCAAGGTTGGGGCGACGAGGATGTGCGCCTGACCGATTTGTTCTTTAAGGGCGGTGAGACCATTCGTGGATTCAAGCGCGCCGGGTACGGCCCGCGTGATGCCTGCGAAAGTCCCACAACCGGTTTGCCAGTACCCGTTTGTTCCCGGGATTCCCTTGGCGGCCAGCTGTTTTGGGCAACGACCGCAGAGGTCCGTTTCCCCTTCCCCTACATTCCCGACAGTATCGGCATGCAGGGCGCTGTCTTTGTTGACGCTGGGTCGCTGTGGGATCCGAGCGGGCTTGCGGTGCAGGCTGTGGCAGATGAGGGAAGCTACATCCTCGATAGCGCCGAGATACGCATGTCGACAGGATTCAGCATCATCTGGCAGTCTCCGCTTGGCCCGCTGCGCGCCGATTTTGCGGATGCCTTGCTCAAGGCAGATTTCGACAAGACCGAAGTCTTCCGCTTCGGTGCTTCATCTAACTTTTAAAGTGAGCGGTTTCCCGCTATGGGTTCGCGACACGTCTTGTGCCGCGCCGTTTTCCCATCTCTAAAGAGTTCGATGGAACATCCAGGATTCTTCGAACGAGCCGGCCCATTTTCGTTGGGCGCTGTCGCCGAGGGCGCCGACGCTGAGGCTGCCGACGGCACCGATCTCGACGTCCAGATCAAGGATGTCCGGCCCCTGGACAGCGCGGCCGACGGGGATCTTTCCTTTTTTGACAACCCGAAATACTTGCCGCTCTTCGCCGAGACGGCCGCCAGCGCTTGTCTCGTTGCGCCGAAATTTGCAAACCGGGCTCCTGCCGGTACGGCCTGCCTTGTTACGCCAGAGCCCTATCGGGCTTTCGCGCGTGCGCTTCTCTTGTTTTATCCTGATGCCCTCAAGACTCAGGCGGCTGTTGCCGATGGTATGGATCGGGGCGCATCGGTCTCATCGATCCATCCCAGCGCGACGCTCGAGCCGGGGGCGACTGTCGAGCCGGGAGCAGTGGTAGGAGCCGAGGCCCATATCGGGCGCGGGACTACGGTCGCTGCCGGCAGCGTCATTGGTTTCCGCGTGCATATTGGGCGCAACTGCTACGTGGGACCGAATGCCTCCATCACTCATGCGCTCATCGGCAACGACGTCACCGTCCATGCCGGGGTCGCTATCGGTCAAGACGGCTTCGGTTTTGCGATGGGCAAGAACGGCCATTTGAAAGTGCCGCAAATTGGCCGTGTCATCGTTCAAGACGGCGTCGAAATCGGAGCAAACACCACGATCGACCGGGGCGCTCTACGCGACACGGTGATCGGGGAGGGCACGAAAATTGATAATCTGGTCCAGATCGGGCACAACGTGGTGATTGGAAGGCATTGCGTCATTGTGGCTCAAACCGGTATCTCAGGGAGTGCGGAACTCGGCGATTTCGTCGCTCTCGGCGGCCAAGTCGGCGTCGTCGGCCATGTCAAGATTGGTGCTGGCGCTCAGATTGCGGCCAGCAGTAATGTACGGGGCGATGTGCCGCCCGGCGTGAGATGGGGTGGCACCCCGGCCAAACCCGTGCGCCTGTGGCTTCGCGAGCTTGCGCTGCTACAAAGGCTGGCCGAACGAAAGGATTCGAAGCTCGATGAGAACGAGGACGGGAGCGGGCCCGGTGCCTAGGCCGCGCTCATCTAGGGTTTCAGGCGTAGTCCGAGGAGTTGGTATTTATGAATGAGGGCGGAGTGAAGTCGAAACTCGCAAAGGCCGAGACGACTGATATTCTGAGGCTTCTGCCGCATCGCTATCCGTTTCTCTTGGTCGACCGCATCATCGACATGGATGGCGATCGCTCCGCCACCGGCATCAAGAACGTGACGGTGAATGAGCCTTATTTTCAGGGGCACTTTCCTGGCAATCCTGTCATGCCTGGTGTCCTTCTGATCGAGGGCATGGCACAAACGGCCGGTGCGCTCTGTATGCGCCATCTTGAAGAGTTCGAAGTACCGCCGCTGGTCTACTTCATGGCAATCGACAAGGCGCGGTTCCGGCGTCCGGTCGTTCCTGGCGATACCATCCATTACCACGTCCAAAAGATGCGCAATCGCGGGCGTGTCTGGCGTTTCAAGGCCCAGGCGCTTGTCGACGGCAACGTGGTCGCCGAGGCCGAGGTCAGCGCCGTGATCGTCGACGAGATAGAGACCTAGCGGGCATGGTCAACATCCATGCGACCGCGGTGGTCGATCCAAGCGCAAAACTTGGGACGGACGTAGAGATCGGTCCCTATTGCGTGATCGGACCCGATGTTGAACTTGGCGACGGGGTCGTGGTGCGGTCCCACGCGGTTCTCGTCGGACGCGTGACCTTGGGGGAAGGCTGTCAGGTCTATCCCTTCGTCTCAATGGGTCAGACCCCCCAGGATGTAAGGTTTCACAACGAACCGAGCACGCTCACGATCGGCCCGAACACCATTATCCGCGAACATGTAACGGTCCATCCGGGCACCGAAGGCGGCCACATGGCGACCAAGGTCGGCGCCAATTGCTTCTTAATGATCGGCTCCCATATCGCCCACGATTGCGAGCTTGGAGACAACGTAACAATGGTGAACGGCGCCACTCTCGGCGGCCATGTCTCCATCGGCGAAGGCGCCATTATCGGAGGTCTGTCCGCTGTGCACCAATTCGTGCGCATTGGCGCCTATGCGTTTATCGGTGGAATGTCCGGTATCACCGCCGATGTCATCCCGTTCGGCATGGCCATCGGCAATCGCGCCAATCTTTATGGGCTCAACATTGTCGGGCTGAAACGGAAAGGCTTCCCGCGCGAGCAAATCCATGAACTCAGGCAAGCCTATCGCATGCTGTTTTCCAGCGAAGGAACGTTAAAGGAGCGTCTTGAGGACGTCGAAGGCATGTTCTCGACCAATCCACTTGCCAAACAGATTATTGACTTTATCAAGACCGAATCTGATCGCTCTTTCTGCGTCCCGATCAATGCCGCAGCGCCCGCGACCTGACCGAACTGCTGCTCTCGTGCCCGAGACTGCCAAAATAAAAGGCCCACTCGGAATCATCGCCGGACGGGGCTCGCTTCCTTGCGTGCTGGCCGAGGCGGCATCGGCGCGGGGTCTCCCATTTCATATCGTCGGGATCCGCGGCGAGGCCGACGATAAGATCGAGCGCTACCCTCACACCTGGGTCAAGTGGGGCGAGGTCGGCAAGATGTTCCAGACCCTCGACCGGAATGAATGCGGGGACATCGTGATCATTGGCGGGGTAAGCCGTCCCGACTTTTCGAATTTCCGTCTCGATTCCGGCGCCATCAAAACCTTGCCCTTCATCCTCAGCCTCGGCAAAGGCGGCGACGATAACGTCTTGTCGCGGGTGGTGCGCTTCTTTGAGCAAAAAGGATACCGTGTCCACGGGGCCGGCGATGTCGCGCCGGAGCTGTTGGCGAAACAGGGCGTTCTCGGCAAAACTAAGCCGTCGGCGGACGACCACGACGATATCGAATTGGCTTTGAGCGTCGTCGACGCGCTTGGGCGTCTCGATGTTGGGCAAGCCACGGTCGTCGCCAAGGGCTATGTGATAGCCGTCGAGGCCGCGGAGGGGACCGACGCAATGCTCACGCGCTGCGCGGAGCTGCGCGACATAGGTCGAACGGGCAGGTCCGGCCGAGCTGGGGTGCTGGTCAAAGCTCCGAAGCCCGGGCAGGAAGAACGCATCGATCTTCCGACGATCGGTCCGAATACGGTTTTGAAGTCGGCGGCAGCGGGTCTCGCCGGAATCGCCGTCGCGGCAGGGCATGTCCTCATCGCGGACCGGGACAACACGATCGCAACTGCGGACCGGGAAGGACTCTTTCTTCTCGGCCTGAGCCTGGAAGGGCGCGACGGCGTCTAGCGCGCCTCTATTGGGATGTAGGCCCGCTCGGTTGCGCCGGTGTAAAGCTGGCGCGGCCTGCCGATGCGGAGCATTGGATCGGCCAGCATTTCCTTCCACTGGGCGATCCAGCCCACGGTGCGGGCGAGCGCGAATAGCACGGTAAACATATCGGTCGGAAAACCGAGTGCTTTGAGCGTGATACCGGAATAGAAGTCGATATTGGGGTAGAGCTTCTTATCAACGAAATAGTCGTCGGAAAGCGCAATGCGCTCAAGCTCGAGAGCAACCTTCAGGATCGGATCGTTGACATGGCCGACCGCCTCGAGCACCTCATGGCAGGTCTTCTGCATGATCTTCGCTCTCGGGTCGTAGTTCTTGTAGACCCGGTGGCCGAAGCCCATGAGGCGGAACGGATCGTCCTTGTCTTTGGCCCGCTTGATGAATTCGGGGATGCGGTCGACCGAGCCGATCTCCTGGAGCATGGTCAGTGCAGCTTCGTTGGCGCCGCCATGGGCAGGACCCCATAGGCAGGCAATACCGGCCGAAATGCAGGCGAATGGATTCGCACCCGACGAGCCGGCGAGCCGTACCGTCGAGGTCGAGGCGTTCTGCTCGTGGTCCGCATGCAGGATAAAAATCCGGCGCATGGCGCGTGCCAGCACGGGATTGACTTTGTACTCTTCGCACGGCACCGCGAAGCACATATGCAAAAAGTTCGCGGAGTAATCGAGTTCGTTTCTGGGATAAACAAAGGGCTGACCGATCGAATATTTGTAGGCCATGGCGGCGATCGTCGGCATCTTGGCGATCATGCGAATGCTCGCCATTTCACGCTGCGCCGGATCGCTGATGTCGATGGAGTCGTGATAGAAGGCCGAGAGCGCGCCGACCACGCCCACCATAATTGCCATGGGATGAGCGTCGCGTCGGAAGCCCGTGTAAAAGCGCGTCATCTGTTCATGCACCATCGTGTGCCGGGTGATGCGCGCGGTGAACTCTTTCAGTTGAGCAGCCGTCGGGAGATCGCCAAAGAGCAAAAGATAGGACGTCTCGAGAAACGTGCAGTTCTCGGCGAGCTGCTCGATCGGATAGCCGCGATAGAGCAGAATTCCTTTGTCGCCATCGATGAAGGTGATCTTCGAGTCGCAGCTCGCCGTCGAGGTATAGCCTGGGTCAAAGGTGAAGCAGCCCGTTTCCTGGTAGAACGAGTTGATGTCGATGACATCGGGACCCAGCGTGCCCTTGCGAATTGGCAAGATGTATCGCTCGCCGTCGATCGAGACAGTTGCCTCGGCCGGGCGCGACGCGCGAAGGTTCTCTGCAACGCTCATCTAAAGGCTCCTCTGATCATCGTGACTGCGCCGGCTGCTGAGCAATGGCTGCCGGAGATTTTTTGCACTGCCGCATAATCGCGCCAATCGTCCCGCAGTGCAACAATTCTGCTTGCCCAATATTTACGCAGACTTTTTTGCCTGATCGCGAAGGCGAGCAAGTGATTCTTCGCGACCAAGGATGGCGAGCACCTCGAAAATGCCGGGAGATGTTGATTTTCCGGTCAGGGCGGCCCGCATTGGCTGGGCCACTTTACCAAGCTTAAGGCCCTCGGCGTCGGAAAAGTTCCTGACCGCAGCCTCAAGACCGTCTTGGGTCCAGGGCTCGACTGCCTGGAGAATCGGCAGAAGGGCGGCAAGCGTATCGCGCCCGGATCCGTCAAGGAGCTTAAGGGCGCGCTCATCGAGCGAGAGGGGCCTTGCCGCGAACAGGAAGGACGCGTTGTCGAGCAGCTCGACGAGAGTCTTCGCCCGGTCCTTTAGTCCGGGCATGGCGCGTTCCAATTGGCGCCACCCGTCTTCGCCGATTTGTCGATCGAGCGCCTCTCCGTCGGGAAGTTCGGGAACGAGCGCTTTCAACTGCGCGATGATTTCGGCATCAGCCATGGACCGCAAATAGTGACCGTTCAAATTCTCGAGTTTGACAAAATCGAACCGTGCGGCGGAGCGTCCGATCCCATCCAAATCGAACCAACGGATCATCTCGTCGGTCGAGATGATCTCCGCGTCCCCATGGCTCCAGCCGAGCCTTACGAGATAGTTGCGAAGCGCGGCCGGCAGATAGCCCATGGCCCGGTAAGCCTCGACGCCGAGCGCACCATGCCGCTTCGACAGCTTGGCACCATCGGGACCGTGGATCAGCGGCACGTGGGCGTAGACCGGCGTGTCCCATCCTAACGCCTTGAAGATTTGGGTTTGCCGTGCCGCATTGGTGAGATGATCGTCGCCGCGAATGGCATGGGTGATGCCCATGTCGTGATCGTCGACCACCACGGAGAGGTTATAGGTCGGCGTTCCATCGCTCCGCAGCAGCACGAGATCGTCGAGATCTTTATTGGCAACGACAACACGGCCCTGGACCCGGTCCTCGATTACAGTCTCGCCTTCGCGCGGGGCTTTGAAGCGGATCGCCGGCTCGATGCCTGCGGGCGCTTCACCCGGATCGCGATGGCGCCAGGTGCCGTCATAGCCGGGCGCCCGACCCTCGGCGCGCGCCCGCTCGCGCATGGCTTGAAGCTCGTCTGGGCTCGCATAGCAGCGATAGGCTTTGTCGTCGGCCAGCAACTGCTCGACGATTTCCCGATGACGTTCCGCGCGCGTGAGCTGATAGACCGGCTCCCCGTCCCAATCGAGTTCGAGCCAGCGCAGACCGTCGAGAATGGCAAGGATCGCGCCCTCGGTCGAACGCGCCTGGTCGGTATCCTCGATACGCAGCAACATTCGTCCGCCCTTGGCGCGGGCGTAGAGCCAATTGAACAGCGCCGTGCGCGCGCCGCCGATATGAAGGTAGCCGGTTGGTGACGGCGCAAAACGCGTGACGACTTTTTCGCTCATAGGCGCTTTCGGTGCGGTTTTCGTGCTCATGCAAGACTAGGGGGTAAGGCGGGCGTGATGTAGCATAGGGGCGGATGCGGGGTAAGGGGCAGGGGGGCTGCTTTACCGGCCTTGAGCATCGGCCATGCAGGGTTTGGGTCAGGGCGATCGCGGCGGACACGATCGCCGGCAATCGCAGGATGGATTCCTGTCGAAGGGTCTCGCTGCCTTAGCTCGCATGCTTGAGGCGGAGCGGGACCGCTGGATTCTCTGGGTTCCGGTGCTCTTCGCCGCCGGCATTATTTTCTACTTCGCCCTGGCCAACGAACCGCAAGCGCGACTGGCGCTGGCGCTTTTGCTTGGCGCCGCAGGACTGGTCCTCACGGTAAGGAACGCGCGGCTTGGGCTGTGCATCGGCGGAGCGGCGCTCGCCTTCGCCTCAGGTTTCGCCACCGCAAAACTGCGCACCGAGATGGTGCGTGCTCCGGTGCTTCAGCAGGATCTCCGCTACACCGAAGTGTCGGGCTTCATCGAGGCGCACGAGCTTCGCGACAAGGGAAGGGCGAGGATCACACTGCGCGTTCTTGCCCTCGGCGACCTTAGCCCGAACGAGACCCCTTACCGGGTGCGCATCAGCATGACACGAAAATATGCGGCGGACGCAAAAGTCGGCGAAGCGGTCAGCTTGCGGGCCACGCTCCAGCCACCGCCCGAGCCAATCGAACCCGGTGGCTTCGACTTCGCGCGCCGGGCTTGGTTCGACCGCCTCGGCGCGACCGGATATGCCATGAGCGAGATGACGCCTCTCGATGGGGCACCCGCGCCGCCTTGGGGTCTGGCGGCCTGGTCTTACGTCGATGCATTGAGAACAACGATCAACGAGCGCATCAGAGCGTCCTTGCCGGGGACTAGGGGCGAGATCGCGATTGCTCTCATCACCGGCAAACGCGGCGGTATTCCCAAGGACATCAACGAGGCCATGCGCGATTCCGGTCTCACCCATATTCTGTCGATCTCCGGCTTGCACATGGCCATCATGGCGGGGACGGTGTTTTGGTTGGCGCGTGCGCTGCTTGCGCTCCTGCCCGGGCTCTCGCTCCGCTTCCCGATAAAAAAATGGGCCGCCCTGATCGCGCTTGGAGCTGCCACCTTCTATCTCACTCTGTCCGGCGCTGCTGTGCCCACGGTCCGCTCCTGGATCATGACGAGCATTGTGCTGATTGCCGTCTTGCTCGACCGGCCGGCGATTACCATGCGCAATGTCGCGCTCGCCGCACTCGTGATTTTGATCGTCGCCCCTGAGTCGTTGTTCGAGCCGAGCTTCGAGATGTCGTTTGCGGCAGTGGTCGGCCTCGTCGCTCTCTACGAATATTTGGCCAAACGAAAGAGAAGGGGGCTTGGACTTCGTGACGCCAGTCCGGTGTGGAGGGGCGTTTTTTGGGGTGGAGCCTTTATCGGAGGTGTCGCCGCCACCACGCTGGTCGCGGGCACGGCGATCTCACCTTTCGCCGTCTACCATTTCAATCGCATGACTCATTACGGGCTCGTTGCCAATCTGATCGCGGCGCCTCTGGTCAGCATCTTGATCATGCCGATGGCGGTGTTGAGCCTGGCTGCGATGCCTTTCGGCCTGGAATATTGGCCGCTTCAAGCGATGGGCGCCGGCATCGAGTCGATGGTCGCGACCGGCGAGTGGGTGGCGTCCTGGCCGGGCGCGGTCTCTATTCTGCCCCAGATTTCCGGCCTGGCACTTGTGCTTATCGTCCTTGGCGGCTTGTGGCTCTGTCTGTGGCAGACGCAAGCCCGGGCCTTCGGCCTGGTGATCGCGGCATGCGGCCTGGCGCTGGCCCCTCAAAGCAAGCGGCCCGACGTGCTTATCGAGCGGAATGGCGAGTTGGCGGCACTCCGGTCGACGTCTGGCAATTTGGTATTCCCCCCGGCCACGGCGGCGAGCTACAGCGCCGATAACTGGCTGCTTGCCGATGGCGACGAACGCGAACCGAGAACGGCAACGGACGAACGCGTCTTCCGTTGCGACTCTTTGGGCTGCATCGGTGTCGTCAAGGGCAAGACGGTAGCGCTCATCCGGCATCCGGGCGCGCTTGAAGAGGATTGCCGGGTGGCCGACATCGTGATTGCGCCCTTTACCATCAGGAAGTGCCGGGCCGCGCGCGTTATCGTCGACCGGCGCATGCTCAAGGCGAAAGGCGCACACGCGCTCTATATCGAGGGCCTCTCGATCAGGACGGAGACGGTCGCCGCGGCGCGCGGGCAAAGGCCCTGGTCGCCGAATCGAGCCGTCATCGCCAAAAAGCCAAGAGCTTTCCTAAAGCGCGAGGATGACGATGCAGCCCGCGACCGGCGCCCGGACGGTGACCCTGAGGAATGAGTTTCAGTACCGTCGGATCAGGCCTATGAGGCGCCCCTGCACGCGCACACGGTCGGGGCCGAAGATACGTGTCTCATAGGATGGATTGGCGGCTTCGAGCGCAATCGAGTCGCCGCGACGGCGCAGGCGCTTGAGCGTGGCTTCCTCTTCGTCGACGAGCGCCACCACGATGTCGCCATTACTCGCATCGTCGCATTTTCTGACGATGATGGTATCGCCCTCAAGGATGCCGGCTTCGATCATCGAATCGCCTTTGACCTCGAGAGCGTAATGCTCGCCCTTCGTGAGGAGTTCTGGTGGCACCTCGATGGTGTCGAGCCGGGTCTGGATGGCTTCGATGGGAACGCCCGCGGCGATGCGGCCCATCACCGGCACGGAAACAGACTGGGGAAGGCTCTCGCCTTCGGCCACCTGCGGAACGCGCCCAAGGCTTCCTTCGATCACGCTCGGCGAAAACCCCTTGGACCGGGCCGAAACCCCCTGGGGCACCGATTCGGGTAGACGTACGATCTCCATCGCGCGCGCCCGGTGCGGCAGCCGGCGGACGAAGCCGCGCTCCTCGAGCGCCGTGATCAGCCTGTGGATGCCCGATTTCGATTTGAGATCGAGGGCCTCCTTCATCTCATCGAAGGAGGGCGGTACCCCGGACTCCTTCAACCGCTCATGAATGAACATGAGAAGCTCTTTCTGTTTCGGTGTGAGCATCCGGTCCCCTTCGAGCGGTTTGGATCGTCCCTATGCCGACGCCCCGGCGATTCGCCTTTTGTACAAAGCATGAACAGTTTATCTGTTCTACTTGTGTTCCGCAAGGGGTATGACCCCATATGCTGAGGCCGGTCCAGGGCAACGAATCGCCAAGAGGTCGCGCGATTCGGGTTTCCGGGGCCTTAACCGCGCTCGATCGGCAGGATTGCAACCCGGGCGCCAGACGGAAGGGCGGGTGCATTCGGCGGCCTGACAATCAGGCAGTCGGCGCGGGCGAAGGCCGCCATGAGCGACGAATCCTGGGACGGCAGGGGGGTCACGACCCGCGCTCCGTCGGAACGCCAGTCCGAGACCGCCCGCATGTAATGCTCACGCACGCCGTTGGCCGGAAGGGCCTCGCCGAGGATCGCGTCGGGCTCAGGGTGCTTCTCACCCTCAAGCCCGAGCAGCTTCTCGAGCATCGGCACAAGAAACACATAAGCGCAGATCAGGGCCGAGACCGGGTTCCCCGGCACGCCGAGCACTCTTTGATTTTCCATCCGGCCAAAGAACAGAGGCTTTCCCGGGCGCATGGCGATCTTCCAGAAATCGAGCTCAAGGCCTGCGGATTTAAGCGCTGTGGTGACCAGATCGTACTCGCCGATCGAGGCTCCGCCGATCGTCACAAGGATGTCGGCGGCCTTACCCGTTTGGGCCAGCGTGCCGATGCTTTCCGGATCGTCCTTGGCGATACCGAGCGGCAGGGCCTCTCCGCCATGGCGCGCGACGATGGCCGCTAAGCCATAAGGCACCGAGGACACGATCTGATCGGCGGCAAGCTCGCTGCCGGGCGGCGCGACCTCGTTGCCGGTCGCAAGGATGGCGACAACGGGCTTCCGGCGAACAGGCAGATCCGCATGGTTCATGGCGGCGGCAAGCGTCAGCTCGCGCGGTCCGAGCCTTGTACCTGCGGACAACAGCACGTCGCCTTTTTTGAAGTCTTGCCCGCGCGGGCGGATGTGAGGGCCGCGAGCGGTGTCCTTGATCGTGACGGAGTCTTGGGTCTGTTCGGTATTCTCCTGGATGACGACGAGGTCGGTGCCTTCGGGCATCGGCGCGCCGGTGAAGATACGTACCGCTTCACCGGATCGCACCTTGCCGCGATATCCGGCTCCCGCAGCAGACTCGCCAATCAATTTGAGCGTTACGGGTAGAGCCGCCACATCGGCGGCGCGAACCGCATACCCATCCATCGCCGAGGCATCGAACGGCGGCTGCGTCATCAGGGCCGCAACATCCTCGGCAAGAACGCGGCCGCTTGCCTCCTTCAGGTCCACCCGCTCGGTCTCAAGCGGCGCAAGGCCCTTGGTGACATGGGCAAGAGCTTCGGCAACGGAGAGAGGAGCCATCGCTCTTAGCGGCGGAACGTGCCCGAGCGGCCGCCGGTCTTTTCCGTAAGACGAATATTGGAGAACGACATGGCCCGGTCGGCCGCCTTGCACATATCGTAGATGGTAAGACAAGCAATCGAAACCGCCGCAAGCGCTTCCATCTCGACCCCGGTTTTGGCATCGACCTTGGCGGTCGCGATCACGCCAAGGCCCGGCGGATCGCGCGACGGTTCGAACTCCACCGTCACTTCCGTCAAAGGCAGCGCATGGCAAAGCGGGATCAGCTCATGCGTCCGCTTTGCCCCCATGATCGCGGCGATGCGCGCGGTCGCCAGCACGTCTCCCTTAGGTGCTTCGCCCGAAAGGATCAGATCGAGCGTCTCGCGTGCCATGGCGACGAAACCTTCAGCGCGGGCGGTGCGGGTCGTAGTCTCCTTGCCCGAGACGTCGACCATGCGCGCCTCGCCCTTCTCGTTGAGATGGCTTAGCCGAGCCGTCATTGGGCGGCCTCCGTTTGCGTCATAGACCCGGTGAGCAGCGCGCGGGTTGCCGCCGCCACGTCCTGTTGCCGCATCAGGCTCTCGCCCACAAGAAAAGCACGCACGCCTGACCCGGCCAGGCGCACGAAGTCGGCATGGGAAAAAATGCCGCTCTCGGCAATGACCATGCGATCGGCGGGAACGCGCGGCGCCAAATGCTCAGTGGTTTCGAGCGTCGTGGCAAAGGTCTTGAGGTCGCGATTGTTGATGCCGATTAGCTTCGTGTCGAGAGACAGGGCACGGGCAAGCTCGGCTTCGTCGTGCACTTCGGCAAGAACGTCCATGCCGAGATCGTGCGCTTCCTTAGCGAGGCTCCGTGCGGTGTCGTCGTCAACCGCGGCAAGGATGATCAGGATGCAATCGGCGCCGAACGCGCGGGCCTCGACCACCTGGTAGGGGTCGATCATGAAATCCTTGCGCAAGACCGGCAGGTCGGTGGCGTCACGCGCGGCGGTCAGATAGGCGGGGAGCCCCTGAAAGGACGGCGTGTCGGTCAAGACCGAAAGGCAGGCTGCGCCGCCCTCGTGATAGGCACGGGCGAGCGCCGGGGGATCGAAATCGGCGCGGATCAGTCCTTTCGAGGGGCTCGCCTTCTTGATCTCGGCAATCAAGGCATAGTCGCCTTGTCCCGTGCGCGACCGCA
>CAZFYL010000018.1:0-27273 GCA_964523345.1 uncultured Methyloceanibacter sp.
CGAGGCTTTGCGCCTCTTCCTGCTTCTTTCGATATTCGTCGCGGTCCTCGATGGTCGTGAGCGTCGCGCCGAGCACGAGGTCCTTGATCTGAACGGCGCCCTTCTCTTTTTCGTCGCCGCCTTGGATCACCACGCATGGCGCGCCGCGCCGGTCGGCATATTTCATCTGCGCCTTCAGGCCGCTATCGCCGAGATAAAGCTCGGCGCGGAGTCCGGCATTGCGGAGCTGTTGCGTCATGGCCTGATAGTCGGCGATGCGGTCGCGGTCGAGCACGAGCACGATCACGGGGCCGCGCACAGCACTGTCGGCAAACTTGCCGAGGCATTGCAGGCCGAGCAGCAGCCGCGACACGCCGATCGAAACGCCGGTGGCCGGAACCTTCTCGCCGGTGAAGCGCTCGACCAAGCCATCATAACGGCCGCCGCTTACCACCGAACCGATCCTGATCGGCTGCCCTCTGTCGTCGGTGATGGGAGAGGTCAGCTCGGCCTCGAACACGGGGCCGGTGTAGTATTCCAGGCCACGGACGACCGTGCGGTCGATCTTGATCCGTTCGGAATACCCAGCGGCGGCAATAAACTTTTCGATCTCTTCGGTCTCTTCCATGCCGGCTCGGCCGCTCGCGGTCTTGCCAATACCGAGATCCATTGAAGTATCAGGGTCGATCATGGCAAGGACCGGCTCAATTTGTTTCACCGCGAGTTCAGCGCCTTTGGTGAAGTCGCCCGAGTCATCCTTGCGCCCCTTACCCAATAGCGCCTTCACCCCATCGACGCCGAGTCGGTCGAGCTTGTCGATCGCGCGCAGAACAGCGAGGCGCTGCGACGCCGAAGACACTTTGCACGCCTCCAACACACCATCGAGAATCTTGCGGTTGTTGACCTTCACCACGTATTGGCCGCGCGGAATGCCGAGCGCTTCGAGCGTGTCGGCGGCGAGCATGCAGAGCTCTGCATCGGCCGCGACCGACGACGCCCCCACCGTATCGGCATCGAACTGGATGAACTGGCGGAAGCGGCCCGGTCCAGGTTTCTCGTTACGCCACACCGGCCCTGACTGATAGCGGCGGAAGGGCTTCGGCAGGTGCTGATAGTTCTCGGCGACGTAACGGGCGAGCGGCGCGGTCAGATCGTAGCGGAGCGACAGCCATTGCTTGTCGTCGTCCTTGAACGAGAACACGCCCTCATTCGGCCGGTCCTGATCGGGCAGAAACTTTCCGAGCGCGTCGGAATATTCGATGGCAGGCGTGTCGAGCGGCTCGAAGCCGTAGGCTTCGAAGGTGCGCCTGATCACCCCGAGCATCTCCTCGGTGGCGCGGATTTCGCCTGCGGAAATGTCGAAAAGGCCCTTCGGCAGGCGGGCCTCGGGGCGGGCGGGCTCGGTCTTCTTGCTCATGGGAGGCAACGGTTGATTCTGACCGCTGATTCTTAACAAACGGCTCCGGCCGCCCGCTTCTAGCCCAACCTCCTATCGGGTGTCACGTCTCGGCGGCGTCGGCCAACCGGCCCGGCTTGGAAAAAGCCGTCCCCAAAGGGGCAGAGGCTAGCGAAGCCCTTGATCGAAAAGCGGCTAATCGACCAGCGCCGCCTGCTTGGAGAGCTCGACCAGGGCCTCGATCCGGTGGCCCGGATTTTTGAACTTGGCCAGCGCCTGAGGCACAGGCCCGCCCGTCGCCCAGTCGAGCATTTCGACCGTGTGGACCAAGGGGATGTTGGTGCCGCCTGCGAGCTGGGTCATGCAGCCGATATTGGCGGAGACGATCACGTCGGCGTTGAGCTTGGCGATATTAGCGAGCTTGCGGTCGCGCAACTCGCCCGACAGTCCGGGCTCGAGCAAATTATAAGTGCCGGCCGAGCCGCAACAGAGATGGCTTTCCGGAATTTGCAGGATGTTGAATCCGGCCTGCTCAAGCAAAGAAATCGGCAGCGCATCGAGCTTCTGGCCGTGCTGGAGCGAGCAGGCGCTCTGATAGGCGATGCGAAGTCCCGTCCACATCACCGGCGGCAGAAGGCCGATCTCATCGATAAACTCGGTGATGTCGCGGGCGAGCCCCGAGACATGCTCGGCGCGTTCGGCATAGCCGCGGTCGCGGGCAAGCAGATGGCCGTAATCCTTGATCGTGGTGCCGCAGCCCGAAGTGGTGATGACGACGGCATCGAGCGGCTTCTCGCGGCCGAGCGCGGTCCAGGCGTCGATATTGCGGCGCGCGAGCCTGCGGGCTTCGGCTTCCCGGCCGAGATGATGCACCAGCGCGCCGCAGCAGATCTCGTCCTTGGCCACGACGACATCGACTCCGTGGCGCCGCAACAGCCTCATGGCAGCGCGGCTAATCGAGGGCGCAAGCACCTCCTGCACGCAACCGAGCATCAGCGCCACGCGCTTGGCGTCCGCGTCCTTGCCGATCTGCGAGCGTGGCCTGGCCTGCGCCGCCTTAGGCAAGTGCGACGGCACAAGCGCAAGCGCTGCCGCGGTCCGCTTGAGGCCCAGCCGGGCCAGACCAGCGCGCAACGGCCGGGCGAACCAGCCCAGCATCAGAGCGAGCCGGAACCGTCCCGGATGCGGCAGGACCTTGCTCAAGACGAAGCGCCACCCGCTCTGAATCGGCGAACGGCGCCCCTTCGCTTCGATGCGGGTCCGGGCGAGGTCGACCAGATGCATATAGTCCACCCCGCTCGGACAGGCGGTCATGCAGGAGAAGCAGGAGAGGCAGCGGTCGATGTGGTAGGTCATCGACGCCGTCACCTGGCGCTCCTCAAACATTTGCTTCATCAGGTAGATGCGCCCGCGCGGACTGTCGCGCTCGTCCCCGGTGAGCACATAAGTGGGACAGGTCGCGGTGCACAGACCGCAATGAACGCAACGGCGCAAGATCTCGTTGGCGCTGGCCAGCGACGGATCGGTGAGTTGGACTTCGTTGAAATTTGTTTGCATGGCCCGCGTCTAGATCTCCGGATACATGCGGCCGGGATTGAGGATTCCCACCGGATCGAATACCTGCTTGAGCGATGTGCTGAGCGCCATGAGCTGCGGATCGAGCGGCTGGAACACATCGATGGCGCCCCGCACCGACGCATCGGCACGGATCAATGTGGCATGACCGCCGAATTCGGCAAGGGTGCGGCGGATCTCGACCGTACCGGCATCGGAAATCGGCGGGGTTTCGAGCCAGACCAGGCCGCCAGACCAGTCATAAAGGGCGCGGACCTCGATTTTGCGGGAAACCGCGTTGATCAGCTTCGGCGCGATCGTGGCTTGGGTGGAAATGCGCCATAACGGGTGATCCGGCCGGCGTTGAAACATTCGCAGAGCCCTGACCTCGTTCCAGAAGATGCGGCTTGGGCCGGTGTCGAGCTCAAGCGCCGGCGCATAGGCTTGAAGCATCTGCTTCAAGCGATTGGAGCGGTAGCGGGCGGACGCCGGAAAATTCTCCACCCTGATGGCGGTGACGGACTTGCCCGAACCGGCGATTTCGGCTTCGGAGAACTGCTCGGCAAGCCCCGCATGCATATGGACCGTGCCGGAGACCTCGAACGGGGTGCCGAGCGCAAGGCACAGGGCCTCGACCGCGGTCTGATCGTCGAGGCCGAAGCAGATGATGGTGCGCATTTCGCGCTGGGCCGGAAGGACCTTCAGCGCGATCTCGGTCATCATCGCAAGCGTTCCCCACGAGCCGGACATGCCCCGGGCGAGATCGTAGCCGGTCACGTTCTTCATCACTCTCCCGCCGGACCGGATGATCTCGCCCCGCCCGTTGACCGCCTCCAGCCCCAGCACATGATCGCGCGCCGAGCCCGAATGAATGCGCCTGCTGCCTGAGATATTGGTCGCGATCACGCCCCCGATCGTGGCTTGCCCGGGGCCGAAACCGAGAGCCGGGCCAAGATCGACCGGCTCGAACGGAAGCTCCTGTTCGTTGTCGGCGAGAAGTTGCTCGATTTGAGCGAGCGGAGCGCCTGCCTGAGCCACGAGCACGAGCTCACTCGGCTCGTACAGAGAGACAGCGTTCAAGTTCTCCGTGCTCAGCACCGTGCCGTACTTCACGGGCCGGCCAACCTCGCGCTTAGTGCCGCGTCCCATCACCTCGATTGGCGTTCGCGTGTCGGCGGCCTCGGCGACGAGATGGGCAAGCTCCTCGACCGCGTCGGGAGCATGAAAGCCGACACGCATAGGGCCGGTCACTGGGCGCCTCGTTCGTCGAGCGGGAAGACCTTGCCGGGATTGAGCAGCCAGTCCGGATCGAACATGGCCTTGATGCGCATCTGCTGCGTCAAATCAGCCTCGGAGAACTGCTCATGCATCAACTCGCGCTTCTCGATGCCGACCCCATGTTCGCCGGTGAGGCAGCCGCCGAGTTCGACGCACAGTTTCAAGATCTCGGCGCCGCAAAGCTCGACGCGTTCGAGCTGGAGCGGATCGTTGGCGTCGTACAGAATCAGGGGATGCAGATTGCCGTCGCCGGCGTGAAAGATATTGGCCACGTCGAAGCGGTAACGCCGGCAAATCCAGCCGATATCCTGCAGCGCCTTAGGCAGTTTGGACAGCGGGATCACGCCGTCTATGCAGTAATAGTCCGAGATCTGGCCAATGGCGCCGAACGCAGCTTTGCGTCCCTTCCAGATCTTGGCGCTCTCTTCTTCGCTTTGGCTCATGCGGATGGTAAGCGGACTGAAGTCCTCCGCGATCTGGCCGATCTTCTCAAGAAGCGTGTCGATCTCGTCGTCGGAGCCCTGCACCTCGACGATAAGGATGGCCTCGACGTCAAGCGGATAGCCGGCGGCGGCGAACTGTTCGCTGACATGGATCGCGGGCCGGTCCATGAACTCGAGCGCGACCGGGACGATGCCGGCGGCGATGATTGCGGCAACGCAGGCCCCTGCCGATTCATTAGTGCCGAAGCCGATCAGCATCGGCCGCGCGCCCTCGGGCGCCTTGAACAAGCGCACGGTGACCTCGGTGACCACGCCGAGCTGGCCTTCGGACCCCACGATCAAGGCAAGGAAATCATAGCCCGGCGGATCGAGTTCAGGACCGCCGATATCGAGGACCTCTCCGTTCATCAAAACGATGCGGACGCCGAGCACGTTATTGGTCGTCACCCCGTATTTCAGGCAATGCGCGCCACCCGAATTGGTGGCGACGTTGCCGCCGATGGTGCAGGCGATCTGGCTCGACGGATCGGGTGCGTAAAAGAAGCCTTCGCTTGCGACCGCATCGGTGATCCCGGAATTGGTAATGCCGGCCTCGACCCGGGCCACGCGGTTGACGAGATCGATATCGAGCACCTTGGTCATGCGTGAAAGACAGAGCACGATGGCGTCTTCGAGCGGTAACGCCCCGCCGGCCAGTGAGGTGCCGGCGCCCCGCGGCACGACCTTGATCTTGTTCTGGTGGCAGAAGTGCAGGATCGCGCTCACCTGTTCGGTGCTTTCGGGCAGCACCACGGCGAGCGGAAGGCAGCGATAGGCGGTCAGCGCGTCGGTCTCGAACGTGCGGCGCCCCTCCTCATCGGTGATCAGAATGGCCCCGGGAACGAGCTTCTTCAGCCGCTTCAAGAGGTCGTTGCGGCGCTCCAGGATCGTTTGATCCGGGCTGGGCAAGGCAATATGCGACATCCGAGAACGTCCAAATTGGGCAAGGGAAGTCCGCCGATCCAGATGTTTCGCATGCTTGAGGGCTTGCGGGCAATATGCCCCGCCCGGGGTCCCGGGCGGAAACGCGGGGGCTAAGGCGACGCGTTGGCTGCCGCCGGTTTTGCCGCGGAGTCCTGCTTCGCCCCGGCACGAAACTTGGCGATGTCATCCAAAACCGTTTTGAAGAAATAATCGCGGGCGCCCTCTTCCCTGGCAAGCTGTTCCCAGGCCGAGCGCAAGGCGGAAAGCACCTCAACCGGCCACTGTCTGACCTTAACGCCGTCCTTCGCGCTCATTTTGGCAAGGGCCTCGGCCTGCAGGCGCGCGCTATCCTTAAGCGTCGCCTTCAGAAGCGCGCGGCAAGTATCGTCGATCGCCTTTTGCTGCTTTTCGGACAGTGCCTCCCAACGATCCTTGTTGATAATGAACTCAAGCACCGTCTCGGGCTTGTGCCAGCCCGGGACATAAATCAGCTTGATCTTGTCCTTTAGCGGTTGGAGCTCATCGACCGCCGGCGGGTAAAGCTCGGCCGCCTCGATCTTGTTTGCGGCAAAAGCAGCGGAGAGACCGCTGGTGGGCACAAGCACCGTGATGGCGCCGGCCCGTGACATGACACTGCCGCCGAGCCCGAAGATGCGCATGCGTAGCCCTTCAAGATCGGCGGCGTCCTTGATCTCTTTGGCAAACCATCCGCCCGTCTCGCCGCCGCCGAAGGCGCAAGGCATGACATGGACGTTGAGTCCGGCGTGGTCGTACATTTCCTGGTACAGCGTCCTGCCATTGCCCGCTTCGAACCAGGCAAGATATTCGGTGCCATCGGGGCCGAAAGGAAAACCTGAGAACAGCGCCGCCGCGGGAAGCTTGGCCGCCCAAAAACTCCCCGTCGCGAAACCTGCATCGACATCGCCGTCCGAAACCTTGTCGAGGATTTCATGCGGCTTGGTCTTGCCGCCGGGTTCCTGCAAGTCGAGCGTCACCGCGCCGGCCGAGCGCTTTTCCAGCAGCCTGGCCAATCGCGCCGCCGGTTCGCCGAGGCCTGGAAGATGGGTGCCATAGACGATGGGCGTGACGAGGCGCACGGATTCGGCTCCCGCCGCAAAGGGGCGCACAGCCAGCAGCATTGCCACCAATGCCAGCAGCGCCAATCCCTTGGTCTTCATCCTCGGCCCTTCCGCTGGTCAGCGCTTCGCCCTGCGCGGATTTCAGATTCGGTGAGTCGCACCGACAATGCTACATCCTGACTCCTGTCCCCGGCCATAAAGTGAAAGAACTTCACTTGCGATGACTTCTCCGCCCGACGCTCAGCAAGCTCCCTATGTCGGCCTGTTTGTGACCTGTCTGGTCGATTTGTTTCGTCCGAGCGTCGGCTTCGCTGCGATCAAGCTCCTTGAGGCGGGAGGTGCCCGCGTCGAGGTGCCGGGCACGCAGACCTGTTGCGGGCAACCCGCTTACAATTCCGGCGACCGGCGAGACGCCATTGCCATCGCCCGGCAGGTGATCGAGACCTTCGAGCGGTTCGACTATGTCGTGGCACCATCGGGTTCCTGCGCCGGAATTTTGCGGCTCCATTATCCGCGGCTTCTCGCCGACGATCCGGATTTCGCCGGGCGGGCCGACCTCCTTGCCGGGAAAAGCTTCGAACTCACATCTTTTCTGGTCGACGTGCTCGGCCTCACAGCGGTCGATACCACCTTCCCTGGGACCGTGACCTATCACGATTCCTGCTCCTCTTTGCGCGAGCTTCATGTGCGCGACGCGCCACGGCGGCTTCTTTCCAGCGTCGCAGGACTGTCGCTTGTCGAGCTTGCCGACAGCGAAGCGTGTTGCGGGTTCGGCGGCGCTTTTTCGGTCAAGTATCCGGAGATTTCTGCCGCCATCGCCGATACCAAGCTGCGCGACATCGCCGGAACCGGCGCCACGACAGTCTTGTCCGGCGATCTCGGCTGTCTTCTTGAGATCGCCGGCAGGCTCGCCCGTGAGCGCAAAGCGATCGAAGTTCGCCACGTCGCCGAGGTGCTGGCCGGCATGACCGACGAGCCGGCGATCGCCGGCTCCGGGCAAGGGCGCTGAGACCGGCATGGCTTACTCACCGCGGAACTTCAAGAAGGCCTCAGTCCGCGCCCTCAAAGATCCGGCATTGCAGAGGGCACTTCTCAACGTCAAGCGGGGCTTTATCGCCAAGCGGGAGAGCGCCAAGGCGAACTTGCCCGAATTCGATACGCTGCGCGAAGAGGCGCGCGCCATCCGGGACCACACGCTGACGCATCTCGATCTCTATCTCGAAACTTTCGAGCGCAAGGTGGCCGACAGCGGCGGCCGCGTGCACTACGCGCTGAACGCCACTGACGCGCGCGACATCGTGCTTCGGCTCTGCCAAGAGGCGAACGCCAAGCGCGTCACCAAAGGCAAGTCGATGGTCTCGGAGGAGATCGGTCTCAACGCTCACCTCCAGGCGTCAGGCATCGAGGTCGTCGAAACCGACCTCGGCGAATATATCGTGCAGATGCGGCGCGAGCATCCAAGTCACATCATCGCGCCGATCATCCACCTTAACAAAGAGACCATCGAGCGCGATTTCCGCCGCGCGCATACAAAGCTTCCGCCTCAGCGCAGGCTCGACCAGACCCCTGCTCTTGTCGCCGAAGCGCGCCAAATCATGCGCGAAAAATTCTTGGCCGCCGAGGCCGGGATCACCGGCGCCAACTTCCTGATCGCTGAGACCGGGTCCTCGGTGATCGTCACCAATGAAGGCAATGGAGACCTGACCGCCACGCTGCCGCGCACGCATATCGTGATCGCTTCAATCGAAAAATTGGTGCCGACGCTCGAGGATGCGTCGGTCTTGTTGCGCGTGCTCGCCCGGTCGGCGACCGGCCAGGACATCACCACCTACACCACCTTTTCCACCGGCCCGCGCCGGAGCAGCGATCCAGACGGACCCAGCGCCTACCACGTTGTGCTGCTGGACAACGGACGGAGCGAGATGCTCGGCAACGAATTCGCCGACATGTTGCGCTGCATAAGGTGCGGCGCCTGCCTCAATCATTGCCCGGTCTATGGCGCGGTCGGCGGCCATGCCTATGGCTCGGTCTATCCGGGACCGATGGGCGCCGTACTGACGCCGCAGCTTCAAGGGATCGATCGCGCTCGCGATCTTCCCTACGCTTCGACCTTCTGCGGACGATGCGAGGCGGTCTGTCCGGTTGCCATTCCCCTACCCGACATGATGCGGACATGGCGCGAGCGGGATTTCGCGCGCCGCAATCCGGCGCTCAAGGAGCGTCTTGCTTTGCGCCTATGGGCGTTCGCCGCCAAGCGGCCGCGTCTTTATCGCGTGCTGAGCCGCACCGCGGCCGGCATGTTGGCACGGCAGGCAGGCCGACGCGGCCGACTGAAGCATGTTGCTTTCCTAAAAGCATGGACGGCGACACGCGACCTCCCCAGCCCCCAGGGCAAAACATTCCATGACCTCTACACCCGGCAGCAACGAAGCAAGCGCCAATGACGGATCCTGGTGAAGCCCGCGCTGAAATCTTGGGCCGCATCCGTGCCGCGCTCGGCGCTGAGCGTCTCGATCGTGCGCGCCGGAGCGCCGTCACGCGAAGGCTCGAGCGTCATCCGCGCGGGACCATGCCTCAGCGTGCCAAGCTCAGCGGCGATCAGCGCGTGGGCCTGTTCAAGGACATGCTTGCCAAGCAAGGCGCCGATGTGAGCCGCGTCGCCACGCCCAAGGAGGCGGTCGGCGCGATCGCGTCTTATCTCGGCACGTGTAACTTGCCGCCGCGATTGCGCATGGGCGCCGACCCCGTCCTCGCCGCTCTTCCTTGGCGCGAGGCCTGGGACATCGAGCGGTCTTTCGGCGCAGCGCAAGCCGGCGACAGGGCTTCGTTGTCGCGCGCCACGACCGCCGCGGCCGAGACGGGCACATTGTTTCTGCTTTCGGGCCGCGACAACCCGACCACTCTCTGCTTCCTGCCCGAGGCTCACACCATCCTTATTGCCGCCTCGGATATCGCCGGCTCTTACGAAGAGGCCTGGGACCGCATCCGGGCCATCTTCGGTGAGGGTTCGCTGCCCCGCAGCG
The DNA here is from genome assembly GCA_964523345.1 of uncultured Methyloceanibacter sp. Taxonomy (GTDB): domain Bacteria; phylum Pseudomonadota; class Alphaproteobacteria; order Rhizobiales; family Methyloligellaceae; genus Methyloceanibacter. Next base: position 9,716 of record CAZFYL010000018.1, read on the forward strand.
TGAACCTTATCAGCGGGCCGTCGCGAACGGCCGATATCGAACAGACCATCGTGCGCGGCGCTCACGGGCCGCGCCGCCTGCATGTGCTGATCGTCGGCGCGGCCTAGCCCCCTTTTTCCCAGAGTTTACTCTAACCGGACGCTGACTTCCGTTCGTCTCGGGCTTCGGTTATGGTGCAGCGCATTCATTCGCCGCAGGGACGGACCGGTCAGGCGTCAAGACCGGTTCGGGATGGCCCTTCATGAATTTCGCTGTTTGGTTGATCGAGCGTCCCCGCTGGTTCAAGCGGCTGGTCCTGATCATTAACGACTTTGTTTTGCTGAGCCTGGCGGTATGGGCGGCCTATACGCTCAGACTCAGCCGGCTTTACGTGCCGCCAACCCCCGAGAAATGGGTTTTGCTTGCCGCTGCGCCGATCATCGGCGTCAGCGTGTTCTATGTGCGCGGGCTGTACAAGCTCGTCACCCGCTTCATCGGCCCGGAGGGCACCACCCGCATCTATATTGCCGTGCTGATCGCTGCTGTGTGTTGGGCGCTTGCGGTGTTAATGGCCGGCGTCAAGGACCACCCGCGTTCGGCCATCGTTATCTATGCCCTGATCGCCGCGCTGCTGATCAGGCTCAGCCGGCAATGGGCCGGGGCAGCTCTGCTTTCGGCGGCGCCGCAGCACAAACCCGCGAGCTTCGATAAGCGCAAACCCGTCATCATTTATGGCGCAGGGACGATCGGCATCCAGCTGTTACGGGCGCTGAACGAGGCTGGAGGCTACAAGACAGTCGCCTTCATCGATCCTAATCCCTCTCTTGCCGGCCAGCTTGTCCACGGTGTCAAAGTGCTGAAGCCGGAGAGGATTGGCAAAGTCATCGCCGACAAGAAGGTGAAGGAGGTGTTGCTGGCCACCCCTTCGGCGCTACGTGGCGAACGCCGGATCGCATTGAAAGTCCTGGAAGCGTTCCCGGTCGTAGTGAAGACGCTGCCCGCGCTCGAGGACATCGCCTCCGGCCATGTCCAGGTGAGCGATCTGCGTCCAATCGACGTCGAAGACCTGCTTGGCCGCGATCCCGTGACGCCCGATCTCGAGCTTCTCGATACCCATGTACGGGACAAGGTAGTGATGATCACAGGCGCCGGCGGCTCCATCGGCGCGGAACTCACGCGGCAATTGCTCAAGCTCGGCCCAAAGACACTCGTTCTGTTCGAGCTGTCGGAGGTCGCGCTTTACGACATCTCGATGGAAATCGAGGCTCTTAAGCGGCAATTGCACAAGGAGGCGGAAGGCGGCGTCCCCGGCTCTTCGACCGCCGTCGTCTCGATCTTGGGATCGGTGCTCGATCACCAACTCGTGGCGCGTACGATTAAGGAGCGTGGCGTCGAGGTAATCTATCATGCCGCCGCCTATAAGCATGTTCCCATCGTCGAAATGAATCCGTTCGCCGGCTTGCAGAACAACACGTTCGGCACGCTGGTTGTCGCCGAAACCGCCAAGGAACTTGGGGTCGGCCGTTTCGTTCTGGTGTCGACCGACAAGGCGGTGCGCCCGACCAATATCATGGGCGCGAGCAAGCGCCTCGCCGAACAAATCCTCCAGGCGCTCGCCGAGGAGCGCGGCACGTCCACCGTCTTCACCATGGTGCGGTTTGGCAACGTGCTCGATTCGTCCGGCTCGGTGGTCAAGCTGTTTCGCGACCAGATCAAGGCCGGAGGTCCGGTGACTGTGACTCATCCTGAAGTCATCCGGTACTTCATGTCGATTCCGGAGGCAGCCCAACTCGTCATTCAAGCGGGAACGATGGCGACCGGCGGCGAAGTTTTCGTGTTGGAGATGGGCACGCCGGTCAAGATCGACGACCTTGCGCGCACCATGATCCGCCTGTCGGGCCTCGATGTGCGCGACGAGACGCACCCCGACGGAGATATCGCCGTCGACTATATCGGTTTGCGGCCTGGCGAAAAGCTCTACGAGGAACTGTTGATCGGCGAGAACACGACCGGTACCAGCCACCCGCGCATCTTTAAGAACAATGAGCCGATCGTGCCGTTCGACGATCTCGTCGCGATCTTGGAACGTCTTGAAGACGCGATTCAGCACTTGGACGAGGCCGAGATGCAGAAACTGTTGCGGTCCGTCGTCGAAGGTTACGTTCCGGCAGCAAGCAGACCCCAAATCGCGGGCGAGACCGAGTGGCAACCCGCCTCACGGACGCTTCATTAGAGGGAATGACTGATCCTCAGTCCGCGCTGTGGGCCGCCCTGCTGGTGGCGGGATGCGCAGGCGTCTCGGCTCTTTTGATCCTGATCCTGAGGCCTGCGCTGACGCGCTATTTCCTGGCGCATCCGAACGCGCGATCTTCGCATAAGACTCCAACCCCTCAAGGCGCGGGGCTTGCGGTCATGGCGTCGGTGTTTGCCGGTTCCGCGTTGGCGGCCTTGGTCGGGGCGCCGCTGCCAAAGCCAAGCCTGCTTCCCGTGCTCAGCCTCGCCGCCTGGCTCACAGTCCTCGGCGCGCTGGACGACGCCCACACGCTGTCAGTGACGTGGCGCCTGCTCGGACAGGTTCTAGCGGCCCTTATTCTTGTCTTTACCCTGCCTCAGGGCGTCCGGCTTTTCCCCGACACAATTCCGCTCGTTGTTGAGCGCGCCCTGCTCGTGCTCGGCACGGCGTGGTTCATCAACGCCGTCAATTTCCTGGATGGCCTCGATTGGATGACAGTTGTCCAGGTCGTGCCGGTCACGCTCGGGGTTGCTATCCTTCATGCGCTTGGCGCCGTCCCTGATACGGTCGGAGTGCTTGCGCTTGCGCTGCTTGGCGCCATGCTCGGCTTTGCAATCTTCAACAAGCACCCGGCGCGGATTTTTCTCGGCGACGCCGGCAGCCTGCCGATTGGGCTCTGTATCGCCTTTATGTTGATGTTCGTGGCGCAATCGCATCTTGTCGCGGCGCTTCTGCTTTCGCTCTACACCCTTGCCGATTCCACCGTCACATTGTTTCGGCGCGCTCTCGCCAAGGAACCGATCTTTTCCGCTCATCGCACGCATTTCTATCAGCGCGGGGCGCGGGCGGGCTTGAGCGCACCACAAGTGACGGCGCGGGTGCTTTTCTTGCAAATTCTGCTGACGGTGTTGGCCGTCGCCGCGGTGCTGGCCGGATCGCTCTATTTGGATCTCTTGTTCCTAGCGATCGGCGTGCTTGCGACCGCGCTGATGCTTTCCGCACTCGGCAGAGGCCGTTGAGATGGATCGGCGCGTGCTCATAACCGGCGCGTCCGGCTTTATCGGCAAGCATCTGACCCGCGCTCTCGCCAAGGCCGGATGGAAGGTGAGAGCGGCGGCGCGCGATCCTTCGGCCATCCCCGACGAACGCGGCGTCGAACGCGTGGCCATGACGGATCTCGCGCAAGGCGCCGATTGGCCGGCGCTCCTCGATGGCGTGACGCATGTCGTCCATCTCGCCGGCATCGCGCATGCGCCGGGCGCTCTGCCCGATGCGCTCTATACCCGGATCAACGCCGACGCGGTGGGCGAGCTTGGCCAAGCCGCATCCGGCAAGGTCGCCCGGCTCGTGTTTCTGTCCTCGGTCCGGGCGCAAGCCGGGCTGTCGGCAGAGACGCCGATCAGCGAGACCGACGCTCCCGAACCCACCGACGCCTATGGACGCGCCAAGCTCCAAGGCGAACGCCTCCTTGCCGCTAGCGGCGTTCCCTTCACCGTGCTGCGCTCTGCCGTGGTCTATGGCAAAGGGGTCAAAGGGAACATCGCGGCGCTTGCCACGCTGGCGAGGACGCCTGCCCCGCTCCCTCTTGCCTCTCTCGAAAATCGCCGGTCGCTGCTTGCGCTCGACAATCTGGTCACGGCGATCTCTTTCGCGCTCGAGGCCGACCAAGCGGAAAACGAGACGTTCTTGGTCGCCGATGCCGAACCGATCAGCGTTTCCGGTCTCGTTGCCGCCATGCGCGAGGGCCTGGGACGTTCTCCTCACCTCGTCAAGATGCCGCTCGGAGCGGTCAAGCGCCTGATGCGGTCGTTCGGCAAGGAGGCCGAATGGGAACGCATGTCCGGCAGCTTTGTGGTCGACGTTTCCAAGTTGATGGGGCTCGGCTGGTGCCCTGCGATCGCGACACGGGACGGAATCATCGACATGATGCGAAGCGAGAACGGCGGCGCCGCCTAGCCGGTGGCGAGCGAATCGTAAACAGCCACAGTCTGCTGCCCGATTGCCTTGGCCGAAAACTTTTCCTCGACGAGACGGCGCGCATTGGCGCCGAATTTTGCGCGCAGGTCTGGATCGCTCGCAAGCTTGGCCATGGCCTCGGCCAGTTCATCGATATCGCCCACCGGCACGGTGAGTGCGGTCTCGCCGGCAATGGCAATCTCGCGGCAGCCGGGCGCGTCGGTCGCGACCATCGGGCGCCCGCAAGCGGCAGCCTCAAGCAGGCTCTTCGGCAGGCCCTCGCGCCGCGAGGCGAGCACGGCGAAGTGCGCGCGAGCCCAGACCTCCCTGATATCGGCGACATGACCCAGCCATTGAATGCCGTACAGAGTTGCGAACTCGCGGAGTTGTTCGGGCGCAAGCGATCCCGGGTTCTCTCGGTCGCAATCGCCGGCAAGCAGGAGATTAAGCTTCGTGCCGCGCTCGGCGAGCAGCGAGAAGGCCTCGATCACTGTCAGCACGCCCTTGTCTGCGAGCATCCGTCCGACATAGGCGGCAGTCACTGGCGGCGGCGGTTCGGGAAGCGGGGTGAGACGTTCGGTGTCGACGCCTGAACCGGGAATGACCACCACAGTCTCCGGCGCCACGCCGAGGCCGAGGACAAACGCCCGGTCGTCCGGGTTCTGGACGATGGTGCGGCTCCTCTTGCGCCTGAGAAGGCGCGAGAGCGCAAAGCGGACGGCCTTTCGCGCAAACCCGCTCACGCCCGCTTCGCCAATGAATAACGTGCCCAATCCGGTCAAGCTGTTGACCACAGACGTCGCGGAAAGACCGAGGCTTGCAACGGTGCCGAGCAGCACCGGTTTTAGGGAAATGTTGTGAAGGATCGCGGGCCGCAAGGTCCGAATGAGACGCCTGAGCGCCATGATCGCGGAGAGACTTCCCGTGAGCGACAGGCTGCCCCGGCTCCAGGACAGAGCGTGCGGCACGAAACCTTCCTGCTCGATGGCCGCACGGCCATCCTTCAGCCGGGTCGCGACATGCACCTCGTAACCCGCCGCTTTCGCCGCGCGGGCCATAGGCAGGCGATGCGACAGGAAGTACCAGTCCTCGGTGACGACGTAGAGGATGCGCCGGGCCATCGGGCAAGGCTTGTATCAGCGCTTCAGCGCTTATGGAACACAGGCGGAAGGATCGGCCTTTTTCCCCATTCCTGCCGTCTTTGTGCCCTTCCTATGCACCCGATTACGCGCTATTCTCTGCTTCGGCTGACGATTAAGACGGCTTCGGGGGACGTTATGAGACATCTCGCTTTGGTCCTGATTCTGTGCGGTTTCGCCGCCGCGGCGCCCGCGCGCGCGTTCGAAATTCAGGGCGAGAAGGCGACGCTTGAGGACGGCACCAACGCGACCCAGTTCGCCACGCCAATCGCCCCATTATTGAAACCGGATTATTCCGACGGGCACTCGCTCGCCCTGCCTTATATCGGGACGGCCGACAGCGAGTTTTTCTATTCCGATTACGGCAACGCCATCTCGATCCCGGCACCCGGCGTCGACAAGCCAGCGCCGGCTTGGGCCTTGCCGCGCTAGACTGCTCACCCAGAATTTCCTGCTGACTTCCGTTACGACGCGACGGCCGTGCTTTCGTGCTGACCTAAGCCCGATTCCGTTGGGCGCCTTTTGCGACCCTGAACGCGCGAAGGGGCGGTCCTCGAACCGCATCGTCGGAGTTGGTACCGCCGGGTGAATTCGAATCACCGACCTCTTGATCCACAGTCAAGCGCTCTAACCAACTGAGCTACGGCGGCATATTCTCCGAGGTTTCGAGCCGAACCTAAGCGGAGCAAGCGGCCGTTGCAAGCGGACTACCCGGGGCGCCAGGCGATACCCCGCAAACACAAAGAGGCCTGGGGGTGGGCCCCAGGCCTCTTGCGCGACCCCCTTTTCGGAACCGCGGATTTGATCCCGCGGCGGTCCGCCGGGGAATCTCTCGTTACGCCTTCTTGATCGAGTCGAAGGAGCGCGACACCTGGCTCTTGATCGGCTCGGCGGTATCGGCCGCGATCTTGCTGGAGAGCGCCCTGATCTCGTTCGCCTGATTGGCGAACACGTCGAATTGCTGGCGAATAAACGCCGATTGCAGCTCGACGATCTCGGCCAGGTTCTTGGCGCCGGCCAAGCTCTTGGCCAAATCGAAGGTGGAATTCAGATTGCGCTGGGCAAGGTCGATAAGCTTGCGATTGAAGGCCGTCGCGCCTTGTCCTGCGGCGTCGAAGGAACGCTCAAGCGCATCGATCGACTCTTCCAAGGCGTCCTTGCCGCGCTCATAGGCTTCGCGGCTTTGGTTCACAGTCTTCTCGGCGAGAGCGCGGACGCTCTCAGGCACGGTCGTATCGAGCTTGAAAGATTCGAATTCCTTGGCAGCTTTCTTGAGGCTCTCGCGGGCCACGTCCACTGCGTCTTGGGGGCTATAGGTTTCACTCATAATGGGCACCTCCGGTCAGTCTCGGGTTGGGGGGTGAGGCTTGGATCCTTCAGGGAAAAGGACCTGCCGCTTTTATGTTGCACTGCAATATAATTGGTGCGCTGCGATAAAGCAAGACCATTTTGTGGCCTCCCGGCTGTTTTTTCTCTCAAGCGCGACATTTCGGGTTTCGGCCTAGGCAAAGGACGGAATTCGCCTAAATTTGGGGGTGAGTCGGGCAAAGGACGCCAGGACATGGGCGGACGTGGCGAATAGCGGTGGCCGATCCCAAGGCAATTGAATGAGCTCTCTCCCATTACAGAGGGACAAGCCGGACGAGCGTGGCGACGAGCCGCAAACGGATCCGGACCGCGAGGCGCTTGAGCATATCGCGCGCGCGCTCGAGAGCCGGCGGTTCCAGCGGCACACGCAAAGCGAACCGGACGAAGGTGCCGAAGCGAATTCCGAGCTCTTCCTCACGCCCGAGAACTTGGAAACCCTGCTTGAGGGGATACCGGCGGCCATCGGCCTTCTCGTCAGCGGCACGCTTACGCACGCCAACTCTGCCTTTGCCAATGCCTTCGGTTATCCCTCGGCCGGAGAGCTTCTTGCGGCCGGAGGACTCGATGCGATTCTCAGCCACGGCGCGCTCGGAGCGCAGGAGAATGGACCCATCGATGCTCTCACGCGCTCCAAGCGGCGCGTGAAGGTCGCCTTTACGGAGAGCGTCCTTGACGCCGAGCGGGACATCAAGCTGTTGCTGTTGATCGATCAGGCTAGCCTCGACGCGCTGACGTCGGAAACGTCATTCCCTGCCGCGACCCCTGAGCCTACGCCCGCCCCGGCAACAGCTCAATCAGATACAGGGCGCCTCGAATTCCTTGCCAGAGTGAGCCACGAAGTGCGCACGCCGCTCAATTCGATCATCGGCTTTGCCGAGCTGATGCTTCAGGAGCGCTTCGGCCCGATCGGCAATCGGCGCTACACGGGCTATGTCGAGGACATTCATCAGAGCGGTCTCTATGCGCTTTCGCTTCTCAACGATCTCCTCGATATCTCCAAGATCGAGGCCGGCAAGTTCGAGCTCAATTTCACCGCCGTTGACGTGGCTGAGATTGTCGAGGACTGCGTTTCAAGCCTGCAACCGCTTGCCAAACGCGCGCGTATCTTGCTCAGAACCTCGCTTGCCGCCGATCTGCCCGCCGTCGTCGCCGACCCGAGGCGGCTCAAACAAATCCTGCTCAATCTTCTCACCAACGCCATCAAGTTCACCAAGGAAGGCGGCCAGGTCATCGTGTCGGGCAGCATGGTCGCCGGTGAGCTTCGCTTGCGCGTGCACGACAACGGTGTCGGCATGACCAAGGACGAGATCGCCTTCGCGATGCAGCCGTTCCATCAGCTCGACACCGCGCCGCGCAAGCAGACCGGGACCGGGTTGGGCCTGCCCGTCACCAAGGCGCTGGTCGATGCCAACCGGGCGCGGCTGGTTCTGACCAGCGCGCCGGACGTCGGAACCTCCGCCGATGTGATTTTCCCGGCCGAGCGGCTGTTCGCCGCCGGTTAAGCGGACGGCGAATTCGCCTTGAGAAAAAGAAGCTTGATTTCCCAGCTGCGACAGCACTCCCGCAATCTTTATATCAGCGATACTTATGATCTTCGTTCAGCAATACTTGGTAGCAAACAGCTTATATTGTTCATGAAAACTTAGAAGGTTTCTAAAGTCCTTCTAACCAAGTAATTTTGTTGACATCGCCCGAGCCTGACCCTTAAGCGAGGGAATGCGCGCCGCGCAAAACATTCAAGGCGCGAACCGATCAGGTCCGATACCGGGGCCTTGAACCCCGGCCATTGGAGGAAAGAATGCGATTTCTCCCGGCGCGAGCGTGTGCGCTCGCCCTCGTCTCCGCTATCGCCGCCCCACAAGCACACGCCGCCGATTCCGGCGAGGTGAATGTCTATTCGTACCGCCAGCCTTTTCTGATTGAGCCCCTGCTTAAGGAATTCACCGAAGCAACCGGCATCAAGGTCAACGTGATCTTCGCCGAAAAGGGCCTGATCGAGCGCATCGAGGCCGAAGGGCGCAACAGCCCCGCCGATGTGCTGCTGACCGTCGATATCGGCAATCTTTCGCAAGCGACGGCCTCAGGCATCGCCCAGCCCGTTCATTCGGCCGCGCTCGACGCCGCGATTCCGCAAGCCTATCGCGCCGAAGACGATCAATGGTTCGGCCTGACCCGCCGCGCCCGCGTCGTCTACGCCTCCAAGGACCGCGTGAAGCAGAACGCCATCACTTATGAAGAGCTTGCCGATCCGAAATGGCGGGGCAAGATCTGCATCAGGTCGGGCCACCATGTCTACAACATCGCCTTGATCGCCTCGATGATCGCCGAACACGGCGAGGCCTGGACGGAGGAATGGCTAAGAGACGTGAAAGCCAATCTTGCGCGGAAACCTGCCGGGAACGACCGCCTCCAAGTCAAGGGCGTCTATGCCGGCGAATGCGATATCGCAATCGGCAACACTTATTACATGGGCGCAATGCTCACGGATGAGAAACATCCCGAACAGAAAGCCTGGGCGGAGTCCGTCAAACTGCTGTTCCCCAACTCCGACGAGCGTGGCACGCACGTCAATGTCTCCGGCGCAATTGTCGCCAAGAATGCACCGCATCGGGACAATGCGGTGGAGTTGCTGGAGTTCTTAGCCTCGGATCGAGGTCAGGAAATCTACGCCGAGGTCAACCACGAATATCCGGTGAAAGACGGCGTTCCTTGGTCTCCGTTGGTCAAGTCGTGGGGCGAATTCAAGCCCGACCCGATCTCGCTCGACGACATCGCCGCACTCCGCAAGACGGCAAGTGAACTCGTCGACAAGGTCGGCTTCGACGATGGACCAAGCTCATGAGGGAACCACGATGCGCTTACAGATGAGGGGCAACGATGGGCTTACATAAGACGATAGCCGGCAGGGCTCGGGCGTCAGTTTGCGGTTCGCCGTCAAGCGGCGCCGAATGGCTTGTCGGCGTGGGGTTCCGCTGCTGGCTTGCGGGCTACGACACCGGCGACATTGCCTATTGGGAAAACGGCTGGAATACGTATCAGCGCACGCTTGGCGCCGAGCGCGCCAGACGCGCCGTCACCGAGCTTGCTTGTTGGGTCCGGGCGGTGCGGGCCTCGGCCTCGCGCAAGATCGAATATTCTCCGTTTGGCTGTCCCGGCTTCTGCGCCGACGAGTGTCTGGCAATTTCGCTGATCGCGGCCTCCCAGCATCATCGTTGTCCGGCCATGCGGGCCTGCGCGTTGGCCCTGACCGGTTCGGAATTGGTCGATCCCGTCCTGGACGCCGCCAACGGCTTTGCCGACGCACTTCACGAGGCCGAACAGCACCTGTCGCCGGAAGCGGTGGCATCGACGGCCGCGAGGCCCAAGGGAGGCAACGGTCTCTCGCTTGGCTGAACACGGCGTCGTCAAAGGCTAGGCGATGGCTCTCGCGCTGTCACCGGAGCGGCCTCCTTGGCGCCGGCGGTTGGCACGGCTCAAGGAAAGCGGCAATCTCGGCTGGTCGGTCGCGGCGCTTCTCGTCTCGCTGATCGCGCTTCTGCCGATCTTCGCCATCCTAGCGATTGCGCTCGGGCCCGGCGACAATACTTGGCCGCATCTCATCGCCAACGTGCTGCCCGGAGCGCTGCGCCGCACGGTGCTGCTGATGCTCGGCGTCGGGGCTTTGACGCTTCTGATCGGCACCGGAACGGCTTGGCTCGTGACGATGTATCGCTTTCCAGGGCGCCGCTATTTCCAGTGGCTCCTGCTCCTGCCGCTCGCCATTCCAACCTACATCATCGCCTATTCGTATCTTGAGCTGCTCGACTACTCCGGAGCGGTGCAAACCACGCTGCGCGGCCTGTTCGGCTGGCACGATGCAAGAAGCTATTGGTTCCCGGATATTCGCAGTCTCGGCGGTGCCATACTTATGATGGGTGCAGTGCTGTACCCTTACGTCTACATCACCGCCCGGGCGAGTTTTATCGCGCAGTCGGTATGCATCCTTGAAGTCAGCCGAACCCTGGGGAGGAGCTCGGCCCAGACCTTCTGGGCAGTCGGCCTGCCACTGGCGCGGCCGGCACTCGCCGCCGGCGTTGCGTTGGCGCTCATGGAGACGCTGAACGATATCGGCGCGGTGGAGTTTCTCGGCGTCAGAACCTTGACCGTGGCCGTCTACGACACCTGGCTCGAGCGCAACAACCTCGCCGGAGCGGCGCAAATCGCCTGTGTCATGCTGCTCTTCGTTTTCGCGCTGCTCGTTCTCGAACGGGTGTTACGCGGCAAACGCCGCTTTCATCACACCACCGGCAAGTACCGTCGCCTCCCCGAAGACAGGCTCGAGGGCTGGCGGGGGATGGCGGCGGCCCTTGCCTGCGCGATCCCGGTCCTGTTCGGTTTCGTGATCCCGGCATGCGCTCTTTCCTACGATGCCGCCGCGCATTTGGCGGCGGGATTGGCGCCGGCGTTTTGGCAGGCCGCCTTGAACAGCCTGTTGCTCGCAGCAGCCGCCTCCATCCTTGCGGTTATTTTTGCCGTGGTCTTGGCTTACGCACGGCGGCAGACGCGCTCGATGCTGGTTCACGGAGCGAGTACCGTTCCCGCCATCAGCTACGCCGTGCCCGGCACCGTGCTTGCGATCGGCATTCTGATTCCGCTCGCGGGCTTCGACAATTTTGTCGACTCCCTCGCCCGATCCTTGTTTGGCGTCTCAACCGGACTGCTCCTGTCAGGAACGGCTTTTGCGATCGTGCTCGCTTATACGATTCGTTTCCTTGCCGCCTCGCTGGGCGCCGTCGAGGCGGGCCTAAGCAAAGTCTCTCGCAACATCGACGCCGCGGCGCGGTCTCTCGGTGCGCCGCTTGGCGAGATGCTGGTCAGAGTGCATTTGCCCCTGCTCAGGCCGGCGCTGGGTGCCGCCGCGCTGATCGTGTTCGTCGATTCGATGAAGGAGCTTCCCGCGACGCTTCTGCTCAGACCCTTCAACTTCGACACGCTCGCCACACAGGTCTTCACCCTGGCATCGCTCTACCGCTACGAAGAGGCGGGGCTTTCGGCGCTGACCATCGTGCTGGCGAGTCTCGTTCCCGTTCTCCTTCTCCACGGAGTTGTGGTGGGAAGCAGGCCGGGAACCTTGATCGGCGGGATGCCGGCGAGCCCAAGGGTCTGATCTAGCAACAAAAATCAGGCCCGCTCTCGCTATCCGGGCCGGTTCAGGCTAGAAAGGCGGGGATCTCAAGCGAGACAGCAAGCGGCCGGGACCTCGGCGTTGGGGCCCCGCGGGGAACGGTGGGTAGGGGACGGCATGAAGCCTCGCCAGTTTGTTTGGAAATGGCTTCTCGTTGGCCTCATCGCATTGTTCTTGGTTGGTCTTGCGGTCCTGCCGCGCTTTATCGGCGATTCACTGCGCCTTGCTGATCACGTGTCCGAAGCCTTATCGGAGTGGACCGGCGGAGAGGTGAAGCTGACCGGGCCCGTGCGCGTGCAGTACTTCCCCGACGTGGCGATCAGAAGTGGCTTCGAACTCACGAATGCCTCACGGCTTCCCTCGGTGAAGTCGCTCTCCGCACCTAACGCCAGGATCTCGCTTAACCTCGCCGAGCTGTTGTTCGGCCAAACCCGGATCGATGCTTTTCGACTTACCAAGCCCAAGATTACGCTCAAAGAGGCGCCGTCCTTGACCATGGGGCCAGAGCAAACCTTGCAAGCGCGCGTGGCAAATCTGTTGAACGGCACATTGCTCCGGGTGCTTCGCGTGAGGAACGGCACCATTTACATGCCGACCGCAGCGGGCACAGAAATCATCAAGAAGATCGATGCCCGATTCGATCTGCACTCCGGCACCGGAGCGATGTCAAGCTTCGGTTCCTTCAAGCTTCGCGGTGAGGCTGTCGAATTCACTTTCGATACCGGTGCGCTGTCGAAGACGGATGACAGCCTCACGGCCCCCGTGACGCTAAGCTTTACTGCGCCGCCTATGGCAGCCAAACTCACCGGCGTCGCCTCACTCAATAATGAGTTTGAGATCGACGGCGACTTGGATGTCGAAATGGCAAATGCCCGGGATTTTCTCAGATGGGCTGGGATCGCATTGGCCGATGGAGAGAATCTCAAAAGTCTTTCGGCGTCAGGTAAGGCGCATTGGAACGGCGCGACGCTGATCTTCGAGGACGGCTCGTTTACGCTTGACGGTAACAGGGCAATCGGTGTCCTCGCCGTGACGCCCGGGCCGCGGCCGCGTATCGACGGCACGCTTGCTTTCGACCGGCTCGCGCTCGACCCCTATATCGGCGCCGGCGTTTCCGCGGAGCCGGCGGCGCCCGCCGTGCGCCCCAGTCAATCCATCCTCAGCTCTGTCGATACCGACCTTCGTATTTCGGCGGCGGAAGTCACCGCCCCCGAGATCAAGCTGGGCCGCGGCGGGTTCACCATCAACGCGCGGCAAGGCGTTGTTGCAAGCGAAGTCGGTGAGCTTGAGTTTTGCGGCGGTTCGGCAGCGGGCAGAGTCGATGTCGATCTTTCGCAACCGGTCACTACGGCCAAGGTCGAGGGCATACTGTCCGACCTGGCGATCGCGGAATGCGTCGCCCCGGGGCTTTCTATCCCGCTTAGCGGGGTGGGCGTCCTAAAGGCCGAACTTTCTACCAAAGGACGCGATTACGACACGCTGGTGCAAGAGCTGGCCGGCCCTTTCAAGATCGAAGCGCGCACGGGCACGGTCCCGGTCGATTTTGCGCGCTTCCTTGCCGAGGCAGATCCTGCCGAGGGCGACGGTTGGGGCAACGACGAGGTCACCGCGTTCGAAACTCTCAACGCCGAGTGTCGCCTCGGTACCGGCCATATTTGGTGCGAGAAGGTCGACATGCAGACAGCGCACGGGTTGATTTCGGGACATGGCGATATCAATTTGGGGCAGCAAACCCTCGATTGGCGCTTCTCCATCGTTTCCGATTCGGAGGCCTCGCAACCTGCCGCCGACAAGCAGCCGGAAATTTCGATTGGCGGAGCCCTTGCGCAACCGATGATTCGCAAGGCAAACCAGCCCGCAGCCAATGGCGGGGCGACGCCCAACAATACCACCGCAACCCACGTTCAGCCGCGCTGACCCCGGCTGAAGAGTTTTTCAACTGAGAACGCAACCGTGTCCCAGCAACGCCACCATGACCTTCGCAGAACGCTCGCAGCAATCGGGCGAATGGGCACCATTGCCGCCGCCCTGGCAGCTTGCCTCGGGGCTCCGGCGCGCGCACTCGCCGAGGACACGCTTAATATTGCGACTTGGGGCGGCGCCTACGGCCAATCGCAGGAAATTGCCTTTTTCGCGCCATTTGCCAAGGAGACCGGCACCAGGATTGTGACCGAGATCTATGACGGAACGCCTGCCAAGATTAAGGAGATGATCGGCGGCGAGGACTCGGCCATCGATGTCATCGACGTTTCGGCCGGCGCGCTCGATGCCCTTTGCCGGGACGGTCTGCTTGAACCGATCGCGCCCTCCAGCCTCGGCGCGGCCCCTTCAGGAGAGAGCGCGCAGGAGGATTTCTATTCCGGCGGTCTTTCGTCTTGCGGCGTTGCCAGCGTCGCCTGGTCTACCGCGATCGTTTTCGACCGCGAGGCCGCGAGCAAGGCGTCTCCTTCGCAGATCGCCGATCTGCTCAATGCCAAGCGTTTCCCCGGCAAACGGGCTCTGCCCAATACTGCGCGTCAGACGCTTGAGCTTGCCCTCCTTGCTGACGGCGTCGATCCGGCCAATGTCTATACCGAGCTTGCAACTCAGGAAGGCGCCGATCGCGCCTTTAAGGCGCTCGACAAGATCAAGGATGAAACCTTCTGGTGGGATCGCGCCGACGAGCCGATGACATGGCTCTCCGAAAATAAAGTCGCGATGGCTGCGGCGTATAGCGGCCGCATGTTCCGCACCCTGGTCGGCGACCGCCGGAGGTTCGGGGTGATGTGGGACGGCCAGATCTACGATCTCGATCTTTGGGCGATCCCGAAAAACGCAAAGAACAAGGACGTGGCGCTGCGCTTTATCGGTTTCGCCACAGACCCGGCTCGACTGGCAGTGCAAGCCGAATTGATCGCCTATGGCCCGATGCGAAAATCGGCGCTGCCGCTGGTCGGCAAGCATCCGGTGATCGATGTCGAGATGACACCCTTCCTCCCGACAGCGCCTGACAATTTCAAGAAGGCGCTGCAATTCGACGAAGCGTGGTGGAATGCAAACGGCGCGGCGCTACAAGCACGCTTCGAGACATGGCGCGGACCCCTTGCCCCAGGTCAGGGCAAGCCGCCGATCGTCGAGGCCAAGCCACAAGAAGAAGAGCCAGTCGAGGACGACTCCAAGGCCCAGCCGTGACACATCCGGATTGGACGCTGGCGCTAATCGCGAACAGGCGACCGCACCGCACGCGTGTCGTAGAGGACGCACGTCAAGTCTGAATTTGAGGTCGGCGGGAAGAAAAGAATTATTGGTAACGGCCAACTCTCGTTTGCGTAGACCGTCGCGAATGTGTCATTCTTGCCGTTGGAGCGAGTCTCGTTGACATCCCTCCTACACAGGATGCACGACCACGAGTGGGTGCGCGCCTTGGCGAGCCGGTTGGGCTGATAGCGTCGGGGCGTTTGAGATGACAAGCACTGCCGGAGCGGGGCCGGCAGTGCGATTTTCTTAAGCGCCTGACACCCTTATCCTTTGTTATTCTATACGCTACGGTCGTCGGCCCGTTTGCCTGGGCGATGCAGCTTGCAGGTCGGGCACTGTTCGACATGCGCCGGAACAAATGACACCTGAGCGATTCGATAGCTGGCTCACGGTCGACCGGAAGGGCCTTTTTTGCCGGCCGGGCGGCTTCCATATCGATCCCCTTGCCGGGGCCAAACGCGCGATCGTGACCCATGGCCATTCCGATCACGCGAGGCCCGGGCATCAGCATGTGCTCGCCACGCGCGAGACGCTTGCGGTGATGAAAGCGCGGCTTGGCGCGCAGGCGCCAGCGAGCAGCCAGACCGTTCGCTACGGCGAACGCGTCAAGATCGGCGACGTCGCGGTGACGCTCGTCCCTGCCGGTCATGTGCTCGGCAGTGCGCAGGTTGTGATCGAGTGGAAAGGTGTGCGGGCCGTCGTTTCCGGCGACTATAAGCGAAGCGCCGACCCGACCTGTGCCGGGTTCGAACTCACTCCTTGCGATCTCTTTATCACCGAGGCGACCTTCGCGCTTCCGGTATTCCAGCACGGCGACGCCGGCGAGGAGACCGCCAAGCTCCTGAAGTCGCATCGTCAGTTTCCCGACCGCGCTCATGTGGTCGGGGCCTATGGGCTTGGCAAATGCCAGCGCCTGATCGCGCTCTTGCGTGAGGCGGGCTACGACCGACCGATCTACCTTCATGGCGCGCTTGCCGAGTGCTGTGCGCTTTACGAATCCTTCGGCGTGCGCCTCGGCGATCTCAAGCCCGCAACCGGCGCCGCACGCGAAGAGCTCAAGGGCCAGATCGTGCTCGCCCCGCCTTCGGCAATCGCCGACCGCTGGTCGCGCCGGCTGCCCGATCCCTTAACCGCGTTCGCCTCGGGCTGGATGCGCGTGCGGGCGCGGGCGCGCCAGCAAAATGTCGAACTGCCTTTGGTCATTTCCGACCACGCCGATTGGCGCGAGCTGACCGAGACCATTTCCGAGACCGGTGCGGAGGAGGTGTGGGTCACCCACGGGCGCGAGGAAGCGCTGCTCCATCACATCGCAACGACGGGCCGCAAAGGGCGGGCGCTGGCGCTGATCGGCCGCGAGGATGAGGACCAGTGAAGGCCTTCGCCGCGCTTCTCGACCGGCTGTCCTATACGCCGTCGCGCAACAACAAGCTGCGCCTGCTTGCCGATTATTTCGCGGCCACACCCGATCCCGACCGCGGCTTTGCACTCGCCGCGCTGACCGACGGCCTGTTCTTCGGGCTCCCCTTGCGGCGCATCCTGACCGACCTGGTGACATCGCGCGTCGATCCCGTGCTGTTCGGCCTCTCGCGTGACTATGTCGGTGACACCGCCGAGACCGTCGCGCTGATCTGGCCAAGCGGCGGAGCGCGCGCCAAACCGCTGAAACTCTCGGCAATCGTCGAAACGCTGCAATCGGCCTCGCCTGCCGAGATCCCGGCCCTCCTTGCCAAATGGCTCGATCGGCTCGATGCGACCGGGCGCTGGGCCCTGCTCAAGCTCATGACCGGCGGGTTGCGCGTGGGTGTTTCGGCGCGCCTTGCCAAGACGGCTCTTGCCGAGTGGTCGAACGTGCCGCTCGCCGATATCGAGGAGGTCTGGCATTCGCTGCAGCCGCCTTACGAAGATTTGTTCGCCTGGCTTTCGGGAGAAGGTCCGCGGCCTGCGCTTGAGGGCCGCGCGACTTACCGCCCGCTCATGTTGTCCCATCAAATCGACGACAAGGAGCTTCAGTCGATCGGGCCCGAAGAGTTCATCGCCGAGTGGAAATGGGACGGCATCCGCGTGCAGGCCGCGCATCAGGCGGGCGAAAGGCGGCTCTTTTCCAGAACCGGAGACGATATTTCGGGGGCCTTTCCCGATGTGGTCGAGTCCCTCCCCGAAGGCGTGGTCCTCGACGGCGAGTTGATCATCGTGCGGGATGGCGAGGTGGCTCCCTTCAACGATCTGCAGCAGAGGCTCAACCGCAAAACCGTGAGTGCCGCCATGCTCAAATCGCATCCGGCCCATATCCGCCTCTACGACATGCTCTTCGAGGGTGACGAGGATCTTCGCACCCTCCCCTTCTCAGCCCGGCGCGCGCGGCTTGAAGTCTGGCACAAAGCGCACGCCCCGCGCCGGACCGATCTTTCCAGTCTCATCGCGTTTTCTTCGGTCGATGAACTGAAGACACTTTGGTCCGGCGCTCGCGAGACCGGCATCGAGG
>CAZFYL010000019.1:0-26955 GCA_964523345.1 uncultured Methyloceanibacter sp.
TTCTACATTGTCACCGTTCCGACTCCGGTCGATCGGGCCAAACGTCCGGATTTGAGCGCCCTCATCGCCGCGAGCCGCACCGTCGGAAACGTACTCTCCCTCGGCGACGTCGTGGTCTACGAGTCGACCGTCTATCCGGGCGCCACGGAAGAGGTGTGCGTTCCGGAACTTGAAAAAGCGTCAGGCTTGGCTTTCAACCGGGAGTTCTTCGTCGGCTATTCGCCGGAACGCATAAACCCGGGCGATCGGACGCGCCGCCTCCCCGACAGCGTCAAGATCACATCGGGTTCAACACGAGAAGCGGCCGATCTCGTCGACCAGGTTTATGCCAAGGTCGTGTCTGCCGGGACGCATCGTGCAAGTTCGATCCGCGTGGCCGAGGCGGCCAAGGTGATCGAGAACATCCAACGCGACGTGAACATTGCTCTCATCAATGAACTCGCCATGCTCTTCAAGAAACTCGGTCTCGATACCGACGAGGTGCTGGAGGCGGCGGCCACCAAGTGGAATTTCCAGCCCTACCGTCCCGGCCTTGTCGGCGGTCACTGTATTGGCGTCGATCCCTACTACATGACGCATAAGGCGGAATCGATCGGGTTCCATCCGCAGATGATCCTTGCCGGCCGCCGCATCAATGACAGCATGGCGGCCTATGTCGCCAACGACGTCATCAGGACCATGCTCAAGCGCAAGCAGAGCATCGACCGTGCCCGCGTCCTGGTGATGGGTTTTACCTTCAAGGAGAACGTGTCCGACACACGTAATACCAAAGTGGCGGATCTCGTCCTTACCATTGGCGATTTCGTAGCCGAGGTGATCACCTATGATCCGCTGGCCGACGTTGAGCTGGCGAGGCACGAGTACGGGCTCACCCTCACCAATGAACTGCCGGCGGGACAGTTCGATGCGATCATTCTGGCCGTGAAACACGACCCGATCGCCGCGCTCGGCGAATCCGGAATTAGGGCGCTGCTGGCGCCGGGCGGACTCATCTACGACCTACAAGCCATCCTTCCGCCTGCCTCGAGCCACGCCCGCATCTAGAGAGCCGTTTGGCGCTGGCCCGCCTATCAGGTCGTCGCTTGGCGGATAGCTGTGTCCTTGCCGCCACCGGGCCCTTCCGTATGCGGCCGGCTAGCCGGCGGCTGCGGCGCCATCCGGCCCAGGCCGTAATAAACGAATCCGGCTTCTTGCGCCAAGGCCTCGGGGTAGATGTTGCGTAGGTCCACCAGCGCGTTCCCGAGCATGGCTTGGCGCATCTGCGCCAAATTGAGCGCCCGAAACTCATTCCACTCGGTCAATACGACGAGAATATCCGCGCCCTCGGCGACGTCGAGCGCGCTATCGCACCAGTCGACGTCAGGGAGCAATTCCTGCGCCTTGGCTGCGCCTTGCGGATCGTAAGCGCGGATACGCGCGCCGCGCGCCTGCAACATCGGAAAGATCACGAGGCTCGCTGCTTCACGCATATCGTCGGTGTTGGGCTTGAAGGTTACGCCGAGCACGCCAACCGTCTTGCCACGTATGTCGCCCCCAGCTGCTGCCTCGATCCGTCCCGCCATGGCGATCTTGCGCTCGGTGTTGACCTTGTCCACCTGCTCCACGATCGAGAGCGGCGACTTGGCTTCGCGTGCCGTGCGAATGAGCGCCGCCACGTCCTTGGGAAAACAGGAGCCGCCGTAGCCCGGACCGGCGTGAAGGAACTTATCGCCGATCCGGCGATCGGCACCGATCGCCGTCGCCACCTCATGCACATCGGCGCCAACCGACTCACACAGATCGGCGATTTCATTGATGAAGGTGACCTTCATGGCAAGAAACGCGTTGGCCGCATATTTGGCGAGCTCGGCAGATTCGCGGCTGACGAAGACGACAGGCGCATTGCGCAGCGCAAGCGGCTTGTAGAGGCGCCGCATCGTCTCCCGGCCCCGGTCGTTCTCGCATCCGATCAGCACCCGGTCAGGATGGGTGAAGTCCTGAATGGCGGAGCCTTCGCGCAAGAATTCCGGATTGGAGCAGACGGCAATCTCGAGATCGGGCCTGAGTTCCCGCAGCCGCCGTTCGATTTCGCGGCCGGTACCGACCGGCACGGTCGATTTGGTGGCGATGACGGCGGAAGGGCCAATATGGGGAGCCATCTCCTCAACCGCCTCGAAAATGAAGCTGAGGTCGGCATAACCGTCACCGCGGCGCATCGGCGTTCCGACGGCCAGAAACACGATTTCGGCTTGGTTTACCGGCTCGGCGAGAGCGCCCGAAAAATGCAGACGCCCCGCTTCCATATTGCGCTCGAGCAGGTCATCGAGCCCGGGCTCGTAAATTGGGACCTTGCCGCGCTTGAGTGTCGCGACGCGCTCTGAATCTTTATCGACGCAAGTGACGGTCCAGCCGAACTCGGCAAAGCAGGCCGCCGACACGAGCCCGACATAGCCTGCTCCAACCATACAAATCTTCACGTTAACCCCCCGCTTTTCACTCCGCCTGAAATCGGAAAGCTCGCACTGCCGGCACACCCACAGCGGAAGCTAAACGGCCTTTCATAGGAGCGATACTGACCACTAAAGAATGTTACCACCGAAACCGCCAAAATTCAGCTGTTGAACAGCACCCTCTGGCAGATTGTCCTGGCTTGGACAACGAAATTCTTCCCCGCCACACCAAGATATCATTGACCTCCATAAGGGAGTCCCGTTCTTAACGAGAGCCAGCATATTTTCGCCTGAGTTCGCCTCTATGGGATGGGCGGTCACACAAGTGGAACCACAGTTCGAGTGCGTTCATGGGGGATCCTGCGTCAGATTTCGCGCCCGTAAATCCCGTACCGTCCGATCGTTTGCCGCTCGGCGCACATGAGAGGTGGTACGTGGTACGAACGCGCGTTGGCTGTGAGCGACAGGCCGCGCGCCAACTCACCAATCAAGACTTTGCCGTGTTCGTCCCGCGTTGCTGGAAAAATCGCCGGCACGCCCGCCGTATCGAGACTGTGTCGAGGCCGCTGTTCCCCCGTTACATTTTTACGATCGTTGACCGCACCCGGGACCGGTGGCGCAGCATCAACGGAACAATCGGTGTCGATCGCCTGGTGATGTGTGGACGAGAGCCACAGCCGGTGCCGCCGGGTCTGGTTGAGACTCTCATCTTTGCGGCGGACGCCGAGGGCAATGTCAATTTCAATTTCGATTTGCGCGAAGGCCAAAGCGTCAAAGTCACGGCTGGTCCGTTCGCAAATCTCATCGGGAGCCTAGAGAAGCTCGACGAGAGGGGCCGGGTAAGGGTCCTTCTGGAACTGATGGGCGCCACGGTCTCCGTGGCGCTGCCCGCAAATTTGGTCGCTCCGGCCTAACTCAACCAATCGAGTCTGAGCGCGTGTCGCCAGTTGAGCAGGTTGAAGACAGGCCAGAGGCGTGGATGCCGAAATCTAAAGCGGGAGGCTTTTCGTCTTAAGGTGTCTGGACTTCCGGCGTGAGACCCGAAAGGTATTTGCAAAAGATCCGGGGCCAGCTTCGCAATGATGTGCTTGTTAAACGCGCCAGACCTCCGGTAGCTATCGGGAAGAGCGAACGCGGATTTGATTATGGCGGGATGCCCCAACGGCAAGATCTGAGCTCGGAACGGAGCGCTTCCGTAGAGATGCGGCGAAGCCCAGCATCCGGTGTCTATTTCAAGGTGAGCTAGATCGAAAACCGCCCAGCGACTTAATCCGGGTGGAAGGCTAGATAACCAATCGGCCATAGCGTCACGGCAATCTGTGCGTTGCGGCGACCAGTTTAGTTCATCCGGGGTTGGAGTGGCCCCGGATAGGCTGGGCGGATCTTTCTTCCATTGATAGGCCCGGCCAAGCTCTCCCACAAATCCAGGCATCCACGCGGCGGTCATGTCCAGATGTTCCAGGCACGCGGCATAAAAGTCGCGCGATTTGCCCCAATGACCGGAAAAGCCTGTGCGCAGCTGATAGTCGCGCTTGGTTTCCTCGTCGGCATGCGGGGCCATGATAGTTCGGTGAGAAAGACCAAAGCGCCTTGCGATGGCGGCCGCTCCGTCCCGGTCTGACGTATCGGACGACCCTTCATAACAGAAAGTCATGCACTCGACGCTCTTTCCGTATCCGCCGGCGATTACAGCCGCAGCAATTGCGCGCGAGTCCACGCCGGCCGTCAGCGGCAAATAGACATCCGAATAACGCCGCATGATCTGGCCAACGCAATCCACCAATGCACCGGTCGCCGCGGAAAGAGCGTACGAAATCGAAGTTGTCTCGCCCAATGCTGGCGCAAGCGGCCTATTCCGTGTGGATATCCACGATTTGAGATCGCAGTAGTGATTAGGGAGCAGACGGCGGAACGCAGGATTTGCTGTCAGTCCGCAGGGCCAGCTGTGATTGGGGCCGAGAACGTCGAGTCCCGTTAGCCATTCATCCGGAACGCCTGCAGCCATCACGCCGATCGTGACCGTGGAGGCGGCGAGCTGGTGAGCCTTCGAAAATACGACGCCGAGTGAGGCACAGCTGTCAGGGTATATCCGGCCTTCGCCACCTTTGACCCTGACGATCAGGTATCTTCCAAACCAGGTCGGTTCGACGACGTTCTGATCGGGAAGGACAATATCTTCCCCGGGTCTCTCGATCCCGGGGCCAAAAATGTCACCAAGAGCCCAGCCGAGTTCGAGACCCTTGGCATCGACCAGTCGGGAGACCGGCAACGACGGATGGGCCGCCAATTCCCAGTCTCCCATCTTATATTGGCGGAAGCCGGACAGAGGGCGGAGGCGGCGCTTCGACAGCACAAATTGTTGATGGAATTTTTGATGATTGAGATCTCGGATCATTTCACATCAATGCCCGGCGGACGAGACGCTCGTACCGGTGATTAGACCTTCGAGTCTTTCGCCTCTTCAACGTGTCCCACCTCTCGGTAGCTCCGCCGGCGCAGCAGGCTCAATACAGGCCAGAGGCTCGGATAGCGAAATCTAAGGCGGGAGGCTTTCCGCCTTAAAGTGTCTGGACTGCCGGCGTGAGACCCGAAAGGTATTTGCAACAGACCCGGGGCCAGCTTCGCAATGATGTGCTTGTTAAACGCGCCAGACCGACGGTAACTGTCGGGAAGAGCGAACGCGGATTCGATTACGGCGGGATGGCCCCATGGCAGGAGCTGAGCTCGGAATGGAGCAGCTCCGTAGAGATGCGGGCAAGCCCAACAGCCGGTGACGATTTCAAGCTCGGCTAGATCGAAGACTGCCCAGCGATTCAACGCGAGGGGAAGGCCTGACAACCAATCGGTCACGGCGACACGGCAATCGGTGCGGTCCCGGGGCCAATAATCCAGTTCGTCCGGGATCGGAATCGTTCTGGATAGGCGGGGCGGATCTCTCTTCCATCGATGGCCGCGGCCAAGCTCTCCCAGAAACCCCGGCATCCAAGCGGCCGACATGTCCAGGCTTTCCAGGCACGCGGCATAAAAGTCGCGCGATTTGCCCCAATGACCGGAAAAGCCTGTACGCAGCTGATAGTCGCGCTTGGTTTTCTCATCGACGTGGGGGGCCATGATGGTTCGGTGAGACAGACCGAAGCGGCCGGCGATCGCGGCTGCTCCGTCCCGGTCTGACGTATCGGAGGACCCTTCATAAGAGAAGGTCACGCATTCGATGCTCTTTGCGTGTCCGCCGGCGATCACGGCCGCAGCAATTGCGCGCGAGTCCACGCCGGCCGTCAGCGGCAAATAGACATTCGAATAGCGCCGAACGATCTGGCCGACATAATCGACCAATGCCCCCGACGCGTCGGAAAGAGCTCGCGAGACCGCAAGTCTGTCGGCCGATATTGGGGGGCCCCTCCGTGCGGATGCCCATGACTCGAGATCACAATAGTGATTGGGAAGGAGACGGCGAAAAGCAGGGCTTGCAGTCAGTCCGCAGGGCCAGCCGTTATTGGGGCCGAGAACGTCGAGTCCTAAGTCCCATCCATCCGCTGCGCCCGCCGTCATCATGCCGATCGTGACCGTGGAGGCGGCTAGTTCGTGAGCCTTCGAAAAAACGGCGCCAAGCGAAGCACAGCTGTCCGGGTATATCCTTCCTTTGCCACCTTCGACCCTGACGATCAGGTATCTTCCAAACCAGGTTGGTTGGACGTCGCTCTGATCGGGAAGGATGATATCTTCCCCGGGTCTTTCGATCCCGGGGCCAAAAATGTCACCAAGAGCCCAGCCGAGTTCGAGACCGCGGGAATCGACGAAACGGGAGACCGGCAACGACGAATGAGCCGCCAAGACCCATCCTCCCATCTCATATTGGCGGAAGCCGGACAGAGGGTGAAGGCGGCGCTTCGACAGTACAAATTGCTGATGGAGTTTTTGACTATCGAACAAAGCGTCTCGCGGGACTCGCTCGTGTAGGACTTAGGCTTAATGCCATGACTTATGTGATTCCTATTTTACTGATTACGGTGACTGCAATAGCAGCCTTTATGACACTAAAGAAGAAGCCTCCCTCGACGGCGGCCGAC
This sequence comes from uncultured Methyloceanibacter sp., assembly GCA_964523345.1. Classification (GTDB taxonomy): domain Bacteria; phylum Pseudomonadota; class Alphaproteobacteria; order Rhizobiales; family Methyloligellaceae; genus Methyloceanibacter. Next base: position 6,497 of record CAZFYL010000019.1, read on the forward strand.
CCCTATACAGCATATATTCAGAGCGAAGCGGATGCGCCGTCGTTAGTTCTGAACGAAGCCAATGTGGAAACCTACCTTGTTTGGAAAGAACCAAATCGCGCAGCGACGCCGCCCCTTCACATTGGACAAAGCGGGGAACGGTACTCCACTCTGACAGGAGTGTCCTGGTTGGATGCCAATACATGCATAATCGCCCATCGTAGCGGTTTGATGTTGGCCATCTTCGATGTCAACGATCCTAGGCAGCCGCTCCTGAAGTCGCGCATTGACCACTTGAGCGATGATGTCGTCGCGAAGGAGACCGGCAAGGAGTCATGGGAAATTGCCGTTAGCGGCTGTTGGGATTGTGCGTACTCTCTGTACAAATTGACACGAGAAAACGGAAATCAAAACGGCTTTGCCATAGAGCTCGTCAACACCCGCGCACATAATGAAAGAACCTTTAGCCATGGAGTGGCATACGACGCCGAAGGCCGTCTATGCGTTTCAATGTCCACTGGCGAACGCCCGCGCATCGAAATCGGTTCTGAAGTCCACGAATTACCCAAGCCCTGGGGAGCGAGAGACGTTATCTATGATGACGCAAAGCGTCGCCACTTGGCAGTTGCGGTATCGGCAGACCCCAAGCGATCGGCCTATGACAAGGTGAAGACAAGTATCTGGACCAAGGGATTAGGGGAAAAGGAGTGGAAGATTCTTTCCGTCTACGACAACGTCCACTCTGACGCCATTTGCTCTGGAGATGGAAGGATCTGGATTCCAGATCAACTCGGCAACCGGCTTTTTGCCGTAAACGGTGCAACCGGAGCGATTGAGGCAATATTTTCCGGCGACTGCTTCAACTTCCCGCATGGGCTTGACGTTTCCCCCGACGGAAAACTTGCCATAACAAATTACGGGTCCAGCAGCGTCGCAATCGTGGATCCGAACGTGTTGTTCAACGAACTCAAAGGAGTTGGCGAAGGTCGCGCCTGAGCGGTCTCGGGAAGGTCTCGAACATGGGTTTTGCGTCCAATAGCAGCGCACCGTCTGTTTCGATTGTGATCCCTTGCTACAACGGCAAGGACTTTATCGAACACGCAATCACGAGTGCGCTTCGTCAGACTTATCCTCATGTCGAAGTCATCGTCATCGACGACGGCTCACGCGACGGAACAGTCGAAATCTTGAGGAGACGGGGCACGAGCATTCGGTGGGAGAAGACAGGGTCGAATCGTGGGGCATGCGCCGCCAGGAACCGGGGACTCGCCCTGGCGTCAGGTGATTATGTGAAGTTCCTCGACGCCGATGACATCCTTGCCCTGGGTTGCTTGGAGAGCCAGATTAGCGCGATACAATCATTGGGACTTACGGAAAGACAGATTATCTTTGGCGATCACGTGCCCGTCGATGAAACTGGCGCGGCTCTGCCAAGACCCTACCGTTATTCGAAAATTGAGGACTGCGAAGCGCCCTTCGAATGGTTGCTCGAATGCGGCCCAATGACCAGCTCGCCGCTCTACCCAAGGAAAGCACTCCTGGAGGTTGGTGGCTTCGATGTGACTGTGAAACGCGGTCAGGAACACGAACTTAACCTGCGTTTGGGCCTAGCCGGATACAGTTTCGTACACCGCAAACTCGATTGCTATCTTCGTAGAGAACATTCCGGTGTGCGGATAAGCAGTGCAGGCCATGAACGGATCATATTCTCCATCGATTATTTGCGCGGTCTGATCGTTGCACTCGATCGCAAATATGATGGAGCGATACCGGACGACATCAAGAAGACGCTGGCCGGAACGATCTGGCACATCGGGCGAACCAAGGCCCAAAGTTGGCAGGCCGCGGGGCCTTACTGGCGCCTCGCGCGTGAAATCGCGCCAAACGGACGCCTTTCTCTCAGCCGAAAACAGCGACTGGCGTGCGCCCTGCTTGGTCCTACCTTGACGGCGCGACTCTTGCCCTGGTGGGCGAAGTTGAGAGCTATTGTCCGGGCGCCCCGGTCTGCGCCGCCGGCTGAGCAGCCGCAATGACGCTCTTCAACACATCGACGATGCGCTCGGCGGCTTTGCCGTCCCACTTTTCAGGTACACGCCCGGTAACGGTCCCCCCGTTTAGCACCCGCTTGGCCGCGGCCAGAATACGGTCCTTGTCGTTCCCGACCACCACGTTGGTGCCTTCGCTGCAGGTGATGGGCCGCTCGGTATTGGGCCTAAGGGTGAGACAGGGCACGCCCAACACGGTGGTTTCCTCCTGAAGCCCCCCGCTATCGGTCAGCACCATACGCGCATTCATATTCAGGTGCAGAAACTCGAGATATCCCAACGGTTCCGAAAGCCAAAGTCCTTTGACTTCTGTTCCGTTGTTAAAGTGAGAAGACAAGCCGAAGCGATCGATCATCTTGCGCGTTCTCGGATGGGCGGGAAACACGATCGGACAGTCGTCGGCAATGGCGCGAAGGGCTTCCAGTATTCCGACCAGGATGTCCCGGTCGTCGACATTCGACGGCCGATGCAAGGTCAAGGTTGCAAATCGGCCCGGCTCCAATCCGAGCTGTTGGATGAGATCGAGCTCCTTGGCCGCGGCGCGGTGCCGTTCAAGCGTATCGATCATGACATTGCCGACGAAATGGATTCGCTCCTCGGCGATCCCTTCCCGGCGCAGATTCTCGCCGGCAAGACGGTCCGTCGTGAACAGGTAGTCGCTGACGGCGTCGGTGCAAATCCTGTTGATTTCCTCAGGCATGGTCATGTCGCGCGACCTTAAGCCGGCTTCGACATGCGCCACTTGGATACCCAGCTTCTTGGCGGTGACCGCGCAGGCCAGGGTCGAGTTTACGTCGCCGACGACGATCACGAGGTCGGGGCTCTGTTCGATGCACACTTTCTCGAAGTCAGCCATGATCCGTCCGGTCTGCTCGCCGTGACTGCCCGAGCCGATCTCTAGATCGATATCCGGGCGCGGCAACCCGAGCTGGTCGAAAAACAAGCGGCTCATTCGCTCGTCGTAATGCTGGCCGGTATGCACGAGGAGCTGGTCGAATGCGCCGGGGTCTTTGGCCAGCTCGGCGGCAATCGGCGCGATCTTCATCAAATTGGGCCGCGCGCCCACGACATTGATGATCTTCACCGCCGCTCCCCAGCCGTACGCGCCGCCACGACCCTCTTCGACGGCTGGGCTGCTACCGCATCCAAGATTGCGAGCATGCGCAAGGCAAGCGCCGTGCGGTCATAGCGTGGCGCCGCTGCAAGGCAATTGGCGCGAAATTTCTCCCGTTCGCCGCGCGACTGCGCCATGCGGCTCAAGGCCTCGCACAAGGCTTCGGCATTCTCATGTTCGAACACAAGCCCGACGCCTTCACGTTGGACGATCTCCGCCGCCTCGCCCCTGACACCGAGCAGTATGGGAATCCCCATAGCCATCGATTCGAACAGCTTCGAAGGCACGACGGTCTCGAACAGCTTGCTTTTGCGAAGATGGATGATCGACGCATCGAGCAACGCCCAGTGCCGGGCCACGTCCGACTTGGGCACGGATTCGACAAAGACAACATTGTCGAGGCCCAGATCGTCCGCTTCGGACTCAAGCGCCGATTTCATCGCCCCGTCACCCAAGAATAGAAAGCGGTAACCGCCGCCGTCCGCGTGATCGCGCATGCGCGCGGCGGCCTCAAGCACGGTGCTCAGGCCATGGGCAAGCCCGTGCGTTCCGATATAGCCGGCCACGAATTTCCCCTTCAGGTCATAGCGGGCGAGGAGCGCCGGATCTTTGTCTTGAGGCTTGAACCGGTCGAGATCGACACCGTTGGTGACAATCTCGATTTTGGCGGGATCGATGCCGCGCGCGGTGAGATTTGCCTTGAAGGCATTGGTTAGCGCAACAATTCGCGCCGCTTTCCGGTAAAGGAATCGCTCGATACTCTCAAGCAGCCGGAGCAAGACGCCGTCATTGATCGCACCCACCGCCTTGATCGACTCCGGCCAGAGATCGCGCAACTCGAACACGAAGGGCACGCCTTTCATACGGCTCACAACATAGGCCGCGCAGGCCGTAAAAAAGTGCGGCGACGTTCCGATCACGACATCGGCTTTGCCCGCGAAAGGCGCAGCGGCAATGGCGGAGATCATGAAGCTCAGATAGTCGAGAATGCGTAAGGCAAAACCTTCATTGGCGGTGATGTAGCTCCAAACTCTGACGACGCGGATCCCGTCCATCATCTCGGTTTGCCAGAACCGGTTCCGGTACCCCGGATAGACGACCCCCTTTGGAAAGTTGGGCGCGCACGTGATGACGGTCACCTCCCTGCCCGCCTTCACCCACTCGCGGCAATGCTCGAAGGTTCGCGATGCGGGCGCATTGACTTCGGGAGGAAAATTGTCGGTCAGAAAAAGAATGTGCATCAGGCTGTTTCGACGCTGACGGCACATCGCGCCGAACCGAACTCGACTTTGAGGCACTGCGCCCCAACCGATAGACCGAATTGCGGATGATAGGCGTAGTTCATCGGCTGAGGCGAGCCGTTCTCCACGCGATAGACGAGTTGGCCTCCGCCCGGGCAATCGATCCTGCCTTTCCCGGCGGAAAGCCCGGCATCGGGATGAAGGTGGAAATAACTCGCAGCGCTTGAGAAACGCCCCTCAAGCCGGTCTTCGATCATGACCCCGTCAGGCCTAAAGCGCCACGTGCGGTCATGGGTGACATCTCCAGGGAGGCGGCGATAACCGTCGTGCCCGCAAGTGACGCTAAGCTCGTCTCCCTCTTGCTCGATCGAAAGATCGGCCGGCTCGGCGCGTCTTGCCACCCGGAAGGACTTCCACACCTCGCTCGAATTCTCCTCATCCACCACAACAGTGTTATGCGCCGCCGTCGAGCGCTCGGCTAGGCGTTCTGGTCCCGCCTCATAGAGCGAGGTTCCACTGTTCACGATCACTCTTCGTCCGCGACGCGACAGCTCAAAGGACAGTGTGTCGGCATGGGCGTGGCCCGGAAGATAATCGGGACCGACTCTCCCGACATCGAGGAATGCAACGAAATCTCCCTGTTGCACGCGAATGTATCCCGACTCGGCAAGATGCGTGACGCCGTCGCCAGGCGCCTCGCCCGGTTTGAGACCGAGCCTTCTCGCATAGGCGTCGAGCTCGGACGGGCTCGCGGCGATCCCTTGGGCGGCGTCGTTGAAAAAGGAAATCTCCCCGTCGGGATGGATCATTGAGAGAAGCCAGCCCCGCATGCGCTGAAGCGTCGATATCCATGCATCGACCATGCGCTCCGGTATCGCATCGGGATACACGCGTGCGAGATTCACAAGGTCGAGGAGATCCTCCTGGACGAGGCTATGATACATCGGGCTGAGCTCGAAATGTCCGCCGTCGGCAAGCACCTGTTCGCGATACTGTTGATCGAGAATCTTAAGACCGGCGTCGCGCCAAGAGTCCGCCTCCTCGCCGGCGAAAAACGCACCGGCGAAGATCAGCGCCTTGGCATTGGCAAGAAGGTGATTTCCAAGCAGGTGCCATTCGAGCCGGTTGCGGAGAAAGCGAACTTGAACCGCGAGACTATGAACCGCATCGGGTGGAAGAGCGTTGCCGGCAAGCGACCACTTGATCCAGTTGACGATGCGGAGCGAGAGAGGATAGGGCTCCCATCCGATCCCGGTACCCGCTTCATTCTCCCGGACCCAACGCGAGATCAGCGCGCCATGCCACGCGACGCGGCCGGGGCTCGCCTCGGCATTCAGATCGTCGAAATAGTGGAGATTATAGAGCCAGAGCCTATCGGAACTGGCACCATTCCAATCGGCCGCACCGTCTATCGTGCCGCTTCGATTGAGAAAACGGAAAGAGTTGGGGCCTTCCATCAAGGGAGGCCGCGCCGCCGGCCTGCACCATTCGCCAACGCGGTTCCGCCGGGGCGGCGGAGGACCGGCTTGCGCATCGGCATAGGGAAGAAAGAGTCGCGCGCGCCCGACAATCTGGATCGCTTTCAAATGGCGAAGTGTGTGCCAGTAGTGCAGCACTGGAGGCGCCAAGATGCTAGGAGCCGTCGCTGTTGCTCAGGCCCGCCCGAGCTCAAGGCTCACGCGGGCGACCTCGTGGATTTCGTCATAGGGAATCGGCATCTCCCGGCTCGTCCGGACCGCCTCCAGGAAAGCCGAGGCGCAATCGCGGTGGCCTTTATCTTGGCGCCATAGATTGAGGCGATTGAAGCCCTCCCAGCCGAACCCGCGCGCTTTGCGGAAATTGTCGAGTTGCAGAACGCGGCCCCCGCAGAACACTTCGAGCCGCTCCTTGGGAAAGCGCCGGTTGCCATTGGCGAAATAGTGCACGGTGCCGATCGAACCGTCGGCAAACGTCAATTGCAGGCTTGCCGTGTCGCTCGTCGAGGACGAGAGCATCGTGCGGCTGAAATTGGTAATCGGCGCGCCCGCCAAGTAACGAAGAAGATCGATAAAGTGGCACGCTTCACCAATGAGCCTGCCGCCGCCGACATCCCGGTCCTGCGACCAATGGGTTTGCGGTAAGGCGCCCGCATTCACGGTCAGCACGAACGATTTCGGTTCATTCACCGAGGTGAGCAACGTTTTAATCTTGCGGGTGTGCGGTGCGAAGCGCCGATTGAAACCGACCATGAGCCCGCGCGGCGCGCTTTGCGACTGGTAAGCGGCGTCGATCTCTTCGAGGTCTTCCTCGGTCAAGCAAAGAGGCTTCTCGACAAAAACATGCTTGCCCGCACCAAGCGCTTCGATCACCAGCGGCGCATGAGTATCGTGGCGCGTGGCGATCACGACCGCGTCAATCTCCGGATCGCCAAGCACTCTGTTGATGTTGGTGGTGGCGTCGGCAAAGCCGTGTTTGCGGGCAAGCCGCGCGCTGCCGAGGCCGCCGCGCGAAGCGACGCTGCGAAGTTTCGCTCCGGCCGCTTTGAACGCCGGCGCCAGCATTCGGTCGGAATGTTGCCCGGCACCGATGAAGCCGAGCACGATGTCGCCGTCCCGTCTTGGTGCAGCGGCCGTGACGTTCACGGTTCTGTTGAGAGCGGCGCGCCCCGATGCGGTCTCTTCCCCGTGATACTCAAGCAGAATGCCGAGAGAAGGTGCGGACCCGCTTAAGAGCTCATACGCCTTGTTCACTTCCTCGATGGGGAAGCGATGCGAAATCAGCGGCGCGACATCGATCTTTTTCGCCGCGATCATGTCTAACACCGCTTCGAAATTGCGCTGCTCGGTCCAGCGGACGAAGCCGATCGGGTAATCGTGTCCCTTCTCCTCATAGTCGGGATCGTAGCGGCCCGGACCGTAGGAACAGGAGACCTGGAACGTGATCTCCTTCTCGTAGAGGTCGCCGCGTTTCAGCTCTAACCCGGTGACGCCGACAAGCACGATGCGTCCGCGCTTGCGGCACATTTGGGCCGCCTGGGCGACCGGCTCGCTGCTGTCGGTGGAGGCGGCGATAATCACGGCATCGACACCATGGCCGCGGGAGTAGGTCATTGCCGACGCGACGGGATCGGCGCCTTGCGAAAGATCGACGGTTTGGGCGCCGAAGGACTTGGCGAGGTCGCGCCTTTGCCGGTCAGGGTCGAGCGCCACCACGCGGCATCCTTGCGCCAAAAGCAACTGGACCGTCAGCAGCCCAACGAGACCAAGCCCGATCACCGCAACCGTCTCGCCAAGCGTCGGGCTGGCAAGCCTCAAGCCTTGCAGGGCAATGGCGCCGAGCACGGTAACCGCCGCCGCATCGTTTGAGACTTGATCGGGGATCTTGGCACACAGATTGACCGGCACGCTCACGACTTCCGCGTGGCTTCCGTTCGAAACGACGCGGTCTCCGGGAGCGAAGCCTTGCACGTTGGCGCCAACCTCAAGCACCGTCCCCACGTTGCAATAGCCGGGGACCAGTGGCTGATCGAGCTTGGCGGCCACCGCTTCGAGCGTGGTCAGCACGCCGTCCGTCTTCATCCGGTCAAGGACCTGCTGCACCTTCTCGGGCTGACGGCTTGCCTTCGCCAGCAGGTTGGCGCGTCCGAAATCGAGCAGCATGCGCTCGGTCCCGGCCGAGATCAGGCTTGCAGCCGTGCGGATGAGAAGGTGACCGTCTTTGGAGGCTGGAGACGGGACTTCGAGCAGCTCCACCCGGCCGTTTTTAAGACTTTGCAGGACTTGCTTCACGGTGCTTGAACCGGACCGGTTTCTCGTGGCTTCTCCGTAAGACCAGTAGAGCCGCGCGTCTCCGAGTCCGGCCGTGGACTTTGCGCAACTGGTGCCGTCACGGATCGCTGCTCCTCGAGCTTAGCCATGATCTGAACGTCATGGGCCAGGCGGAGCAAGCAATATATCAAGCCGGGGCGGCCATCCAAAAAGCCTCTTCGCCAGACATATGTATAGAGAAACCGCAGCCAAGGCCGGCCCGGAAGCTTGGCGGCCAGACGCTTCAGGCTGCGGCGCCTGGCGATGGGATCCTTGGCAAGAAGGTCGCTCCAGGCCAGTGTTTCCCCGCGTAGCTGAAGAATGAGCTCGGCCTCTTCGCTCGAATATCTGTTGTGCCGCTCGATCCATTGTTCCAGGCCCTTGCTCAGGGCCTCATGTCTCCAGCTTTCCTTGAAGTAGTGCAGTTCGCCGTCAGTCACTTCCTGCTGGCCATGTCCGCTCTTGCGAAACGTCACTTCGCCCCGCTTCAGCAATCTGAGCTGATAAGACGGATACAGGGTCGCGTGCTTCAGCCATCGGCCCAGAAAGTAGTTGCGGCCGGCGATGAACCCCCCGACTTTGTCGCCCGGTCGTTCGAGCCACGTTCCAATCTCATCCAGAAGAGCGTCCGTGCAGCGCTCATCGGCATCGACAAAAAGAATCCAATCGTGCTTGGGCTTGGTATGCTCTAACGCCCAATTTCGCTGATCGCCAAAATCGTGAAACGGATGGGAAAAGAGTCGCACGTCGGAGCGGGCCGCACGTGCCAAGTCGAGCGTAGCATCGGTGCTCCCGGAATCGACGATGGCGATGTCATCGACCCGTGCCAAACATCGAAGGCAGTGCTCGATATTGATCTCCTCATCGCGCGTGAGGACGATCGCCGTGATGGGCAATTTTGCTTTCGTGCTCATGCCGCCGCAGCCGGAACGGTCTGGTAGATATCCAAGGTCTCCCGGGCGATCGTCTTCCAGGTGAACTTCTCCTTCACCAAGCGTCTCCCATTGAGACCCATCTGTCGTGCCCGGCCGGCGTCTCGCACGGTTTCAAGGATCCCTTGAGCGAAGTCATTCACCTCGGGCTGGAGAATGCGCCCCGCGTTCCAGTCCTCGACCTCAGGCATGTTGCATCCCGGCGTCACCAGCACCGGCAGTCCTGCCGCCATCGCCTCGACCGCCGCCACGGGGAGGCCCTCCGAGTGCGAGGGGAGCGCGAAGATGTCCGCGCCAAGCAGTGTTTCGTATTTCTCCTCGCCCCTCACCTCACCGAGAAAAATACATCGAGAACCGATCCCCAGGTCGCTCGCCAGCTGTTTCAAAGTATCGGCAAATCCCGAGCCCGCGTCCCCTCCGGCGATAATAAGAGTAAGCGGCTCTTCGTGGGGAATCTGGGCGAAGGCTTTGAGGAGAATGTCCGCACCCTTCTTGGGGTGAAGCCGCGAGAGATAGAGCAGCGTCTTCCGCTCCCCAAGACCAAGCCTTCCGGCGAGCGGCGGCGCCTCGCGCGTCAACAGTCCGGCATCGACACCGTTCGGCACGATAAAGGTCGGCACTTCGAGTCCGAAATCGCGAATCTGCTTCGCTTCGGCCGACGACACGGCCTGCATGCCAGCCGCGCGTTTGAGCAGCGGTTTTTCCAGCAAGTTCCCATAAATGGACTTGGCCCAGGCACTTTGCTTGAGAGCCCAAGGTTCGAGCGAGCCTTGCGGCGCCACCATAAAGGGAACGCGAGCGCGCGAGGCGGCGCGCATCGTGGACCAAGTCGGGAAATTCCAGATCGCGTGGATATGGACGAAATCGAAGGTCCCGATGTCGTGCCGGAGCGCCGAGGCGAAGGGAAACGAGATGCCGGCGTGATTGGGCGCGGGCAGCGCGACCGAGACCGGGAAGCCTGAGCTCCGCACCAGCGCCGCATCCGGGGTGACAGGCGCCTCGCCGCCCTGCTCCACGAAGTAGAGCGAGACATCGGCGCCCAGCCTGGCTTGCTCTTCGGCAAGCGGCCCCACGATATGGGTCGTGCCCGACGAGTTCCGCAGTCCGCGTACGATGTGCAGGATCCTCAACTTAGTCCTGGTCTTGACCTGGCCCGGAACCGAACGCGCGTCTTGCATCAGATATTCGTGCGCAGACGGCTCTCAGCGCCCGACCCGGCAGCTTCCAGCAGCCCTTGCGCAAACCGCGCGGGCGTCCACTGCGCCGCGATCCGAAAGGCGGCTTTCGACATGCGCGCGCGGCCGGCATCGTCCATGCGCGCAAGCATCAGCATTTTACTGACGAGATCGTCTTCGTCGGTGGGATCGAACGCGTAACCGTTCTTGCCCTCGGCCAGCAGCTCGTATTGCGCTCCGGCCGTCCGCGACACGAGCACAGGCAGACCGCTGGCCATGGCCTCGTTGACGACAAGCCCCCAAGGCTCGGACAAGGCGGGGTGAATGAAAGCGGAGGCCAGACCGTAATAGAGCGGGAGCTCGTCATATTGCACGAAGCCAGGCCAAAGGACGCCATCGAGATCGAGCTTGCGCTCAAGCAGACGCAAGCTTTCCGCCTCCTGTCCGCTTCCCGCTATCACCAATCCCCAGGGCTCGCCGGCGGACGCCGCCCGATACTTCGCATAGGCCTTAAGCAGGCCGTCAATATTCTTGCGTGGAATGAGGCGCGTGCAGGCGAAGAAATAGCGCTGCGGGAGACCGAGCCGGGCGCGGATTTGGGCTTGGTCACGCCGCGCGGCCTCCGCGCCCTTGCGAAAATAATCGCAGTCGACCACGTCATAGCCAAGGAAGATCTCACCCTTGAAACCGAGCTTTCGCAAATAGTCGGCCTGAGGGGCGCCGCCGACCAACGCCGAATCGCAACGCCGTACGAGGCGGCGCTTGGCGATCTCCTTCCACCACGGGCGCGGCCTATCGTCTTCCTTGCTTTCCGACATCAAGACGCATCGCGCGCCGGTTCGTTTACACCAGCCGATGGCGGCGCGGGCCTCCGGCAAAGACCAACCATTCACGGCGACGGCATCGGGGTTGAAGGCATCGAGGGTGCTACGAACCTGCCCGGCAATGCGGCGCGGGGCAACGGACTCATAAGCACAGGCCGGGAACAGGGTGTTACGTTTTACGCCCTGGCCCGCCGGCACGAGATCCCAATCGTAAGTCCGATCGGTGTTGGCGATTTCGATTCCAATCACCTCGCCGCGTCCGATGAGTTCGGCCACGCCGCGTAGCCTTGCAACATGATAAGGCCCGAAACGGGACCAGAGAACGGCCACACGCATGCGCTATGAACGGTGCGGATAGAGGGGCCGCGGATATTGGGCGCGCCGCGGCGGCGATCCCCTGATCGGCCCCATGGTCAATCTCCAGAACAGATAGCCGAACACGGACATGAATAAGAGGCGATGCAGCCATGCCGAGAAGCTTTGAGTCGGCAAATAGATGGATAGGGCAAGCATCATGAACAGAATGACCGACCAGAATCCTCCCTCACGCCGGTGCAGCGTATAAACGGCGGTAAAGGCGCGGCCGACAACATAAAACATGAGAATGACAAACCAGGAGAACTCGCCAAATCCGTCGGCGATAGAGCCGTTAGAGGCGCCAGCCGGCAGTGCAAAACCGACCACGTTCGAGAAGCGCACGTTCTCCTGCGAGGTGCCATAGACGTCGAGCCACGTCGCGCCCATATCCTCGTACTTTGTTGGCCAGATCTGTTTCGGGATGGGACGTACAAAAAACGTAACGAAGTAGCGGTAGCCCCAATAGTAGTCCTTGTAATAGTCGCTCGCGACAACACTCGCGACCGCAGCGACATAGGAGTTTGTCGTGTCGACATCCTGACTCGCCAGTCCATCGGTCTCAAAGACACGAGACAGGTCAAAAGAGTGTTCTGTGCCGAGATAGACATGCTTGCGTTGGGACGAGACAACCAGAACGGTAATGCAGATCATCCCTACTGCCGCGATGATCGTTGAAACCTTTGGCCGCCGTCCTCGCGCAAGAAACCAGCTAAAAAACATTGTCGCCAAGACGATGAACAGCGGCCCGCGCCGACCGCCGAGAAAGCCGTGAATGAGTTGGGGCGAGGCAACGAAAAGAGCCATGGCGATATCGGTGATTCGAATCCGCCGCCCGGAGGCACGGACCGCCAAAGCGAGGATTAACAATGCCGGAAACGACAATAGAACGGCGTCGCCGATATAGCCGCTTTCGGCGTGGCCGCCGCCCTTGCCGCGCGAGTACGCCTCGATCAGACCCCCTGCATTGTTGAGCTGAATGGCAAAGGCAGCCACCGACAAGACGCCCAGGATCAGGGCGAGCGTTCTCAAGCGCCGGCTAAGCGCCGGCGTAAGCCGATCGCCGAAGGGATTGAGGTTCGGGGACGGCAGATTTCTCAACCGCGGAAGACCGTGCAGCAAGCCGGCGTATAGCGCCGCGATCGTAAGCAGGAAGATGAGCGCCGCGAACTCAAGCGAGCTTGGAGACAATATCGCTTCTAACCGGCCGTGCCGATTAAGCAGGATCGGCCAAACACCGTAAAAATAGCCAAACAGGGGCGCCAAGAACACGGCAGGGTGCAAGGGGTCGCGCACCACCGTGACTGCCCAGAACGCGCCGAGGGCAACGACACCAATCGTAGTTGCGCAAATCAGCTCAAACACATTGCGCCCCGTTGTTTGAGGAGAGGGTCATGACGCGAGGCCACCTCACTGCAACGTCGCTCCGACAAGTCGCGCCGAATAGTTTGCCAGGGTGAAATCCTTGGCCCTTATTCGCGCCTGCGAAGACATCCAGCCCAGACGATCACGATCTTCAGCCAAATTCTCAAGACAGGCTGCGATGCTGACTGGATCCCGCGGAGGCACAACGAAACCGTCGACTCCATCACGCACGACGTCAGGACCACAGCTATGTGTCGTAGCAATGACCGGTAGTCCGGAGGCCATAGCTTCAAGCACAACCAGTCCAAACGTGTCGCTGACTGACGGCAGCACCAAAACGTCGGCCCAGATTAAGCATGAGGCCAACTCGCTCCTCGGTATGCGTGCCATCACCGTTGTGCTCTTGCTGAGCGCCGCATACGCCTTGTTGTTTAGCCGAAGGTCTCCGACCAGACGCGCTTGGGCCAGTTTCGGATCGAGCAGGCTCATTGCCTGTGCGAGGTAGGCCGCCCCCTTTCGCAAGGCATCGTCGCCCAAGAACAGAACACGCAAGGGACCGTTTGACGGGCGGGGCGTGCGCTGGAGCTTGAAAAACTGATCGCCAACGCCAAGCGGAACGACCTGGACTTGGTTTGGGCGTGCGCCCGCCTCGACGATGGCATTCTTGATGAATGTCGATCCGCACAGAACCACGTCTGCCAGGTCAAGCTCGTCGCGTTGCCGCTTGTCATATTCGTCGAACGCGTTGGCGTCCTCGTCCTGCGAGACCCAATCCGGGAACCGTTCTTTCTCTTCTTGAACGAGCGCTCTCTCGAATAGACCCGGTGCCGTGGCATGGTCGAGGATGGTTCGCAGTCCGAGCTCACGCGCCCGCTCGAACAATTCCTTTGCCGCCGAGGAGAACCCGTAGACGGTGCCGCATTTTCCATTCAGGTTCCTAGCCGCGAGTTGAGAAAATTTTCGACCCCCCCAGATCCACGCCTTTACCCGGTCGTGTTCTGTCCCGGCATTGCGCACCTTTAACCGATAGCGCAAACCAAACACTGGAAACGAACGGACATATTCCGCCGGCAATTCTGTTGTGTGTCGGTCCACCATCCTGGCAAAAGCTTGCGGCGTCGCGGCGCGTTTTAGCAGGCTGAGCGCTCGATATGCGCCGGTCGAGCCGAGATAAAAATCTGTACAGAGCTTGCCTAGCCGGCCCGCCTGGTGGAAGGCAATCGGTACGGCATAATGCCGGCGCGCTCCCAACTGGGCGACGAATACACTTCCTAAAGACGGCCTACCCATCAATCGGTTTGGGTTTCGACTTACTCCGGAACTGTGGATCTTTGCTGGGGGGCCGTCTCATGGCATGGCGGGGGGATCGGGCCATCCCAGGCGATCGCTCCATGCGATTGAAGCTTCCGGTATTCGCGGTAGAGCTTGTGCGTCACGGGCCTGCGCAGCCGCCAATGCCGTGCACTCTGGACGAGCCCTGCGCCAATCGCGCGCATCTTCAGCGCTAGTGTCGTCCAGGCAAAGCGATATCTCAGAAACCCCAGGGACGCAGCCCCAACGCGCCAGACGAGGTCTGGAAACGGCGCATTCAGCGTCTCGAAAAGAATCTGATTGCGCCCGCCATAATACATCATCCGGTCCCGCTCCCGATTGGGGCTCGCCATGTGCACGATGGGACCGGTATCGCCATAAACGATCCGCCAGCCGGCCGCCCGCATGCGAAGACAAAGATCGCGCTCTTCGTGCTGGTGCACAAAAAATTCGCGATAGCCCCCGAGCTGGAGCGCAACTTGACGCCGCACCGCATGCGCGCAACCGACATAGGTTCTCAGATCCTGGCCGGCCCTTCCATAAAACGGACCTGTACGGCTGGAATGGGATTGCCTGGACAACGGTTCGATGTAGGGGATGGCGACCGCGCCAATCCTCGGGTCGCTCTTCAGAGTCCGGGTCACTCCGGAGACAATGTCCGGCCGTGAAAAATAGGCGTCGTCGTCGATCGAAATCACGATTGGCGCCGACGCTTCCCTGAAGCCACGATTTCGATTGACGATCAAACCCTTGCGCTCTGACGAGGCAAACAGGCGCACGCCTGGAAACGCCTTTCGAATGCGCTCGGCCGTGCCATCGTCGGAGGCGTCGTCAAAAACCAGAATTTCACAGGCCAGGTCTTGCGCTAAACAGCTATTGATACACGTTATCACGTCATCGCATCGCCGGTAGGTGGTTATGACGATCGCCACCTCATGTTCCGTCCCTGGACTCATATCGTTCAATGTTGCCGTCTAACTTTTGTTCGCTTCGTCAAGCAAATGTTGTCGATAGATGGCGTGCAGTTTCACATCTTTAACGGGATGATACATCGTATTCATATCCATTTCGGACGGCTTCCACTCCTTCCTCCACGTAATACCTCTGAGTTCGCGCGCGACCTGAACGTCCAATCGATTGTGAAGAGCCAGCGTATGAAAGATGTACTCGTGAAACAGATGATTTCGCAGCCTGAATCTGCGGCCAAGAATACGCCTTCCGATAGAATTTACCGTATCGGACCGGCGTAAAAATCCTCTGTGATTTTCGATAAACGCCGCCAAAATATCCAACAGAGGCCGACTTAATCGAATGGCGCATGACATGGAATGCGCCCAGGGCGGCGGAAGTAATTTATGCGGCACGCTTCTCCACCAATACCACCCATCCAACTCTCCACGCGCGTTGATCTGATACTGGCCGCTGACAATATCGGCTGACTCATATTTTCTGTCGATTTCACATAAGGTGTCCGGCGCCGGTATGAAAACATCGTCTTCAATAAGCCAAACGTTGTCGTGCGATGTGTCGACGCAACAGAAATAAAACAAAGCCTTGTCCCAGGCGCTGCAGCCATTATTCGCTACTGGCGTAATGTAAGAAAAACCATTCTTGCGACATTCCTGTTCATCCATATTGATGATCTTCGGCCCGGCACCTGTTGGTGTATAGGTCTCATTATCGACGACGATGGCGACGTCGTAGCCGAATTGGTCAAAGCTTGAGAAGAACTCGACCAGATCGGGATGTGGCGTTCGCGTAAGGAGGGCGAGCGCGTTCATGCTCTGAATGGGAGGATGGCCGTCACTGAAGCATCTGGCGGTAGTGCTCCGCAATCTCGCTTGCCACGCGGCCGATGGTGAATCTTTGCCAAGCATTCTTTTGAGCGGCTTCCGCGAGAGCTGCGCGCTTGGCCGGGTGTTCTATCAGGGCCGAGAGTGCGCGCGCGAGCCCCTCTACGTCCCCGGCCTTCACCAGGGTGCCCGTCACGCCGTCCGAAATGGCTTCGCCGGTCCCTGCGATATCGGTCGCGACAATCGGCACGCCTGCAAACATGGCCTCCAATATTACCCGGGGAAGACCCTCAGACGAGAGTGACGGCAGGACGAACACATCAAGGCTCGCGTAGAAGCTCGCCATATCCTCGATGTCGTTGAGGAATTCGACTTGATCGGCGAGACCGAGGAACTTTGCGAGGCCGGCAAGCGGTTCGCGCTGCGAACCGGAGCCCGCGATCCGCAGCACGAGATTCGGCTTCGCTGCGACCAATTTCGCGATGGCTTCGATCAACACACCAAAGCCCTTCTCGGGAACAAGCCTGCCAGCGGCGCCAATCGTGATGCGCTCTTGTTCCAGTCTGGGGGCGCGCTTAGCGTCTCTCACAATCCGGTAAGGGTTCACACCGTTGGTCACCACGGTCATGCGACTGCTTTCCAGCGAGAGGTAGCGCAATGCATAGTCTGCGGCCGCCTGCGAGACCGCGACGAAAGAGGTTCGCCCCAGGCCGTACGCCAGTCGTAGAAGGGCCTTCTTGGCCTCTCGTTTCATCCCACCTTCGGCCAAATTGGGCGGCATATCACGGATGTGAGCCAGGTGCGCGACATGGCCGGCAGCTGCACTGGAAACGGCTGCGGTCAGACTGCCGGGATAGAGATGTGAATGGACAATGTCATACCGCCCCTCGCGCAGGATTTTGCGGAGCCTCCAGACTGAAGACGGAATTGATGACGCGGCGTTTGGGTTGGTAGCACCGAGATAGATCGGCCCTGATATTGAAGTTGGAAATTTGACATCGGGAGTTGGCGTTCCAAGCACGCATAGCTGCGTGCTCAGCGAGTGCTCATGTTCAAGCGCATCCATGAGTTCGATGGCGGAATGGCTCGCTCCCCCCGTGCCAACCGTCGGAACGACGTGCAGCACCCGGATCCCGTTCAAAATTTCCGCCTGCATCTTCATTGCGGCGTCAGCCCTGATGGCAGACTGCGCTCTCTGGCTGCTGCAAGGATGCATAAATGTCTGCAATCGAGTTTACGGCCGACGGCCAATTCAGTTGCTGCCTAGCGACAGCGACGCAGCGCCGGCGCAACGAGACAGGGTCTCGCCGATATTCACTGAGAAACCGGGCCAAGTCGGCGCGCGCTTCTGAAGGCGCCGATACGCTGTCAAGCACCAGGCCGATCCCGGCCGAATGGGCCAGGTCCGAGTAATCGCCAATACCGTCACTCAAAACGGGCGGAACACCGCACGACAAATACTCAGCGAATTTGACCGGCGAAGACACCCGGCTGGCCATGGAGTTTACTCGGATCATCAATCCGATGTCGGCCGCAGCCAGATGACGGGGGACGTCCGAATGCGGAACAGACAAAATGGTTCTTTGGTTTGCCGCAATACCAGAAGCGTCGGCCGCCGCTTCAAAGCGTGCCGGCTGGTTGGTGATGATGAGTAAGTGGGCGTTGCTGACCAGCTCCGACAGAATTTTGAAGACGGCAAGATTTTCCGCCGGCATCTGCCACTCGCGAAAGCTTCCACAATAGGCGACCACAAAGCTGTCCTGTAACCCCAGCATTTTTCGGGTGGACTCGCGGCTGTCTATCGCGGAGACACCGGCGTCGACATCCGTGCAGCAGGGCACGACAAACGTCTTCTCCTGACTGATGCCGGATCTTCGGATCAGCTCCTTTTGCATTGCGTGTGAAACGCAGATAACTGCATGACTTTCGCGGGCGACGTGTTGCTGAACCGAGTCGGATTTGGCGGTTACCCCCCGCAATTCCTCCGGGGCTTCGCCATCCGACAGATAATCAGCGGCACAGAGATGTTCGTAACTCTCAAAGCCACGGCAATCAAATATGACCCGGATCCGGCGATCGTTTTTCGAAATCCTCAGCGCGATAGCAGCTGACCCCGTTCCGCGGCAGTGTAGAATGAGTGGTCCAGCTGGCTGGTGTCTGTAGAGCCACTGGCGAAACAGATAGACATCATCCCAAAGGTGTCGCGCACGACTTGGTGGAGATGGAAACCGATAAAGGGGAAGTCGGGATAGTGCCTTTGTTTCCGACAGTAGCCGATGCCATGACTGGCGCAAATGTGGACGAATGAATTCGCCGATGGGCGCGAACACCGCCAGCGTAACGTCATGCCCGCGCTCCTTGAGCAGCGACATCGGCCGGACGACTTGGGCAGGAAAGACTGAAGCGAGACCCTCACGGTAGGTGACGTGCACCACAGCGAGCGGATTTCCGATCAGGCGCTGCACTATATATTTCTCTGATCTAGCAGATCAGGATCTCTGGATCGCAAATGGCCAACTTCAGCGAGACCGGCTGGCACCTCCCCCATATCGTCCGAAGGTCCCGCAGGCTTCGTACGCGCCGTCATGTCTGGCTTCCGCACGGGCAGGAGTCTCCGCTTCAGACTGACAAGCAGCTCCGTTATGAGCGCGCCGCAATAGCGGCGAACGTACAGAGTGGAGTTACTGTAGGCCTCAGGCAGGCCGCCACTGTGATGCAAGCGCCGGGCTTCGCGAAAATTGAGACGGGCCTTGCCAACTTCGCCATGGCGGAGATAGACGCGTGCGTCCCTCGCCAAGAATCCGGCGAGCGCGTGAGCCCGGGGCTCGGTCAGCCCGGCTCGCTCGCGCAACAGAGTTTCAGCTCGACGGACAGTGTCCGGATGCTGGTCCAAAACCTTCAAGATGTCGGCGGATATGCTTCCGGGGCGGCGCCTTAATGTGCATAGCGCTAACGGAAGGTGATGAAAGCCAACGCCTGAACAGGCAAGCCTGATATTCAGATCGCGATCCTGAGCGCAGGGAAGCTCCTCACGAAATCCGCTTACCGCATTCAGCGAAGACTTCCAATGCAGAACCGTGGAGGTCGGAATTTGGAAGCGGAGGGCGTAAGTCACCGCATCGCTACCGTCGCATTCATATGAAAAGACGCGATGCTCGCCAGATATCACGTCTAGAGCCGTCCAATCGCAATACACCAGTTTGCCCGGATGCTTGAGGCTCTCCGCAGTTTGAAGTTCGAGCTTCCTTGGGTGCAACAGGTCGTCGGCATCAAGAAAATGGATCAACTCCGCCTTTGCTAGGGCGATTCCTCTGTTGCGCGCCGCACTCGCACCTCTATTGGGTCCGGTCTCCCATCGGACGCGGTCACCGAACGACTTGATGATGTCGAGACTTCCATCGGTTGAGCCGTCGTCGATAACGATGACTTCGACTTGGCGATAGGTTTGCGCTAACGCGCTTTCGATCGCTTCGCCGATATACGACTCCGCGTTCCAGCAAGGGATTACGATCGAGACAAGCGGAGTTCGTGCTTGCTCCGGAGAGCCCTGGGCGGGAACTAATTTTTGTCTACGGGGGATCAGGCTCTTTTCCGGTTAGACTGAACGGACTCCACGCTCCACTCGACCTGTGGGCAGAGAATACCGGGCCAGTCTTTATGTGACATCGATCCGCTGTTCGGGCTCCCCACAATATTCAGCTGGGCCAGTTCGAACTGCTTCAGAACGTTATCCGGCGGGATTCGGCAGCTGAGAAGGATGTTATAGGTCGCGGCATTGAACAGATTGGCGGGCAGGCGACACACGCTTCGATACACGCCTGGCGGAGAGCCCTCAGGGTCACGCTGGTCTTCATCGGCTGTGGCAAAGGCGACATCGCCCAGGAGCGTGGTGAGCCGGAGCAAGATCCGTAAGCCGCGCAGTCTCGCCATCTGCTCATATTCGATGGCGATTGAGATGGCCTCATCCGGCCTGAACGTTGGGCCCGGCGATTTGTCGCCTTCTATCGTCACGCCGCGGAACCGGATCTGTTCGTTGCCCGGCGCATCGGGGCCGTTCCATCGCCACTCGGTTCTCGATGCTGCTTCCACATCGAAATCCGAGAGATGTTTCGCGATGCCTTCATCGACATCGCCGTCAAAGATCGCCTCGCCGTCCTTAATGACAATCACGCGGCCGCAAAGTTGGCGGATCGCCCCCATATTGTGGCTCACGAACAGCACGGTGCGGCCGCCTGCGGCGACGTCTTTCATCTTGCCGAGGCATTTGCGTTGAAACTCGGCGTCGCCGACCGCCAGAACCTCGTCAACGATGAGGATCTCCGGCTCCAGGTGCGCGGCGACGGCAAAGGCAAGACGAACAGACATGCCGCTCGAATAGCGCTTCACAGGGGTGTCGAGGAACTTTGCCACGCCGGAAAAGTCGGCGATATCGTCAAATTTGCGCGTGATCTCCGCGCGGGTCATGCCGAGGATCGCGCCGTTGAGATAGATATTCTCGCGGCCGGTGAGTTCCGGGTGAAAGCCCGTTCCGACCTCGAGCA
>CAZFYL010000020.1:0-6120 GCA_964523345.1 uncultured Methyloceanibacter sp.
CGATCGAATGTCGATCTGATCCCGGAGCTTGCCAGGCATCTCATCGATTCAGGCGGCAAGCGGCTCCGCCCCATGCTCACACTCGCGACCGCCAAGCTGTGCAACTATGGCGGCGACGGTCATGTCCGGCTCGCGGCGAGCGTCGAGTTCATGCATACCGCAACCCTCCTCCATGACGACGTGGTTGACGAAAGTAATCTTCGCCGGGGGAAGGCCGCGGCGCGCCTGGTCTGGGGCAACGAGGCGAGCGTGCTGGTCGGCGATTTCCTGCTCGGGCAGGCGTTCAAGATGATGGTCGATGTCGGCTCGCTCGGTGCGCTGCGCATCTTGTCCGATGCCGCGGTGGTCATCGCCGAGGGCGAGGTCATGCAGCTGGTCACCGCCAAAAATACCGAGACCACCGAGGACGACTATCTTGCCGTGATCGATGCCAAGACCGCCGCACTGTTCGCCGCTGCGGCTGAAGTCGGCGCCGTGATCGCCGATAGGCCGAATTCGGAAGCGGCGGCCTTGCGTTCTTATGGCCGCAATCTCGGGCTCGCGTTTCAGCTGGTCGACGACGCACTCGACTATTCGGGTGAGCCGTCGATGCTCGGTAAGAGCATCGGCGACGATTTCCGCGAGGGCAAGATCACGCTTCCCGTCGTGTTATGCTACCGCCGCGGCAACACGCAGGAACGAGCCTTCTGGCATCGCACCTTGACCGAAGGCGACATTGGCGAAAACGACCTCGCCGAGGCGATGCGATTGGTGAAACAGCACAACGCACTGTCCGACACGATGGAGCGGGCGCGGCACTATGGCGCCATCGCGCGCGATGCGCTCGCCATCTTTCCCGATGGGCCTGCCAAGGCGGCGCTGCACGAGGCGATCGCGTTTTGCGTCGACCGGCCGTTCTAGGTTTGGAGCAGACCGGCGGCGACCCACCAGGCGGGATGGTCGGCGCGAAGGCGCGCGGCGCAAGCTTTTGCTTCATCTTCCGTGGCGAACAGAGCAAAGCAAGTCGGCCCGCTCCCCGAAAGCCGGGCGAGACGAACATCCTGACAGGCTGAGAGCGCCTGAAGCACGTCCGTAATTTCTGGAACAAGACTTGCGGCCGGGGCTTCGAGATCGTTGCCGCGCGGCAGTGCGTAGGCGAGCAACGCGCCAAGATCGCCGCCGAAGTCGAGCGTCTCGGCTACACCCTGAGCCATCGGAGAGGGTTTAGACCGCAAAGCGCCATAAACCGTTTGGGTTGCAAGAGACTGGCCCGGATTGACAAGGACCACGCCGCAAGCGGGGAACCCGTGCACCGCTTCGACCTTTTCGCCGCGCCCGGTGATGAGTGCAGGCCGGCTCGCAAGACAGACACTCACATCAGAGCCGAGTGCGGGCGCAAGTTCCGCCGCCGCGCTTGCGGGAAGGCCGGGATTGAGACGGGAAATCAGCCGTAACGCCGCCGCGGCATCGGCCGAACCGCCGCCAAGACCGGCGGCAACGGGAAGCACCTTGTTCAAACGAAACCGGCCGAACTTCAGACCCGACGTCCGTTGCCGCGCAGCTTCCGCGGCATCGAGGACAAGGTTGCCGCCGCCGAGCTTTGCGGCGAACGGGCCTTCGACTTCAAGCTCGAGGCGCTCGCCAGGCGTAAGGGCAAGCTCGTCGCCAAGCGCAGCAAACCCAACGAGACTCCTGATCTCGTGAAAGCCGTCAGCACGGCGGCCGATCACTTCAAGTGTCAGATTGATCTTGGCCCGGGCAATATCGCGGAGCGCCGTCATGCCTACTCGCTCGCGCTGAGGCAAGGCCCTCTATTACTCAGCCTTTTGTCCCGCTTGCTTGGTGCGGTCTTGCGCCGACTTGGTCGCCGAGGTTTCCGGCAGACCGGTTACGATCTTCTTTTTGAGGGTTTCGACCAGCTCATCGTCGGGCTCCAGTGTCAGCGCCTGCTCCCACTGGTACTTCGCCTCGAGCGTCCGGCCCACTTTCCAATAGGCATCGCCAAGGTGATCGTTGATGATGGGATCGTCCGGTTTGAGCTCGACCGCGCGTTCAAGATGCTCGACGGCGGACGGAAACTTGCCGAGCCGGTAATAGGCCCAGCCGAGACTGTCGACATAATAGCCGTCATCGGGCTTGAGCCTCACCGCCTTGCGGATGTAGTTCATCGCCCGCTTCAAATTCAGGCCCTGATCGACCCACGAATAGCCAAGATAGTTGAGCACCAGGGACTCATCGGGTGCGAGCGCAAGCGCCTTCTTGAAATCGGCCTCGGCCGCAGGCCAGTCCTTGAGACGTTCGCTGCAAACCCCGCGAGAATAGTACAGCGTCCAATTGTCCTTGACCGGAGCCGGGACGAGCTCCAATGCGCGGGAATAATATTCGCGCGCCTCACCAAAGCGCTCATGCGACCGCAGGATGTTGCCAAGCGCATCGAGGGGACGGACGTCTTTCGGGGCCTCGGCAATCAGCTCTTCAAGCAAAGCGGACGCATCTTCAACCCGCTCCAGAGCATTCAGCGCGAACGCTTTCTGAATCTGCGCATTCAGCCATATCGGCGAGTCGCGCTCGATCTGGTCCAGCGCGTCGATCTCAAGCTCGTAGCGCTTTGCGCTGTCGTAAGCCTCAGCCAGCGCGGTATGGGCGAGCGGAAAATCGGGCTTCAGATAAAGCGCGAATTGCAAAAAGACGATGCCCATCTCAATCCCGCCTTCGCCGGCAAGCGCGTCACCGATGCCGTAGAAAACTTCGGCAAGACCCTGCGTCGGGTCGGCCACGAGCAGCGGCGGAGTCTTGCCTGCTTCAATTTCGGCAAGAAGCGCTTCGGAAATGGGGTGTTCCGCCGACTTGGCGATATGCGACTGCAATGTCTGCCGGGCAAGCTTGCGGTTCTTGGCGTTGACCGCGTGACGCGCGTAAGCGTCGGCGACCCTGAGCGTAGAGGGATTCTTCTTGAACGCCTGGGCGTAGGCCGCGCGTGCGATGTCGCCCCTGCCGGCGACGTCGGCGATCAGCGCGCGGTGGTAGCGCTGATAGAACTGCGCCCAATCGGCGTTGCTGAGCTCGTCGAGCGTGGCGAAAGCCTCTTCGGGCTTGCCGGCGGCTTGCTTCACCCAGGCGCGGGCAAGCGTCGAGGTGAGATCGGCAATCGGCCCTTGGCGGGCCTCGGCGAAATGCTCGTCGGCTTCGTCATACCGGCCCTGCTTAAAGGCGTCGATACCGAGCAGGAAGCGGGCGATCCGATTGGTGGAGTCGTTCTTGACCAGGTCCTTGGCAAGCCTGACGGCGTCGTCCCAATCGGCTGAGGCCGCCTCGAGCAGGAACGCCTGTTCGAGAATGACCTCGTTTTTGGGATCCTCGGCCAAAGCCCGCGAATAGAAGTCGGCGGCGGTGATGATGTCGCGGTCTCTGGAAGCCATTCGGCCGGAAAGATAATTGCCAAAGAGCGTGCCGGAGTCTTTGGGAGCATCCGTACCGATTTCCGAGTAAGCAGCAGGCGCGGCGATAAGAAGAATCGCGATCAGGAGCGCCCGGCCGGCCCACCGGCGCCAAATTGGCTCTTGCACAATTGTCATTTTGCCTCGGCTGTCATGCCGTCCCAAGACTCAAGTTCTACCAGATTTCATGAAAAGTCAGGGCTTTTTCAGCCCCTCTCGGGCTGAAAGCTTCGTTGGTAAAGGCGGCTGGTTTGTGGCCGCAAAAACCGTTCTTTGCGCCTTACATGTTGGCGTAGTTCGGTCCGTCGCCGCCTTCCGGCGGAACCCAGGTGATGTTCTGGGCCGGGTCCTTGATGTCGCAGGTCTTGCAGTGCACGCAATTCTGGGCGTTGATCTGAAAGCGCTTGCCGTCGCCGTCGGTCACCACCTCGTAGACCATGGCCGGACAATAGCGCTGGGCCGGTTCGTCATATTCGGGAAGATTTTGGTCGATCGGAATTGACGGATCGGCGAGTTTGAGATGCACCGGCTGGTTCTCTGCGTGATTGGTGCCTGACAAGAACACCGAAGAAAGAATATCGAACGTCAGCACGCCGTCAGGCTTCTCGTATTCGATCGGCCGCGCGGACGAAGCTTTTTCCAAAGTGGCGTAGTCGGGCTTCCGATGCTTGAGCGTATGGCCCAAGAACGGAAACAGCGTGTTGAGCCACATATCGATGCCGCCAAGCATGAGGCCAAGGAATGTGCCGAACCGCGACCATAGCGGTTTGACGTTGCGCACGCGCCTAAGCTCCTTGGCCATGGAGCTTGCGCGCACGGCCTCAGGGTAAGCTTCGAGCACATCATTGGAGCGGCCTTGCCCAAGGGCGGCGAAGGCCGCTTCGGCCGCCATCATTCCCGACAACATGGCGTTATGCGAGCCCTTGATGCGCGGCACGTTCATGAAGCCGGCGGCACAGCCGATCAGAGCCCCGCCGGGAAAGGCGAGCCGCGGAATGGCCTGGAAGCCCCCCTCGGTCAATGCGCGCGCGCCATAGGCGATGCGCTTGCCTCCCTCCAAATGCGAACGGATCGAGGGATGGGTCTTGGCCCGTTGAAATTCCTTGAACGGGTTGGTGTAAGGATTGGCGTAGTCGAGATGGACGACAAAACCTACCGACACCAATCGATCGCCGAAATGATAGAGGAACGATCCGCCGCCGGCCTTGTCGTCGAGCGGCCAGCCCATGGTGTGCTGAACGAGCCCGGGCTTGTGTTTTTCTTCCGGCACTTCCCACAGCTCTTTGAGGCCGATGCCGAATTTTTGCGGGCCCGACTCGTCGTTAAGGCCGAGCTTCTCGATGAGCATTTTGGAGAGCGAGCCCCGAGCCCCCTCGGCGAAAAAAGTGTATTTGCCACGAAGCGCAATGCCTTGCGCATAACCGTCTTTGTGGCTGCCGTCTTGGGCCACACCCATGTCGCCGGTGATCACGCCTTCGACCGCGCCGCTATCGCCGAAGATCACATCGGTCACGGCAAAGCCGGGATAGACCTCGACACCGAGTGCTTCAGCCTGCTCGGCGAGCCAGCGCGTCAGGCTGCCGAGGCTGCCGGTATAGCAGCCGTGATTGCTCATGAGCGGCGGCATGAAGAGGTTCGGCACGCGGATGCCGCCGGTTTTCCATAAATAATAGAAACGGTCCTCGGTGACTTGCGTCTGGAGCGGCGAATCCATGTTGCGCCAGTCGGGAAGAAGGCGGTCGAGCGCCACCGGATCGATCACCGCGCCCGACAGGATATGGGCGCCGACTTCAGAGCCCTTCTCCAGCACGACGACGGAGATGTCTTTGTCGTTCTCGGCGGCAAGCTGCTTCATCTTGATGGCGGCGGCGAGCCCGGCCGGTCCGGCGCCGACGATGACGACATCGAACTCCATGGTTTCGCGTTCGGTGTTTTCCGGATTTTCCGCTTGGCTCACGATTTCGCTCCCGGGGAACATTCCCGTGGAAGACGGGAATCCGTCATTGTGATATGAGGCGGAGGCAAGGTCAAAGCGAGCCGCATGACTGCAACGGAAAGACAGGCAGTTCAAGCCTTATTGGACTGGTACGAGGCGATGGGCGCCGACGAGGCGATCGGCGATGCGCCGGTCGATCGCTTTGCGCGCCTGGTGGAGCAAGCTCCCGACCCGGCCCCGCCCACCGGAGCGCCCTGCGTCGCCGTGGCCGCACCCAAATCAGGGCCATCGGCGGAAGCGGCCGGAAGCGCCGCGACGCTTGCCGAGCTCGAAGCGCTGGTGGCGCGTTTCGAAGGCTGCGCGCTCAAACGGACGGCCAAGAACCTTTGCTTCGCGCGCGGACATGACGGCGCCCGCCTCATGCTGATCGGCGAAGCGCCGGGCCGCGACGAAGATTTGCAAGGCAAGCCCTTCGTCGGCCGCGCCGGGAAACTGCTCGATCGTATGCTTGACGCTATCGGGCTGTCCGAAGACCAGGTTTACATCACCAATACCGTCTATTGGCGGCCGCCCGGTAACCGTACGCCCACGCCGGAAGAGGTCGAGGCCTGCGCGCCTTTCCTCGCCCGGCAGATCGAGCTCAACGCTCCCGACGTGCTGGTTCTGCTCGGCAACGCCGCCGCTAAGAACATTCTCCACGTCACCGAAGGCATCATGCGGCTCAGGGGCAAATGGCTGATCTATCGAAGCGGAGACCGCGAGATCCCG
>CAZFYL010000020.1:6220-26431 GCA_964523345.1 uncultured Methyloceanibacter sp.
CATGCGGCTCAGGGGCAAATGGCTGATCTATCGAAGCGGAGACCGCGAGATCCCGGCCCTCGCCACGCTCCACCCGGCCTATCTCCTGCGCAACCCCGAGGCCAAGCGTTTGGTTTGGCGTGATCTGCTGTCGCTGAAAGAGAAGCTCGAGGCGACATGAGCCGCATCGACGAAACCAGGCCCTTCATTCCCGTGCGTATCGCGATCCTCACAGTATCGGATACGCGCACCAGGAAGACGGACAAGTCCGGTCCGCTTCTCATCAACATGATCGCCGAGGCCGGACATAAGCTCGCCGAACATGCAATCGTCGAGGACGATCCCAAAGCGATCAAAAAGCAGGTGAAGCGCTGGATCAAAGATCCTGACGTCGATGTGGTGATCACCACGGGCGGTACCGGCTTCACCGGACGCGACGTGACGCCTGAAGCGGTGACGCCGCTGTTCGACAAGGAGATCGACGGCTTTTCCGCGCTGTTTCATATACTGAGCTATCGGACGGTCGGCACCTCGACGATCCAATCGAGAGCCTGCGGCGGCCTCGCCAAGGATACCTACATCTTTTGCCTGCCCGGCTCGCCCGGCGCTTGCAAGGACGCGTGGAACGGTATCCTCAAAGCTCAATTCGACAATCGCCACCGGCCCTGCTCGTTTGTCGAGATCATGCCGCGGCTCAACGAGACGAAAAAGAAGACCGGGGCCTAACGCGCGCGGAAAAAACTTTCAGAGTAGCCGCTCGGCTTGCCCGCGCTCGCGCCGCAAATCTTCCGCCGTATCGACGTCGCTCAATTTCGCGGCCAGAGCCACGCGTCTTTCTTTGAGATTTGCCAGCGTGTCGGCAAGAGCGTGCGGTCCGGACCAGCGGACGCCGGCAAACGGCGCCAAGGTGCGCGGGGTTCGCTTGAGCCCGACCAGCCAATAGCCTCCGTCAGGCGCCGGTCCGAAGACGGCATCGGCACGGGCGAGCAGCTTGAAAGCCTCGGCGATATGGGCCGGACGGATGGACGGGATGTCGCTGCCGACGATCAGGACCGGGCCCGGGGGCAGGCAATCGAACAGACGCTGCATGCGCGTTCCGAGATCGCCTCTGTCTTGCGGCACAAGCTCGACCTCTCCGAGCACCGGTGCCAAGCACGAAGCGCCCTCTTTGCAACCGTCGAACGCGATCACGGTGCGCCAGCGCGGATCGGACGCAAGCCGCAACACGGTATGGAGGAGGCAGTTGCGATAAAAACGCGTGGCGGCGCCGGAGCCGACCTCACCTGCCAGACGGCGTTTCACCACGCCCCGGGCCGGGGTCTTGGCCATGATGACAAGGCGTCTGGCGAAGTCGCGCTTAACCCCGGCGCATCGCCTAGCCATAGAGGCGGGCGAGCAGGCGCGGCGGCACGCGAAGATAATAGAGCAGGACGCAGCCGAGATTGCGCAGGCTTCGCATCACATAGCCTTCGCTCCGGTAGCGCTCGCCGCTCGTTACCGCGCGCGACTTGAGCATCACCAGCTCGCGCCGTTTCAGTCTGCGCACGAGATCGACGTCTTCCATCAGCGGCAGCGGACGGAAACCGCCCAGCCGGCGGTAGAGGTGCCGCGGGATCAGGAGTCCCTGGTCGCCATAGGGCAGACCCATGACGCTGCAGCGCAGTCCCACCAGCCATTCGATGAGACGCGGCATGGTGCCGTCGTCGTCGAGCGCGAACCGGAACGAGGCGGCGGCTTGGCCTCGCCTGCCGCTTTCGACGCGCTCCATGAAGCTTTGCGCTTCCTCGAACCAGCCGTGGTCGAGCACGGTATCGGCATGAAGAAAGAGCAGCCAATCGCCGCGCGCGGTTCCGGCGCCTGCGTCCAGTTGGCTCCCTCGGCCCCGTCCCGCCTCGATCAGATGCACGCCGGCGGCTTCGGCGATGGCGCGCGTGCCGTCGGTCGACCCGCCGTCGACAACGATTGCCTCTTGCACAACGCCTTCGACCACCGCCGGGACGAGGGCGGCAAGGCTGTGCACCAGGCTCCGCTCGGCATTCAGGGTTGGAATGATCACCGAGATCATGGCGCGTACCTATAGCGGCAGGGGCCCGCGCAGCAAATTCCCTATGTTTTCGAAAAGGTTAATGTTCTTGATTTGTTCACATTTGGAGATTATATCGAGCCCATGTCCGTCGCCCTTAGAAAAGCGCGTGAGTCGGAGGGCCTGCCCCACGAGTTGGGAGGAATCGCCGCGGGCCGCAGGCATGGGCGCGGCGCCCAAACCAACCGCTCTGGCCGATACGAGAGTTTCAGCTATGAGCCTGTCGACGACGGCTGGGAGTCTCTTGCCGAGCTTGAAGCGCTGACCACAGAGGTCCAGGAAGTTCCGGCCCGGCGCATCATCACGCAAAACGACTCTCCCGATATCGGTTTCGACCGCTCGATCAATCCTTACCGGGGCTGCGAGCACGGATGCATCTATTGCTTCGCGCGCCCGACCCACGCCTTTCTCGGTCTTTCGCCGGGGCTGGACTTCGAGACCAAGCTGTTCGCCAAGACCAATGCCGCGCAGGCGCTCGAGCGCGAGCTTGCCGACCCGAACTATCGGGTCCGCACCATCGCCATCGGCACCAATACCGATCCTTATCAGCCGATCGAGCGGCGCTATCGCATCATGCGCCGCATCCTCGAAGTGTTGAGTGCCGCGAACCATCCCGTCGGCATCGTGACCAAATCGGCACTCATCTTGCGCGATCTCGACTTGCTTTCGTCGATGGCGGAACGCGGGCTGGTCAAGGTGGCGCTGTCGGTGACAACGCTCGACCGCAAGCTGTCCCGGGCCATGGAGCCCAGGGCAAGCACACCTGACAAACGGATCGAGACGCTTCAGCGGCTGGCAGACGCCGGCGTGCCGACGTCTGTCATGGTGGCGCCGGTGATCCCCGGCCTGACCGATATGGAGATGGAGCGCATTCTCGAGCGCGCGTCGGCAGAGGGCGTGAAGGAGGCGGGCTACATCCTGCTTAGGCTTCCGCTAGAGATCGGCGATTTGTTCACCGAATGGCTGAAGGAAAATTGTCCCGACCGGGCCAACCGGGTGCTGTCGCTGATGCGGTCCGCGCGCGGCGGCAGGCTCTACGAAGCGAAATGGGGCAAGCGCATGGTTGGCGATGGGCCGTATGCCTGGATGATCGGGCGCCGATTCGAACTCGCCTCCAAGCGGCTCGGATTGAATGCGGGCAAGATCGAGCTTCGCGCCGATCTCTTCGCGCCGCCTGCTCGCGCGGG
The DNA here is from genome assembly GCA_964523345.1 of uncultured Methyloceanibacter sp. Classification (GTDB taxonomy): domain Bacteria; phylum Pseudomonadota; class Alphaproteobacteria; order Rhizobiales; family Methyloligellaceae; genus Methyloceanibacter. The sequence goes on from CAZFYL010000020.1 coordinate 9,470, forward strand.
ACAGCAACTCGCCCTGCTCTAGCGGCTTTTCCACAACAGACGCGGCTTAAGGGCCGAATGAGTTGCCAAGCGCAAGAGCTTTGCGCCACAGTCCCAGCCCATGGGACTTCCCGCCGAACAGCTCCCGCTCCGCCCTGAACCGTCATTCGACTTCGAGGCCGAGCAGATGAGCCAATATTCGGGGCCCGTGGCCGGCATCGACGAGGCCGGACGCGGCCCTTGGGCCGGCCCCGTGGTGGTCGCCGCGGTGGTGCTCAATCCCGAGCGCATTCCCGAAGGCTTGAACGACTCGAAGCTGCTGACGCCAGATGCACGCGAGGACCGTTACGCCGAGATCGTCGCCACCTCGATCGTATCGGTGGTGATAGGCCATGTCAGACGGATCGACCGCGACAACATCCTTCAAGCAAGCCTATGGGGCATGCGGGGCGCCTATCGCGGTCTCGGCTTGCCGGCCGGTTCGGCCCTGATCGACGGCAATATCATTCCCCGCCGCTTCCCCTGCCCGGCGCGCGCCATTGTCGGCGGCGACGGGCTTTCGCTTTCGGTCGCGGCCGCCTCCATCGTCGCCAAGGTCACGCGCGACCGGCTGATGGTGAAGCTGGCGCGCCGCTACCGCCGTTACGGCTGGGAGAACAACAAAGGCTACGGCACGCGCGAACATGCTCTCGCCGTCAAGAAATATGGCCCGTGCACCCATCACCGCCGCTCGTTCAGTCCAATCGAGCGCGCGCTGCGGCTGCTCGACAAAGGCGACGCCGCGTTCGCCGCTCCCGAAGATGACTGAGGTCTAGCCCAGCCAATCGGCGATATAGCGCGCTATCTTCTCGGCGCCAGGCTCGAGCACGAGCATATGGCCGTGACCTTCGAGTTCGAGGAAGGTCGCGCCGTCAAACCCGGCCGCGGTCGCCTGCGCCGTCGCGATGGATACGAGGTTGTCGTCGCGTCCGGCAAGACACAGCACCGGGCAGGTGACAGCTTTAGTGTCGACCACGGTCGCTCCGGTGGAATCTAACATCCAGAACAGCAGCTCGAAGAACGCGCGGCCCGACTCGGGACCAAATTTGTCGAACACCACGCGCTGTTGGTCTTCAGGCACGCGGTTCAGGCTGTAGAAGCAGGCAAGCTCGAAATCGGGATTGATGACCGTCTTCCAGAACGCGCCGAGCCCGATCAAATCTCTTGCGAGCTTCTTCTCGCTCTCGCTCTGCGGCAGGATGCCGGCACGCGGCGCCGGCGCTGCCAGGATCAAAGTCCTGGCAAGACCTTGCGCGGCAAGACGCTGGGCGAGCACTGCCCCCATGGAATGGCCGAGGACAACCGGCTGCGGATCGATCGTCTTTAGAAAGGCCTTGAGTTCCGCCAGGTAGTCGGCCATGCCGACGCCAATCAGAGTCTCGGCGGCATCGGCGGATCTGGTCCCATGCCCGATAAGGTCGGGCGCATGACAGGTCCAGCCCAAGTCCTGGAACACCGTTCTGAACGTGTCGAAGCACCAGGCCCCTGCATTGGCCCCGTGCAGCATCACGATGTCTTTGGCCATGATTTCCGCTCCCAGGGACTTTGTGACACGGGCCAAAGTCCGGGCCAATGCCCGGTTAAGGCCGCCTTTACCGTAACCGGCTAAGGCTTATGCCTGCCCCGCGGCGCGGGGTGCGTTCAGTTCGCGTAACCTTTGAGTAAGAGTCATGCCTGTGGGGGAAAAGCGGGGAATCAAGCGCCCGCTCGACACGATCATCGTCGGCGATTGCATCGAGGAGCTTAAGCTCCTCCCGGAGGCTTCGGTCGATCTGGTCTTCGCCGATCCGCCCTACAACCTTCAGCTCAACAACGAGCTCTACCGGCCTGACAACAGCCGGGTCGACGCCGTCGACGACGACTGGGACAAATTCGGAAGCTTTGCCGCCTACGATGCCTTCACGCGCGAATGGCTTTCGGCCTGCCGCCGCGTGCTCAAGCCATCGGGCTCTTTATGGGTCATCGGCAGCTATCACAATATCTTCCGTGTGGGCGCCACCCTTCAGGATCTCGGCTTCTGGGTGCTCAACGACGTCGTCTGGCGCAAGTCCAATCCGATGCCGAACTTTCGCGGACGCCGCTTCACCAATGCGCATGAGACGCTGATCTGGGCGTCGATGGGACCGAAGGCGCGCTACACCTTCAATTACGAAGCGATGAAGGCGTTGAACGAAGACTTGCAGATGCGCTCGGACTGGCTGTTTCCGATCTGCTCGGGCGCCGAACGCTTGCGTCAGGGTTGCGGGCGCAAGAGCCACCCGACGCAGAAGCCCGAGGCCCTGCTCCAACGCATTGTCCTTGCCTCAAGCGAACCGGGCGATGTTGTGCTCGATCCATTTCTCGGTTCCGGCACGACCGCGGTCGTGGCCAAGAGGCTCGGACGCAATTTTATCGGCATCGAGCGCGAGGAGAGTTATGCCGAAGCGGCAAAGGCTCGGCTCGACGCTGACGCCGCGCTCGATCCCGCCTCGCTTCAAGTCACCAAAGGCAAGCGGGCCGAGCAACGTATCCCGTTCGGCACATTGGTCGAGCTTGGGCTGATCGCGCCCGGCACTGCGCTTTATGACTCCGCGGCACGACACGAGGCGAAGGTGCGGGCCGACGGTTCGATCGTCTCAGCCGGCGCGCAAGGCTCGATCCACAAGATCGGCGCGCAGGTGCAAGGGGCGCTCGCCTGCAACGGCTGGACCTTCTGGCACTATGAAGCCGATGGGGCGCTCAAGCCGATCGACGCTTTGCGCGAGGCCGCGCGGGCGAAGCTTGCCGTCCGGCATTAGCTTTTGCCGCTTCCGCCTCGAAAGCGTGGTCCAGCACTTTCCGCATCACTGACGGCAGTGCCGCCCTGGCGAGATCGCGCCGGGCAACGAAACCGCAACGTTCGGGTTCGGCCGCGCGCTTCGGTCGCGCTTTAAGACCGACCTCTGCACGATAGACGGTCAGTTCGAGATGAAAATGGGTGAAGGTGTGCGTGACAAGCCCCGGCAATTTGCGCCAGCCCGCTTTGAGCGGCGCATAGTCGTCTAATGGTTTCCCGTTTGGACGGCCTTCCGCCCAGGGCGAACCTGGCGTTTCCAGCATGCCGCCGAGCAAGCCCTGCGGCGGCCGCTGGCGAAGCAGCACCGCGCCATCCTCTCGCAGCGCCACGAAGGCCGCACCACGGCGAATTGGGCGCTCCGGTTTTGCTTGGCGGTACGGCAGCGCCTCGGCGAGACCTTCGGCAAACCCGCGGCAATCCTCGCGCACCGGGCAAAGGCCGCAGGCCGGACGCCGCGGCGTGCAGATCGTGGCGCCGAGATCCATCATGGCTTGGGCGAAGTCTCCGGGCCTCGCTTCCGGCGTGAGCCTTTCGGCAAGTGCGGTGATCTCCGCCTTCGCGTCTGGAAGGGGCGTGGTGACGGCAAATAGGCGGGCCACCACCCGTTCGATATTGCCGTCGACCGGGGTGGCGCGCGTGCCGAAGGCAATCGCCGCAATGGCCGCTGCGGTATAGCCCCCAATCCCGGGCAGTTTCCGTAACTCAGCTTCGCTCTCAGGAAACTTGCCGCCATGCTGCTCGGCCACGGCTCGGGCGCAGGCATGCAGATTCCGCGCCCGGGCGTAATAGCCGAGCCCGGCCCAGGCCGCGAGCACTTGGCCAAGCTCGGCGCCAGCAAGCGCCGCGACATCGGGCCATTGGCGCAAGAAGACGGAATAACGCGGAAGAACCGCCTTCACGGTGGTCTGCTGCAGCATGATTTCGCTGAGCCAGACGCGATAAGGATCCGGCCTTTCGCCTGGTGCCGTCCGCCAGGGCAGATCGCGCCGCTCGCGGTCGTACCAGGCAAGCAGCGCCGCGGCGATGTCCCGCGTATTCCGGTCTTGGGCAATTTGTCTCTGCATGAACGGAACTCCGGCCGCGCGTCTGTCGCGATCATGGTGTAAGCTCAGACCGAGTGAAGCAAGTGGAGGACGCTGTCCCTCCACTGTTGGCTTAAGGGTCATGGACAACACCAAGCGAAGAGCCTTCGCCCGCGCGGCTGCCTGGGCGCGGCCGATCGGCGCTTTCACCGCCCCGGCGCTCGACCGCGCCGCGCGCGGCCGTGGATTTGCGACCTCAGCCTTGCTCAGCCAGTGGCAGGCCATCGTGGGCGCCGACCTTGCCCAGTTCACCATGCCCGACCGGGTGGTCTGGCCGAGGCGTAAAGACGACCCGGACGAGACACACCGCGGACGGCGGGACGAGGGCGCGATCTTGGTGCTTCGGGTCGACGGGCCGCGCGCGATCGAAGTGCAGCACCGCTCGGGCCAAATCCTGGAGCGCGTGAACAGTCATTTCGGCTATCGGGCGGTGTCTGAGCTGCGTATCTTGCAGGCGCCGGTCAACAGGAAGCCCCCGCGGGCGCCCGCGCCATCGAGCTCAAACGACCGAACGCCGCTTGCTCCCCCGGCCGGCATCGAGGATCAGGGCCTGGGCGCGGCGCTCGCGCGCCTCGGGTCAGGCGCACGCGATCAGATAACGGATTAGGGGCGCTTTCTCGCTCTTGCCATAGGCGGCCAATTCCAACAAATGTAGGCCCGGAAAACCCCAGCCGGGGCCACAAAACCATCAACTGGAGTGCAAAAGAGTGGCGAAGAACGAAAAATCGGCTGCCAAAGAGCCGGCCGGCGAGGACGCCGGAGCATCCAAGTCCTGGCTCTACATCATCGGCGCCGTTGCGACGGCCGTGCTCATCGGCGGCATCGTCTATTGGCAGACAGGCTCAAAGGCCGGACCAGGTGCAACTCCTGATTCCGCCGAGTTGATGGCGCCCGGCCCATTGCCGGACATTTCCTTGGGCCAGGAAGACGCGCCGAATACGATCATCGAATATGCCTCGATGACCTGCCCCCATTGCGCCGCGTTCCACAAGAACGTGCTGCCGGAACTGAAAACCAAATATATCGACACCGGCAAAGCCCGGCTGATCTTTCGTGAGTTCCCCCTCGACCGGCTCGCCGCCTATGCCAACATGCTGGCGCGCTGCGCCGAGCCCGATCTCTTTTACCCGATGCTCAGCGCGTTGTTTGAAACCCAAGCGACTTGGGCACTTCCCGGCGAGGAAGGGCTGGAGAAGCTCCGCACCGCCGGCAAACAGGCCGGCTTTACCACTGAAAAATTCGACGCGTGCATTAACGATGAGGAGCTCTTCAACAAGATCGCCGAAACCCGCGCGCGCGCGAATGAGACTTTCGGCGTCAATTCCACGCCGACCTTCTTCATCAACGGCGAGAAGCTCACCGGCGAGCAAACGCTGACTTCATTCGAAGCCATGTTCACGGAAGGGACAGTCCCGCCCTCGGACGCGGGAAGCGCTGGAGACGAGCAGGAGTCCAGCCAGCCTGGGGACCAGCCGGGCCAGTAGGTGTCAGAGGTGATGCTGCCCAGCGCGGCCAAAGCGTCGATCCCGATTGTATTTGCGCTCGCGCTTATCGGCTGCGGCGGGGGTGCTGCAGGTCCAACGCCGCCGATCGACAAGGCGACCTATGTGCCGCCTGCGGCCGAGCTGATGGCGCCGGGGCCGCTCGGAGAGCGCGTGCTCGGCAAACCGAACGCCCCGGTCACCGTGATCGAATATGTCTCGCTGACCTGTCCGCACTGCGCGAATTTTCACAAGAACGTCTTTCCGCGGGTGAAGAAAGAATACATCGACACCGGCAAGGTCCGCTTCATCGTGCGGGAATTTCCGATCGGGCGGACCTCCGGAAACGCGGCCATCGCCAACCGATGCGCGCCGGAAAACAAATATTTCTACCTTCTCGGCCAGTTCCTGAGCCGGCAGCGGGAATGGGTCAGTCAAGAAGTGCGCCCCGATGCGATCTATGCAGTCGCCAAATCGAGCGGCCTGACGCGCGAGATGTTTGACAAATGCCTATCGAATCAAAGCATTATCGATGGCTTGAACGAGGTGAAGCAGCGGGGGAGGCGATTTAACGTGATTGGCACGCCGACTTTCTTCATCAACGGCCGTAAGGCGCAAGGAGAGGTCACCTTCGAAGAGATCAAGGCCATGATCGAACAGGCGCCAGCGCCGTCTTCGTCATGACCCTGAAGCAAGGCCCAGCGTGACCCGGGCAGTCCGGCCATTCGGCTCCTGTAGTTGGACGTTGCGCCTCAAGTTGCGGCTTTCCCGCCGTCGCGGGCATGAGCGCCGAAACGCATCGCATTAAGGGCATCTGACACGTGAAGATTACTCGTCTTCGCCTTTTGGGATTCAAATCCTTCGTCGAGCCGACCGAGCTTCTGATCGAGCCCGGCCTGACCGGCGTGGTCGGCCCTAATGGCTGCGGCAAGTCCAACCTGCTTGAGGCGTTGCGCTGGGCCATGGGCGAGACCTCGTATAAGAGCATGCGCGGCACGGCCATGGAGGACGTGATCTTCGCCGGCTCCGAGGACCGTCCGGCCCGTAACACCGCCGAAGTCACCCTGTTCGTCGATAACAGCGCGCGAAAGGCGCCGGCCGAATTCAACGACAGCGACGACCTCGAAGTGATGCGGCGGATCGAGCGCGAAGCGGGGTCGGCCTTCAGGATCAATGGCAGGGACGTGCGTGCGCGCGACGTCCGCCTGTTGTTCGAGGATGCGGCGACCGGTGCGCGGTCGCCGGCGCTCGTACGCCAGGGCCGGATCGGCGAGATCGTCAACGCCGGTCCACAAGAGCGCCGGCGCGTACTCGAAGACGCCGCCGGGATTGCCGGACTCCATAGCAGGCGGCACGAGGCCGAGCTCAGGCTTGCCGCCACCGAATCCAATCTCGTGCGCTTGTCGGACTTGATCGGGCAGTTGAGGTCGCAATTACAGGCGATGAAACGCCAGGCGCGCCAGGCGCAACGCTACCGCGAAATGTCAGGCAAGATTCGTCAGGCCGAAGCCCTTCAGCATCATCTTCATTGGACCGGCGCCTGCGCCCAGGTCGAGCAGGAGGAGAGTTCGCTGCAAGACTCGCTTTCGGCCGTGGCGCAGGAGACCAAGGCCGAGGGCGAGGCGCTTCGCCGGCAGGCGGAGGCCGCCGAGACGCTTCAACCGTTGCGTGACGAGGAAGCTGCGCGTGCGGCTGTGCTGCATCGCCTGAGCGTCGAGCGCGATGCGCTCGACCGCGAAGAGGCCCGCGCCAAGGCCCGGCAAGCCGAGCTTGAGACCCGGCTGGCGCAAGCGTCGCGCGATCTCGCCCGCGAGGAGGAGCATATCGCCGAGGCCGAAGGCATTCTGCGCCGTCTCGGCGAAGAGAAACGCCGGCTCGAAACCGCAAGCTCGCGCGAGCATGAGGAGCCGCAATTGCGCGCCGCCGCCGCTCACGCCAAGGAGGCTCTCGACGCCGCGGAGCAGACCTTGCGCGAGGCGACCAATGCGCTTGCCGAGGCACGCGCCGAGCGGGGCAAGCGCGAAAGTGAAAAGGCCGAGCTGCAAGACCGCCTGGCCAGGTTCGAGGCCCAGGCCGGCGAGATCGAGGCCGAGCTCGCCGGGCGCGAGGCCGAGAGCGGGATTGACGCAAGAACGCAAGGGCTGAGCGCCGAACTCGCCTCGCTTTCAGCGGCCGCGCAAGGATTGGACGCCGATCTTCAAGCCGCCGAGGCCGAGGAGGAAGCGGCACGTGAGGCCGAAACCGAGGCGCGCGTCACCGCATCGGCAGCGAGGCTTGCAAGCCAAGAGCTTGAGACCGAACTCGCAACGCTGACCAAGCTGCTCGCACCCAAACACGATTGGTCGCCCATCGTCGAGGAGATCAGAATCACGGCGGGCTACGAACAGGCGCTTGGTGCCGCACTCGGTGACGATCTCGACGCGGCAAGCGACGAGACGGCACCCTCCCATTGGCGGTTGACCGCGCCTGACGGCGCCGATCCCGAATTGCCGCAAGGCGCAACGCCGCTGAGCGAATTTGTCAAAGGCCCCGAAGTTCTCGCCCGCCGGCTTCGTCAGATCGGCGTGATCGATGCCGCAAGAGGGCACCACGTGCAGGCCAAGCTGGCCGTGGGCCAGAGGCTCGTGTCGATGGACGGCGACCTGTGGCGCTGGGATGGCTACAGCATCAAGGCCGGCACCGACAGCGCGGCAAGCGCACGGCTGGCGGAGCGCGGCCGATTGAAGGCGCTTGAGACCAGGCTCGCCGAGGCGCAAGCGCGCACAGTCGAAGCCGGAGCCGAGTTCGAAGCGGCCGCGCACCGGGCCGAGAAAGCAAAGCTTGCCACCAGGGCGCTGCGCCAGGAAGCAAAGGACGCGCATGCTGCGCTCGACCGCACGCGCGATTCAATCGCCGCCACCGAACACGAAGCGCAAGCCACCATCAAGTCGCTCGGCGCACTGACCGAGGCGAAAGCCCGCACCCAGGCAGCCTTGGACGAAGCTCAAGCGCAAGGGGCTCAAATCGCGGCGGCCTTGCTCGAACTCGCATCGCTGTCGTCGCTTGAGGCGGCGCTGGAAGACGCGCAAAGCGGCGCCGCGCAGAGCCGGCAGGCCGCGGCGCGGGCCGATGCCGCGCTCGAAGGCGTCGAGCGCGAGCTCAGCCTCAGGCAGGAACGAATGGAAGCGATCGCCGAGGAGGAAGTGCTCTGGCAGAAGCGCATCGCCAATGCGCGGGAGCAGATTGTCACTCTGCGCGCGCGCGAGGAGGAAACCAGCGCCGATCTTGCCACGCTTGCCAATTTTCCGGCCGAGATCGAGCAGCGCCGGACCAAGCTGTTCGACGGTATTGCCGCTGCCGAGCGTTTGAGGACCAGGGCGGCCGATGAGCTTGCGGTTGCCGAAACCGCCCTGAAGGACTTCGAAAAGGCTTTGCGCGACGTGCAGGAGCGGCTGGCTGAGGTCCGCGAGACCCGTGCCCGGAACGAGGCGCGGCTTGAAGCGGCACGCGAGCGCCGTAGCGACGTGGCGCGGGCCATTCGGGAACAGCTCGACTGCGCGCCTGAGGCTTGTCTTGAGCTCGCCGAGCTAAAGGAGGGCGCCGACATCCCGCCGCTGGCGGAAGTCGAGGCGAAGCTTCTCAAGCTCAAAGGCGATCGCGAGCGATTGGGCGGCGTCAATCTCATGGCCGAAGAAGAAGAGACCCAGCTTGCCGTGCAGCTCGAAGAAATGGAGCGCGAAAAGGCCGACGTGGAGGCGGCCATCGTGCGGCTCAGACAAGGCATCGCCAATTTGAACCGTGAAGGCCGCAAGCGGCTGCTCGAAGCTTTCACCGTGGTCAATGGCCATTTTGGACGGCTGTTCAGGACGCTGTTCGGCGGCGGCTCGGCCGAGCTCAAGCTGGTCGATTCCGACGATCCGCTCGAATCCGGTCTTGAAATCTTCGCCTGTCCTCCGGGCAAACGGCTCCAGGCGCTGACCCTGCTGTCGGGCGGCGAAAAGGCTATGACCGCGCTGGCGCTGATCTTCGCCGTGTTCCTGACCAATCCTTCTCCGATCTGCGTGCTTGATGAGGTGGATGCGCCGCTGGACGACGCCAATGTCGAACGCTTCTGCCGCCTGATGGAGGAGATGGCCAAAGAGACCGATACGCGCTTCCTCATCATCACCCACCACCCGCTCACCATGTCGCGCGTGAGCCGGCTTTACGGCGTGACCATGGCCGAGCGCGGCGTCAGCCAGCTGGTCTCGGTCAATCTTGAAACGGCTGAGCGCCTGCGCGACGCAAGCTAGGAAAAGCAGCCCAATATCAACCGCTTCCGGACGCCCCGGACTTCCTTGACAGCGTCGAATCCCCAACTAAAGTGCCGCCCGAACTGAGGACCAGCCGGTCCTTGAGGCCTTCCCGGAATTGAGCAGCGCCAATGGCCGGAGCCGATAACCAGTCCGGCCGCAAACCAACCGGCCGTGACGCCGAGAATATTCGGCAGCGGCTCGACACGCTTGGCGAGAAGCTGTCGAAGGCTAAAGACCGGCATGGCCTGTCGGTTGCCCCGCCGCAGAGCCAGGGGGCGGCGCTCGGTCAAGCGCTCAGGCTTGGGGTGGAGCTGGTGGCCGGCGTGGCGGTGGGAGGCTTTATCGGCTGGGCGCTGGATCGCCTGTTCGGCACGGCACCTTTCTTGATGGTGGCGTTCCTGGGGCTTGGCGCCGCCGCCGGAATTCGCAATGTGGTGCGGACCGCCCAGCGCATGCAGGCGGAGGCGCCCTCGGGCAAGGACCTGCCCACGGTAGATGACGACGACGATTAGGGGCATTTGGCAGTGATCGGGGCAGCATTCGCCGCAGAAGACGCGGACCACGGGCATGACGGGGGCGCCAGCCTGCCCGATCCCATGCATCAGTTCGAGATCAAGCGACTTATCCCGCTTGAATTGTTTGGCTACGACGCTTCTTTTACCAACTCGGCGCTGTTCATGGTGATCGCCGCCTCGCTGATCACCCTGTTCACGCTCTACGCCATGCGCAACAGCGCACTGGTGCCGACCAGGCTGCAATCGGTCGCCGAGCTGTCCTACGAGTTCGTGGCCAATATGGTGCGCGACAATGTCGGCACGGCGGGGATGAAATATTTCCCGTTCGTCTTCACGTTGTTCATGTTCGTGCTGGTTCTGAACATGCTCGGCATGGTGCCCTATTCCTTCACCGTCACCAGCCACATCATCGTCACCTTCGCGCTTGCCGCCTTCATCTTTCTCGGCGTGACACTGATCGGCTTCGTCAAGCACGGGGCGAAATTCCTCAAATTCTTCGTCCCCGAGGGCGTACCCTTCCTCATGCTGCCGCTGCTCGTGGTCATCGAGGTCATCTCCTATCTCACGCGCCCGCTCTCGCTCTCGGTCCGGCTGTTCGCCAACATGATGGCCGGGCACACTATGCTGAAAGTGTTTGGCGCGTTCGTCGTCGCGCTCGGCTTTCTCGGAGGCTGGGCGCCGCTTGCGTTCATGGTGGCTTTCACCGGGCTCGAAATTCTGGTGGCGTTCCTTCAGGCTTATGTGTTCGCCATCCTCACTTGCATCTATCTCAACGATGCACTGCATATGCACTAAACATCGCATCAACCGCTGGAATGCTTGGTAAGGAGAGAGGAAATGGATCCATCAGCAGCAAAATTGATCGGCGCGGGCCTCGCTTCGATCGCCTTGGTCGGCGCCGGTATCGGCATCGGCACGATCTTCGGCAACTATCTGCAAGGGGCTTTGCGCAATCCCTCGGCCGCGCCGACGCAATTCGCCAATCTTCTGCTTGGCTTTGCTCTGGCCGAGGCGACCGGACTGTTCGGTCTTGTGGTCGCGCTGATCATTCTGTTCGTATTTTAGGTCTGCGGGGAGCCTCCGCTGTAAAGACGCGGAGGTGTTAAGGCGACCATGCCGCAACTAAACCCTCTCGATTGGGGCCCGCAGCTCGTTTGGCTGTTCATCACTTTCGGCGTTCTTTATCTGCTGATGGTGTATGTGGCGCTGCCCCGTATCGGCTCGGCGATCGAGGCCCGCGCAAAACGCATCGCCGACGATCTGGCCTCGGCTGACCGCCTCAGACGCGAGACCGAAGAGGCAATCGCGGCTTATGAGCAGGCCTTGGCGGAGGCAAAGCAAAGGGCTCACGCCATCATCGACCAAGAGCGGGCCAAGCTCAAGGAAGAGACGGCAGCCGAACGCGCCGAGCTCGAACGCGAGCTCGACAAAAAGAGCGCTGAAGCCGAAGCCCGCATCGAATCGGCCAAGAAATCGGCGATGAAGGACGTGAATGTTGTCGCGGCCGACGTCGCAGCCGATATCGTGCACCAGCTGATCGGTGTCGCGCCGGCCAAGGCCGTCATCGAACAGGCGGTAGACGCCGCGCGGAAAGGATGACCATGGAATTCCTGTTCGAGCCCGAATTCTGGGTCGCGGTTTCATTCTTTCTGTTTCTCGGGCTCGTGATTTATTTCGGCGCACATAAGAAGATCGCCTCGGCGCTCGATGCCAGAGCCGCCTCGATCGCCAAGGAACTCGACGAGGCGCGGCGCTTGCGCGAAGAGGCCGAGAAGGTGCTTGCCGATTATCGGCGGAAGCAGGGCGATGCGGCCAAGGAGGCCGAGGGAATCGTCAGCCTTGCGTCGAAAGAGGCCGAGATCCTTGCCGCAGAGACGCGCCGTTCGATGCAGGAACATTTCGAGCGGCGTATGAAGCTTGCGGAGGACAAGATTTCTCGCGCTGAGGCCGACGCTTTGCGCGAAGTGCGTGCGGCTGCCGCCGATGCGGCCGTCGCCGCGGCACAGGCCGTGATCGCCGACAAGCTCACGCCAGAGGCCGCCGACAAGCTGGTCAAGCAGGGCATCGACGCGCTCAAAGGCAAGCTGAATTAGCGCTGTCGCGGCGGCGCGTGCCGCAAATTAGCCGCTGGCCGAAGGCCGTGCCACGTCGACGTCGCACCAGCTTGGACCGGTCTTGAGAACCGTAGCCAGCTCTTGGAGCGAATGAAGCGTATCGTGCAAGGCCATCGACACATCGTCGCTTGCGGACGAGAAGTCCTCGGTGAACGAGTAGTCGGCCAGAATCTCAAGCGCCCGCTCCATCGACGATACGGCCGCTTCATTCTTGTCGATTTGTATCCGGGTTGACGCTTCGTGCCAGTCGAGAACCCTGGCAAGCATGTTGTCTTGTCCATTCGACTTGCGCTTGATCCGGGCTTTTAAGCGTGCCGCCCGCTCGATGGCGCGCCTTTGGCTTGCGATCGTCGCTTGGCGCTGGGTTATGTCCTCACGGATTGCTTTTTCGATCAGGTCCCCGATGTCGAGGCCGATCAGGTCCTGTTCGGCATGAAGGATCAGGCCGAGCTTCTGGGCGATGACCTCGATAGCGCCGGCATCCCCATTGTCAGGGCGCGGCGCCTCGACCTGTCCGGTGCGGTCGTATTTTTCCCGGCAACCGGGATTGGAAAGAACGGCGTAGGCGGTGGCCAGCTCTCCGAAGGCGGTGACCGACCCGCCGCTGTCTGGATGGGAAAGCTTGGCCATGCGCCGGTAGGCGCGATGAATCTCGTCCCGGGCCGCACCCCGGCTGATCCCCAAAATTCGATAGAGGTCACGCATCACTGACTTATCCCCCTCGCTTACGCAGACGCCTACTCCATAAACGCAGAACTACCGGATTCGTAGCAAGGGTTCTGGACCAAATTTTGGGCACCAAGGTGAAAAGAGCGGGGCAATTCCCATCATTCCTGTCTGCCAGGATCAGCCGGCGCCCGCAACCTTGCGGTCGAAGGCGACGAAGATTTTGTAGTCCTCAGGCCGGCTGCCAACCTGGATGGGGAAGGCAATCTCCCGAACCATGGAGAAATACCCGGCCGGACCGTCGGGAGGAATCGTGGTGGTGACCTTCATCTTATCGGTTGCCAAAGTGTTCCGCTGGCTGCCCGCGACCCGCACATCGATGCCAAGCGTTACCGGTCCCCGCCTGCCTTTCGGCCCGATCAACACCCGGCCGGCAAAGCCGTATTTGACGACCACGCGACCGGGAAGAATCTGGCATTCCCGCGCCATCTTGGTGATCTCGCCGCGATGCAAGATGGCGTTGGAGTCGCCCACATGGTTGGGCTCATAGACGGTGAGAAGCCGGTCGCGCGGCCACGCCACCACTTGCGGGCAATGGGCGCTCGCACCGCTCGGCAAGCCGCCGGCAGCATCGGCCTTGGCGGTCTCAAGCGGGTTACCGTTGGAGATGGGAGCGAGTTCGTCGTCAGAGCCGAAAGGATTGGAAAGCCTCGGCATGGCGCAGCCCGAAGCCAAGACGGGGACGGTCATGAGCCCGATAAGGGCGCATCGCAACAGCCACGCTCGCGCTTCCACACGCCTCACCCGTTCTGGTCTCCGGCTTGACATGCCGGCCATACCCGCCTGATATGCCGCTCGATTTGGCAATTGTTTTGAAGTATCGCGGGTCGCCGGTCTTGATCTTTCGCGCGCCAAACTAGCTTCCCCCGGCAGGCGCGACAAGACCGGACTAAGGCCGCCAGCGGTCAGAACGACGCAGTTTCCGGGAAGACGATGACCGGTTCGATCGAGGCCAAAGGGCGGAATTCCGACCGTCCTTCGCTCACCATTTATCTTGCCGCGCCCCGCGGGTTTTGCGCCGGCGTCGATCGCGCGATCCAGATCGTCGAGCTCGCCCTCGCCAAATATGGCGCGCCTGTCTATGTGCGTCACGAAATCGTCCATAACCGCTATGTGGTCGAAGACCTCAAGGCCAAGGGCGCCATCTTCGTCGAAGAATTGGACGAAATCCCGGATACCGATGCACCCATTGTGTTTTCGGCTCATGGCGTGCCGAAAACCGTACCGCAGTCCGCGCGGGCGCGGAGTCTATTCGTCCTCGACGCCACCTGCCCGCTCGTCTCCAAGGTGCATGTCGAGGCCGAACGCCAATTCAGAGACGGCCACGAAATCCTGCTGATCGGGCATGCGGGCCATCCCGAAGTCATAGGAACCACCGGCCAGCTGCCGCAAGGCGCGGTGCACTTGATCGAAACGGTCGAAGATGCGAGGGCGTTCGCTCCGCAGAACCCGGGCCGGCTCGCGGTGATTACCCAGACGACGCTGTCGGTGGACGATACCAAGGAAATCCTGAACGTGCTGAAGGAGCGTTTTCCGCAGATGGTCACACCGCGCAAGGACGACATCTGCTACGCCACGACCAACCGTCAGGAGGCGGTGAAGCGGATCGCACCGGCTTGCGAGCGCGTGATCGTGGTGGGTGCACCCAACAGTTCGAACTCGCTGCGCTTGGTCGAGGTCGCCGAACGGGCCGGCTGCCCTTATGCCGTGCTGATCCAGCGCGCGGACGATATCGAGTGGGATATGTTCGAGGGGATCTCCCGGCTTGGGGTCACCGCGGGCGCTTCGGCGCCCGAAGTGCTGGTGCATGAGATTATCGATGCTTTCAAAGCACGCTTCGAGGCAACGGTCGAGATCGTTAGCACGGCGGAGGAGGACGTCGCCTTCAAGTTGCCGCGCGAGCTTAGAGACATGCCGGCGCTCTAGATGGCTGTCTACACCGACGTCTCCGATGAGGAACTAGAATCCTTTATTGAAAGCTACGCCATCGGCGCGTTGACCTCTTTTAAAGGCATCGCCGAGGGGGTCGAGAACTCGAACTACCTGGTCTACACCGAAGACGGGCGTTACATCCTCACGCTCTACGAGAAGCGGGTCAGCCCCGAAGACCTCCCCTATTTTCTGGCATTGATGGAGCATCTTGCCGCCCGCGGACTGAGCTGCCCGCTTCCCGTCCGCGACCGCGAGGGCAGTGCACTAAAGGAACTTGCCGGCCGGCCGGCGGCGCTCATCACCTTCCTCGAGGGGCTTTGGGTGCGCCGGCCCGGCATCGAGCATTGCACGGGGCTTGGCGATTCGTTGGCGCGCTTTCATCTTGCTGGAAGCGATTTTCCGATGACCAGGGCCAATGACCTGTCATTGCCCGGCTGGCAGAGCGTGTTTGCGGAAATCGGCGGCGGCGCCGATCAGGTGATTCCCGGGCTCGCCGGCCTGATTACAAAAGAGCTTCAGTACCTCGAAAAGGCCTGGCCGGAGGATCTGCCTGTAGGGGTCATTCACGCCGATTTGTTTCCCGACAATGTCTTCTTCCTCGGCGACCGGGTGTCAGGGCTGATCGACTTCTATTTCGCCTGCAACGACATGCTCGCTTACGACATTGCGGTGTGCCTCAACGCTTGGTGCTTCGAGACCGACGGCAGTTTCAATGTCACCAAGGCGCGGGCCTTGCTCGAGGCTTACGAGGCCGTGCGCCCCCTGACCAAAGCCGAGCTCGATCTTCTGCCGACGCTCGCGCGCGGAGCGGCGCTGCGCTTCCTGCTGACCCGCACCTACGATCTCATCAATACGGATGCGAACGCGCTGGTAAAGACCAAGGACCCTAACGAATATCTGCGTAAGCTCAGATTTCATCAGCGGGTGAAGTCGACGCGCGAGTACGGGCTCAAGGAGGCCTGAGCATGGAGGAGCCGGGCAAGGTGGTAATTCATACCGACGGCGCCTGCTCCGGCAATCCGGGGCCCGGCGGGTGGGGTGCGATCCTCGAATCGGGCACCCGTCGCACGGAGCTCAAAGGCGGCGAGGCGCTGACCACCAATAACCGCATGGAGTTGACGGCGGCCATCGAGGCGCTGGAAGCGCTCGAGAGCCCGTCCGATGTCGATCTCTATACCGACTCGAACTACCTCCGCGGCGGTATCACGCAGTGGATCGGGGGCTGGAAGAGGAACGGCTGGCGCACGGCCGACCGGAAACCGGTGAAGAACGTGGAACTTTGGAAGCGGCTCGAGCAGGCATCCTCGCGCCATACCGTCCGCTGGCATTGGATCAAAGGCCATGTCGGGCATGACGACAATGAGCGCGCCGACGAGCTTGCCAGGCAAGGCATGGCCCCGTTTCTTACAAAACGCGGCCGATCCTAAGTGAAGCGCGAGCTGACCCTGATCACAGGTCTTCGAGGATTTTTTCGGCGGTGCTCTCCGCGGCAACGCCCGGCGATTCTTCGACCTTCAGACTCTTCACCACGCCATCCTCAACAATCGCCGCATATCGTTTCGAACGGGTGCCAAGTCCGATCCCGCTTCCGTCGAAACCCATGCCGATCTTCTCGGTGAACTCGGCATTGCCGTCAGATAGGAACAGCACCTTGCCTTTGCCACCAGACACTTGCTCCCAGGCGCCGAGCACGAAAGGATCGTTGACGGCGACGCAGGCCACGGTGTCGACCCCGCGCTTCTTGAAGTCTTCGGCTTTCTCGATGAACCCGGGTAGGTGTTTCAAATGACAGGTGGGCGTGAAAGCACCGGGTACGGCAAACAGCACCACCTTCTTGCCGCCGAATACGTCACCCGTGGTCATCGATTGAATTCCATCAGGGTCTAACGCCCTGAAGGTGGCGTCGGGCAGGCGGTCGCCTATGGCAATGGTCATCGATACTCTCCTCGCGTGTTATCTAGCAGGCGCAAGACTTTACCGGTTCGCCCGCCTAGGGCCAAGCCGC
>CAZFYL010000021.1:0-23054 GCA_964523345.1 uncultured Methyloceanibacter sp.
CTTCGAGATCGCAGCGGCGGCCTGCATCTTTTTCGCGCGCGGCGAAATAGGTGAGTTGACGCGCAAGCAGAATTTCCGCCGCCATCATGGCGAGCTTGTCGGAGACGCGCGGGAACTCGATGATCGGCTTGCCGAACTGCATCCTCTCGATGCCGTAGCGCAAACCGAGATCGAGCGCGGACTGCGCCACGCCGATGGCCCGCGCCGCGGTCTGAATCCGGGCCGCCTCGAAAGTCTGCATCAGCTGCTTGAAGCCCTGGCCCTCGGCGCCGCCGAGCAGATTGTCCGCCGGCACGGCGAAATCGTCGAACGAGATTTCGAACTCCTTCATGCCACGATAGCCGAGCACCTCGATCTCTCCACCGGTCATGCCTTCCGCCGGGAAGGGATCGCCGTCGGTGCCGCGCGGTTTCTTCGCCAGAAACATCGACAGCCCGCGATAGCCTTTCTCGTTAGGATCGGTCCGCGCCAGCACGGTCATAAGGTCGGCGCGGGCGGCATGCGTGATCCAGGTTTTCTGCCCGGTCAGGCGATAGACGTCGCCGTCACGGACGGCCCGGGTCGAAAGCGAGGCAAGGTCAGAACCGGTATTAGGCTCGGTGAACACGGCTGTCGGCAGGATTTCACCCGAGGCGATCTTCGGCAGCCATTCCTGCTTCTGGGCGTCGGTGCCCGCGTTCATAATCAGCTCTTCGGCAATCTCCGAGCGTGTGCCGAGCGAGCCGACGCCGATATAGCCGCGCGACAGCTCTTCGGAGACGACACACATCGCCTCCTTGCCAAGACCGAGCCCGCCATACTCTTCCGGCAGCGTGAGCGAAAAGACGCCAAGCTCGCTCATCTGGTCGATCAGCTCTAGCGGCACATATTCGTCCTTCAAGTGCCACTCTTGCGCGTGAGGAACCACCTCGGCTTCAGAGAACCGGCGCATCTCGTCGCGGATTGCCTGAAGCGTCTCGTCAAGCCCGGGATCGCCATACGCAGCGGTGCCCTGGCTATCCTTGATGAGTTCGATCGCACGGGCACGGATCTCGGGCGTTGCCCCGGCAATAAGCTCGCGGACTTGAGGCGTGAGGAAGGCGCTCTGGTCCTTGTCGGCAACGCCGAGTTCGGATAGGCGCGCGGTCTCGCCTTGGCTCATCGCCACGCCGCCTGCGAGTTGGGCCAGATATTCGGCGGCGCCGATCTGCGCCAGCAGGCGTTCCATCTCGCCAAAACGGCCCTCGCCGTCCAAGCGCTTCGCATAGTCCGCAAGCTGGTTCAACGCCTCGACATAGGTGGCAATCCAGGCGAGGCCGTGAGCGGCATGCTGCTCGCGTTCGAGCGCCTGAGAATCGATCTTACCGTCCGCGGAGACCTTGGCGGCAACGCCCTCGGTGGCGCGCGCGCGAAGCGCGGTGGCCGCTCCGGCCGCCTCGGCAAGATGGGAAAGGAGTTCAGACGTGCCCTGCGCCGCAGGGCTCGAGACGTTTTCGGCGACGGTCAAAATCAGGCTCCTGGCATGGACTTTCCGCGTTTTGGGGGCACAACGAAGCCCGCTCCGCTTCAGGAGTCAAACGCCAATTGCGGCCCATTTTGGCAGGCCGGAATTTCGCTTTGAAATTGTGTATGAGCAACGCTCATCGGCAGGATGAGAGATCTTCAATTGCCGTTGTTTTGGGACCGGGTCTAACTTGAAAGAAAGCGGGCTGAAGCCGGTGGAACACGGAGGCAAAGGCAGGTGAAAAATCTTTGGATCGTCGCTGTCGTCCTGGTCCCTATCTTGTGGCTATCGACGGCCGCCCGGTCGGCCGAGGAAGCGGAGCCGCCCGCGGACAAGGCTGCGGCAACAAAGTGCCTGAAAGCCGAAGTGAACCCGGTCACTGGACACGCGGTGTGTCTCGATCCCGTCGGGGCTCCAGTCGAACCTGTCCCCCGCTCGTCATTCCAGCGGCCATGCAAGCCGCGTGAGCATGACGACGACCCATGGACCATTTATGAGCATGGATCCAAATGCCAGGATTAGGGACGGCTCGCGTTTAAGATCGAACTCTGCTCTCCACGCCACCTCGCAGACGAAGTTGCGATCGATCTTGATAATCCATTCCACCCTCGGGTTTCAGGGCTGCCGAGAGTTGGAAGGAGTTCGCGATCATGTCGGCGAGATGGGTCGCGGCGGGCGAGATCGTCGGCCGCCGACGAAGCACAAACTCAAAGTCGGGGAGCGCCGGCAACGCCTCGGCGCTGCCGAGCGATTTCAGCGTGTTCGGCAGGCCGTTTTCCGGGAAGATCGTTATCCCGAGCCCGGCGTCGAGGGCTGAGAGGATGCCGGCCGTGCCTGCGCTCTGAAGCACCACTGTCCACGCCCGGCCGGTGCGATCGAGATGGTCGAGAGCAAGCTGCCGCCACCGGCAATGTGGAGGATACAATAGGAGCGGCGCGGGCGTTTCCGGGTCGAGCTCAAGGTTCCGTCCGGCCACCCAGACGCGCTTCTCGCGGCAAAGGGAGATGCCGTCGCCTTCCCCGATTTCATTGGCAACGATCGCGATATCGAGTTCACCATTGTCGAGAAGCGCCGAAATGTCGGGACCTATGCCGAGTTCGATTTGCAGTTGGACTGCGGGGGAGCGGCTGGTGAACTCGCCGAGCAAGGACGAAAGGATGTGGAAATCGAAATAATCGGGCGCGCCGATCCGGATCAGAGTGCCGTCACTGCGGCCCAGGCGATCCTCAGCTTCTTTGTGCAAGGCAAGGATGCGCCTTGCGTAAGATAGAAGCACCTCGCCCGGCTCGGTCAATTCGATGCCGCGCGAATTGCGCACGATCAGCCGCGAGCCGACCTGATCTTCGAGCCGTTTAACGTGAAGACTGACCGCGGATTGGGTGAGATTGACCTCGCGTGCCGCCTTGGTGAAGCTGCCGGAATCGCATACGGCCACGAAGGTGCGTAACAGCGGCGTGTCGTAGAGCATCAGACCATCGTTTCTCCGAGTTCATCGGAAGCGGTCTCAAACCGGCAGACAGTCTAATTCACCGGGCGAAGCGGCGCGACACTTTTGGCCGATTGGAGCCCTAACTAGCCGCCGTGCATTTCGCGGCTCGCCTCGACCACGTCCTCGAAGGTCCTTAGACCCGTGCACGGCGCGCTGACGAGAACGGACATGTTGCCCGGCCGGTGCTCATTCTTCCACATGCGCATATGCGCCTTGGGGATCTGCTCCCAGGGGAAGACCTCGCTCATGCAAGGATCGATGCGCCGCTCCACCACGAGCCGATTGGCTTGGCTCGCTTGGAGGAGATGGGCGAAATGGGAGCCCTGGATACGCTTCTGATGCATCCAGACATAGCGGGCGTCCATGGTCAGATTGTAGCCGGTGGTCCCGGCACAAATGACCACCATGCCGCCGCGCTTCACCACGAAGCAGGAGACCGGGAAGGTCGCTTCGCCTGGATGCTCGAACACGCAATCGACGTTGACGCCCTTGCCGGTGATTTCCCAGATCGCCTTGCCGAATTTGCGCGTTTCCTTCAGCCAGGTGTCGAACTCGGGCGTGCCGACCTTCGGCAGCTGGCCCCAGCAATTAAAGTCCTTGCGGTTCAACACGCCTTTGGCGCCGAGCGACATCACATATTCGCGTTTATCTTCGTCCGAGACGACGCCGATCGCATTGGCGCCGGCGGTGGCGCAGAGCTGCACGGCCATGGAGCCGAGGCCGCCGGAGGCGCCCCAGACCAAAACGTTGTGGCCCGGTTTCAGCGTATGCGGCCGATGCCCGAACAGCATCCGGTATGACGTTGCGAGGCAGAGCGTGTAGCAGGCCGATTCTTCCCAGGTGAGGTGCTTCGGACGCGGAAGCAGTTGGCGATCCTGCACGCGGGCGAACTGGGCGAAGGAACCGTCAGGCGTCTCGTACCCCCAGATGCGCTGCGAGGGCGAGAACATCGGGTCGCCGCCATTGCATTCCTCGTCGTCGCCGTCGTCCTGATTGCAGTGAATGACGACTTCGTCGCCGACCTTCCAGCGCTTGACCTTGGAACCCACCGCCCAAACGATGCCTGACGCGTCGGAGCCGGCGATGTGATAGGGATTCTTGTGGACGTCGAACATCGACACCGGCGTGCCGAGCGAGGCCCAGACGCCGTTGTAATTGACGCCCGCGGCCATCACCAGAACGAGCACGTCGTGCGAATCGAGTTCCCAGGTCGGAACCACCTCGACCTGCATGGCCGTCTCAGGCGGGCCTTCCCGCTCGCGCCGAATGGTCCACGCGTACATATTTTTCGGCACGTGACCGAGGGGCGGGATCTCGCCGATCTCGTAGAGATCCTTGACCGCGCCCGCTGCCGGCGCTTCGGAAACTGCGGCTAGAGACATCTCATTCATCCGATCGTCCCCCCCAGACGTGGCCTTTCTGCCTAGTTTTTGCACTGCGGCAATTCTCGTCTATTCATCTCGCGTCTGCAACAAATTTACGAAAGCTTCACCAAACACGCAAAAGCGCCGTAAAGGCGCCTTGGATTCCCCCAAAAATCCTCACCTTGCGGCCTTGCCGGCCGTCCCCGGGGGGAGCGTTAGCAAAAACCTACCCGCCTGCCCAGGGTCAAAATGCAAGCCCGCCGGAAGGCCTTTTTGATGGGCGATTCTCCTCCGTCTGCTGACCGTCGGTTCAAAACCGGGTCGCGGTCGCCGGCGCGTAGGCTTAAGAACCCATCCCGTGCCGCTGCGCATGGACGCCCCGGGGCTCTGTTGCCCTTGCCTCGCGGGCGTGCTTCGATGCCGGCAAAACACCCACAGGTCTTTCGATGAGCGAAAATCCATCCAAGACGCGGGACAGGCCCTGGCTGTTCCGCACCTATGCCGGCCATTCGACCGCCAAGGCCTCGAATGAGCTTTACCGGCGGAACCTCGCCAAGGGTCAGACCGGTCTGTCGGTCGCCTTCGATCTCCCGACTCAGACCGGCTACGATTCAGATCATCCGCTTGCGCGCGGCGAGGTCGGCAAGGTCGGCGTGCCAATTTCTCATCTCGGTGATATGCGGAGCTTGTTCGAGGGCATCCCGCTCGCCGAGATGAACACCTCGATGACGATCAACGCCACGGCCGCCTGGCTGCTTGCGCTCTATGCGGCGCTTGCGGAGGAACAGGGCGCGGCCAAGGCCAAGCTCACCGGCACGGTGCAGAACGACATCCTCAAGGAATATCTGTCGCGCGGGACCTACGTCTTTCCGCCGGCGCCGTCGCTCAGGCTGATCAAGGACGTGATCGTCTATACCGCAAGCGAAATGCCGAAATGGAACCCGACCAATGTCTGCTCCTACCATTTGCAGGAAGCGGGAGCGACGCCGGTCCAGGAGCTTGCCTTCGCACTCGCCACTGCCGAGGCGGTGCTCGACGCGGTCAAAGAGTCCGGCGAAATCGCACCGGACAAGTTTCCGCAAGTCGTCGGCCGCATGAGCTTCTTCGTCAACGCCGGCGTGCGGTTCATCACCGAAGTCTCGAAGATGCGTGCTTTCGTCGATCTGTGGGACGAAATCGCCAAGGACCGTTATGGCGTCGAGGACCCTGCGCTTCGCCGGTTCCGCTACGGCGTGCAGGTGAATTCGCTCGGGCTCACCGAGCAGCAGCCCGAGAACAACGTCTACCGCATCTTGTTGTCGATGCTGGCGGTCACGCTATCGAAGAAGGCGCGCGCGCGCGCGGTTCAGCTGCCCGCCTGGAACGAAGCGCTCGGCCTGCCCCGGCCCTGGGACCAGCAATGGTCGCTGCGTCTCCAGCAGATCCTCGCTTACGAGACCGACCTGCTCGAATATGGCGACATTTTCGACGGCTCGGCCGAGATCGACCGCAAGGTCGAGGAGCTCAAAGAGCAGGCCCGCGCCGAGCTTAGAAAAATTCAAGCGATGGGCGGCGCCGTGGCTGCCATCGATTACATGAAAGAGGCGCTGATCGCGTCGAATGCGGCCCGGGTCGAGGCGATCGAAAAGGGCGAGCAGGTGCTGGTCGGGGTCAACGCCTATACCGAGACCGAGCCGTCGCCGCTGGCGGAAACCGGCATCGAAGGCATTCTGACCGTGCCGGAAGCGGTTGAGATCGAGCAGGTCGCGGCCTTGGACGCTTGGCGCAAGCAGCGTGACGATAAGGCGGTGCAGCAAGCGCTGGTCGACCTGAAGTCGGCGGCCGCCGAGGGCCGCAATATCATGCCGCCTTCGATTGCGGCGGCCAAGGCCGGCGTCACCACCGGGGAATGGGGCCAAGTGTTGCGCGAAGTGTTCGGCGAATATCGCGCGCCCACCGGGATTCATGCCGAGCACCCGATCG
Organism: uncultured Methyloceanibacter sp.; assembly: GCA_964523345.1. Lineage (GTDB taxonomy): Bacteria > Pseudomonadota > Alphaproteobacteria > Rhizobiales > Methyloligellaceae > Methyloceanibacter. The sequence continues at coordinate 6,299 of CAZFYL010000021.1, forward strand.
ACCTGGCGCGGCTGGAAGACATCCGTCACAAAGTCGAGGAGGTCTCGGGACGCCTTGGCCGGTCGTTGACCTTCGTAGTCGGCAAGCCAGGGCTCGACGGGCATTCCAACGGCGCCGAGCAGATCGCCGTGCGCGCTTCCGATGTCGGCATGGAAGTCGTCTATGACGGCATCAGGCTCACGCCGGCCGAAATCGTCGAGCAGGCGAAGCAAGCGCATGCCCATGTCGTTGGGCTTTCGATATTGTCGGGCTCGCATGTCGCGCTGGTCCGCGAGGTCGTGCAGCGCTTGCGCGAGGCGGGGCTCGGCAACGTTCCCGTGGTGGTCGGCGGCATCATCCCGGCCGACGACGTGAATGTCCTCAAACAGTGCGGCGCTTCGGCCGTCTATACGCCGAAGGACTTCCAGCTCAACGAGATCATGGCCGGCATCGTTGAGCTGGTCGAAGCCAAGGCGGCCGACCTCGTGCAGCAGGGCGTTCCCGTGCCGTCTGAACGCGCCCGCGAGAAGGTGCCGCTCTCGCAGCAATGATCCATTGGCGCAGAGCTGACGACAAGCGCGCCTCCCGCCGCTAAGAAGGAGGCATGATTGTTTGTTCCTGCACCATGATTACGTCCGAGGACGTTGCCGAAGCGGTTTCGGCACTCCGCACCGAGGACCCCTTCGTGGTGCTGACCCCCGGTCTCATCTATCGCTGGCTCGGCAAAAGGCCCTCCTGCGGGAGCTGCCTGCCGCTCATCGCCAAGCTGATGGTCGCCTATGATGAGGAGGGGCCAAGCACGGCGGTATCTTTCACCCACCACAAACGTGTCGAGGACACCTAGCCTGCGGACCAAGAACAGGCCATGATCCCCTGGAAGGCTTGAGAGGAGACACTAAGAATGAAAGGCAATAAGCGGGTCATCGAATATCTCAACAAGGCGCTGACGCACGAACTCACCGCCGTCAATCAATACTGGCTGCATTACCGGCTGCTCGACGATTGGGGCTACACCAAGCTCGCCAAGAAGGAGCGGGAGGAATCGATCGAGGAGATGCAACACGCCGATAAGCTCGTGACCCGCATCGTCTTCCTCGAGGGGTTTCCCAACATGCAGCATATCGACCCCTTGATGATCGGACAGAACGTCAAGGAGATCCTCGAATGCGACCTCAAGGCCGAATACTCGGCCCGCGCGCTTTATATGGAAGCGCGCGCCGCGTGCCGCACGGAAGAAGACTATGTGTCGATGGATTTGTTCGAGGAGCTACTCGCCGACGAAGAAGGCCACATCGATTTCATCGAGACGCAACTGAGCCTGCTCAAAGATATCGGCATCGAGAATTACGGGCAGCTCAACGCCCACTCCGCCGATGATGTCCCCGAACAGGGGGCATAGTTGGCATTGATCGACGGACCGCGTCTTCCGCCGGCGGCGGGGGGCGCGCCGCGGCAGCTCGTCGTATTCCTCCACGGCTATGGCGCCGACGGCAACGACCTGATCGGCTTGGGGCGCGAATGGGCTACGCTCCTGCCCCATGCGGCTTTCGCCTCGCCCCATGCGCCGGAGCCCTGCGGCATGGCGCCCATGGGCCGGCAATGGTTCGATCTCACCTTTCGCGACGCGGGCGAGATGGTCCGCGGTGTGGCGCGCGCCGCGCCGGCGCTCGAAGCCTTCCTCGACGCCGAGCTTAAGCGCCTCAATCTCGGTCCCCACACGCTCGGGCTGGTGGGTTTCAGCCAAGGCACCATGATGGCGCTCGGTGTCGGGCTCAAGCGCACGCCCGCACCTGCGGCGATCGTCGGCTATTCCGGTGCGCTGGCGACGGTCGAGGCCTTGCCGCAAGACCCGGCGTCGGCGCCGGCTGTCCTGCTCGTGCATGGCGATATGGACCAGGTCATTCCCGTCGACGCCATGTTCATAGCCCGCGAGCAGCTTGCAAAAGTCGGGCTCGCCGTGGAGTGGCACTTGGCGCAAGGCGTTGGCCACGGCATCGACCCGGAGGGCTTGCGACTCGGCGGCGCCTTTCTCCGCCAAGCCTTCGCGACCGTTCAAACCATTCAGTAGCGGCACGTCCGAGCCGCCTACATCATCTGGGGGCCTTCACATTCGTGACACGCCCCTATAGTATCCCGCTCGGCAAAGGAGGATGGTCCGAGTGCGACGGGCATAGGTTGAAGGAATTTATCGCCTTGAGCGTCGCCACTGCATCGGCCGCCCCCGGCACATTTCCCGCGCTGGTGCTGAACGCCGACTTCAGACCGCTGTCCTACTATCCGCTCTCACTTTGGGGCTGGCAGGACACGGTGAAGGCTGTGTTTCTCGAGCGCGTGAATATCGTCTCCGAATACGAGCGCCTGGTTCACTCCCCGTCTTTCGAGATGAAGCTTCCAAGCGTCGTGTCGCTCAAGACTTACGTGCGGCCTGCGCTCTATCCTGCCTTCACCCGATTTAATGTGTTCCTGCGCGACAAGTTCACCTGCCAGTATTGCGGCGAAGATCAGGACCTGACCTTCGACCATCTCGTGCCACGCTCGCGCGGCGGCCTGACGCGGTGGGACAATGTGACCACGGCGTGCGCGCCCTGCAATCTCATGAAGGGCGGCAAGCTAACCCACGAAGCGAAAATGCATCCGTCGCAGAAACCCTACCGGCCCACGGTGTTCGAGCTTCACCGTAACGGCCGGCTGTTCCCGCCGAACTATCTGCACGAGAGCTGGCTCGATTATCTCTACTGGGATACCGAACTCGAGCCGTAAGCCTCAATATTGCGTGGTCAGCGTGGTCAGCCAGTCCGGCGAGGCCTCGACCAGATAAGTCTCGAGCCGCTTGTCGAGATTGGTGGCAACGAGCAGCCCAACGGCGATCAGGGCGACCCCGAGCACCGCCTTCCCCGCTTTGCCGGTCTCCATAAGCCGGCTGCGCCAGCGCATCAGCGCCTCGCGCGAGAGGACGCCGAGCACCATCAAGGGGAGCGCGGCACCGATCCCGAACGCGATCATAGTCAGCGCGACCTGGAAAAGATCTTCGCCCTTGGCGGCAAGAACCGAGGCGGCGCCGAGCGTGGGGCCGACGCAAGGGCTCCACACCGCGCCGAGCAGCAGCCCGAGGCCGAATTGGCCGAAAAGGCCCCCAGGCGTGAAATTGTCGGCATAGCCTCCCGCCCAGTTGCTCACCGGTGCGGCGGCGAGCGCAAATTGCTCCTGCAAGCGCGGCACCAGCAGCACAACGCCGACGCCGATCAGGAGAATTGCCGCGACAGTCCGAAACACTCCGGTATCGAGACCGGCGGCAAACCCAATGGTCGCGACAAACAAACCGATCGCGGTGAAAGACACCGCAAGCCCTAAGGCGAGCGCGACGGGGCCGAGCCGATGTTCGTTCGCGGCGGCGCCGAGAACGATCGGGACGAGCGGCAGGACGCACGGCGAGAGAACCGAAAGCACACCGGCAAGAAGCGCAAGCCCGAGTGTGGCGATCGACATCGCTTTTCGTCCTAAAGCGCCTTATCGAGCAATGCGGCGATGGAGTCCTTGTCAGTGTCCCCGACCGAACGCCCGGTTTCGGTCTCGCCTTTGAAGACAATCAGCGTGCTTTGATTTTGCGCATTCAAAGCCCGGACGTCGTCTTTCTGCTTGTCGAAGTCGAGCTTGAACGCGACGAGGTCCTCGTATTTGGGCTCGCGGGTCAGTTGCACCAAAATCGGATTCTGCGCCCGGCAAACGGGACACCACACCGCAAAGATGTCGACCAGGATCGGCTTTCCTTCTTTTTGCGCCTCGGCGAAGGAGGCAGCATCGAACGTCTTCCACTCCGCTGCGGAAGCGGAAAGCGAAGCGAACATCGTCACGCCGGCGACGATCGCGATCATAAGGGCGCGCAAGCGAACCATCGGGCAAATCCTTGACTGCTGTTTGTCGGATAGAGGCGGCTATAGCAGCAGACGGCAAGCCTCTGCCAATCACGCTCGCTTGAAGTGGTGGTGAGCCTAGCGCCGCGCGGCGGCGCCATAGGCAGCGATCCCGGCAAGTATGGCGGAGATCACTGCGTTCCAGCCGGCGAAGGACAGCCAAAGAAAACGCCACTGGGCCTCGTCGCACCGCACAAGCGGCGTGTCGGCGATCCCGCCTTCGCTCCATTTGAGATCGAAGCCGCCGGCGCATTCGCCAGGACCCGCCCACCATTTCCATTCGACGCCGGCGTGATAGATGCCGGCGCCTGCATTGGCGAGGAAAGCGAGCGCAATGAGCATCAGCAGGAGCCGTGCGATGCCGACCGGATACCGGCGCGTCAGCACCAAGGCCAAAGCGCTGGCGGGAATCGCGAAGTAATAGGCGTAGCGCTGCTGAAGACAGAGCGGGCATGGCGCATAGCCGCCGAGATGTTCGAAGGCAAGCGCACCGAGAATCGTTGCCGTGGCGATAACGAAGACAAGCGCACTCGCAATCACTGCTGGGCTTAATGGCTTTGCCGGGCTTGAGCTCATCGAACCGCTCATATTAGAAGGCATACCTGAAAATCAGAAAACCGCCGACAATGGCCGCCAGGAATCCGGTAGTGACGAGCGTCAACCGCTTCTCGATGAACTCGCGGATCGGCTCGCCATAGATGCGCAAGAGCTCGGCCTCGATAAAGAACCGGGCGCCGCGGGTGATGATAGACAACAGCACGAACATGAAGAAGTTGTAGCCGGCAAAACCCGAAGTGATCGTCACGATCTTATAGGGGATCGGGGTCATCCCCTTGATCAAGATGATCCATGAGCCCCATTCGGCATAGGCGGCGCGAAAGGCATCGACACTGTCGCCATGGCCATAGATCGAGATCAGCCATTTACCGAGCGTGTCGTAGAGAAAGGCGCCGATGAAATAGCCGAAGATACCGCCCACGACCGAGGCAATGGTGCAGACCAGCGCGTAGAGCCTCGCCTTGTCAGGCCTGGCCAGCGCCATCGGGACCAGGAGCGCGTCGGGAGGAACCGGGAAAAACGAGCTCTCGGCAAACGAGACCGCGGCGAGAGCGGGCAAAGCCTGGCGACTCTCGGCAAGCGCGATGATCTTATCGTAGAGCTTGCGCAGCATGAAGCTTGCTTAGCCGGGCGGCACCGTCTTGTCCATCGGCTCGCGCGCCCGGGTGCAGGCGCCGGTTGACCGCACCACGCGCTTCCCCCATGTTCCGCCCCCGAAGCCCCAGTGGCGGAATTGGTAGACGCGACAGACTCAAAATCTGTTATCCGCAAGGGTGTGCTGGTTCGAGTCCGGCCTGGGGCACCATTGGACGTACGACATCGCGGCCTAGACCGAATGGTCTAGGCGTGAGCTTTGACTCATCACCCTTTTCTAATTCTACCAACGCGCGTCGAGCGCGTTAGGGCGCCGACTGCGATCATCACATTGTCGTGTGCCGTCGCAATTTTGCTGCGACGACGGGAGACTATGGCGATGCAAACCAACCCTTTCTCAGAAGAGGAGTTCTCTTATGAAGTTATCTTTGCATTCCGGTACCACGATCGCTGCTGCCGCCGCCGTGCTCATCATTTCAGGTGCTTTGGCGCCGGCCGCTCAGGCTGCTGAGGGAGCCAAAGGCCACTGCGTCGGTGCGAATGCATGTAAAGGCAAGAGCGCATGCAAGACAGCCGCTAACGACTGCGCGGGCAAGAACGATTGCAAAGGCAAGGGCTTTCTCGCCATGACCAAAGAGGAATGCGACGCGGTCGAAGGCGCGACGTTCGAGCCTGCAAGCTAGCGGTCTACCTTTCCTGCTAAAGCGATGAACAAGACAAGGGCGCTGGCCGAGGCTGGCGCCCTCCTCTTTTGATTCGATAGCGAGTTATGCAAAAATCCAACGATCGGAGTGCGGCCGTTCGTTTTGGGCGATCGAGACTGGGGAAAAGGCGCCATGAGTGGAAAATTCGTCAAAATTGCTGCGGCAGTCTTGTGTAGCTGGTTGATCGCCGCCGGCGCGGCGTCTGCGCAAGACCGATCATCTCCCAATCAAATAGAAGGCAGCGTCTTAAGCGGTGGCAGCCCGATCACCGGTTCGGCCGTGACGCTGTGGGCCGCAACGCCCGAGGCGCCTGAAAACCTCGCTGAGACCAAGACCGGCGATGACGGCCGGTTCACGATGTCCATTCCCGGCGCGCCGGGTGCCGAACGTTCGCTTTATCTGATTGCTAACGGCGGCCGGGCCGCATCGGACAGCGCTAGCGGCGACAATCCGGCGACCGCCCTGATCAGCGTTATCGGCAACGCGCCTCCGGCCAGCGTCGTCATCAACGAGATGACAACCGTCGCGTCGGTTTGGACCCATGCGCAGTTCATCGACGGCACGGCCATCAAGGGGCACGCGCTGGGCCTCAAGATTGCTGCCGGCAATGTGCCCAATTTTGTCGATCTCGGTTCCGGCGGCTGGGGCGAAGCCATCCAGGGCCCGCTCAATGCCGGCCAGACTCCGACCATGGCGAACTTCGCCACGCTCGCCGACCTGTTTGCTGCTTGCGTCACCCGCGCCACGGACGATGCCTGCACAAAACTGTTTGCCGCCGCGACCGGGCCGGACAACAAAGCGCCCACCGATACGCTGACCGCGGCGCAATCGATTGCGAAGGCGCCCTGGTACAAGCCTGAGAGGCTCTTCGCGCTTATCGACCAGTTCTATCCGGTTCCTGAGGGCAAGAACCTGCGAGCGGTTCCTTACATGCCCTATCTCAACTTCTCGCCCAGCGCCTGGGTGTTGCCGCTCAAGTTTACCGGCGGCGGTTTGCGCGCCGGCGGCAAGGGCATGTTCGACAGCGAGGGCAATCTCTGGTCGGGCAGCAATTTCACGGTCGGATGGCAGGCGCAAGAGTCGCTATGGCAGGGGAACGCCGCAAAGCTGGCGCCGAATGGACGCGCCCTCTCGCCGATCACCACGGGCTTCACCGGCGGCGGCATGGAAGGCGGCACGTTCGGCGTGGCGGTCGACGCGCACGACAATGCCTGGCTGACCAATTATGGCGGTATGTCCATCGCCGTGTTCGACAAAAACGGCAAGCCGTTGTCACCGCCTGACGGCATTACCTTCGACGGCCGGCTGGGCCAGATGCAGGGCATCATTGCGACGCCCAGCGGCGATATCTGGGCGCTCGGCATCTCGGAGAACCAGCTCGTGCATTTCCCCAAAGGGGATTTGAACGCGGGCGAAATCGTGTGCGAAGGCGAAGAGGTGGAACCCTGCAAGTCGTTATTGGGGCCGTTTTTCCTCGGCATCGACCCGCAGGACCGGATCTGGGTGACCAACGGTATCGGCGACCACGTGACACGGTTCCCGGCCAGCGACCCGAGCAAGGCCGAGAGGTTCAAGACCGGTTGGAGCGGCGCCGGGCTCGCCATCGACGGCCAAGGCAATGTCTGGGTGACGAACCGCCTGGGCAATTCAGCCTCTGGCGCAATCACCATGGGAGAAATGGTCGTCGCCTATGAAACCGGACTGAACCCCGAGGCCATCATGGTGCGCAGCATGAGCAAGCACCGCAACGGCAGCATCTCACTGCTCCGTCCCGACGGGACCGCGTTTCCGGGCTCGCCGTTCAGCGGCAAACACTTGCCCGGTCCGTGGGCCGCGGCCGTCGACGGCAACGGCAATGTGTGGATTTCAAACTTCGTCTATCCCACCAGCCCGATCACCCAGCTGTGCGGCGTGCGCACCGAAAACTGCCCGCCCGGCTTCAAGACCGGCGATCCGATTTCGCCGCCCGGCGGCTATGTCGGCGGCGGCATGCAGATGTTGACCGATATTTCCATCGGTCCGGCAGGCGACGTGTGGACCATGAATAACTGGGAGGAGTTCGAGAGCTGCTTTGCAGAAACGCCCGACGAGGCGCTGTCGACCCGTTGCGGCGGTCAGGGTGTGACCATCTTTTTCGGTCTCGCCAAGCCGGTCGCCGCCCCCCAGATTGGGCCTGCGCGCGCGCCGTAACAAAGGGGCTTACAGCGGTCGGAGACGCGCGCCGGTCGGAACGCTCAGGCTTCGTGAAACTCGATCAGGCTTGTGACGGCGCCGCCCGCGCAAAATGCATGGCGAGCCAGACCGTCGGCGGGCGAGCTTCAGTCCAGGTGACCCGGTGGCGGCAATGGGCCGGGAGCAGCAACCAATCGCCGCTTGCAAGCTCCCGTTCCTGCGCTTCACCCTCGATGAGCAGACGTGCGGCGCCGGTCACCACCAGCACAAACTCATCGCCGTCCTGGTCGTACCACTGTCCTTCCGGCGTCGCCTGACCGGTCGAGACGATGCGCTCGATCCTGACGCCGCGGCACTGATAGAGCGTGTCCGTGAGTTCGTCGGCAAGCGCGCGCGCCGGGAGCCCGGTCGTGAGGCTTCCGGATCGCAGCTCCATCGCTTAGGGGGCTCCTGCCCTGAGCGCTGTGACCTGATAGAATTTCTCGGCCCACGCCCCATCGCGCTTGACCCAGACGGCGCTCACGAAAACACGCCGTGGAAGCGGGCGCCCCTTGAAGCTTCCGTTCAGCTCGGCGGAAAAGCTCCGTAACGCGGCATCGGACCCAAGCATCTTAATCGATACATCGCCCAGAACGCTCTGTTCGTATTCAAAATCGGGCAGTGACGCGAGTTGGTCGGCCACCGATTGCGGGCCGTCGTAGTAGGGCGTCACCGCGATATGATCCGGCGTCATCAGTGCCCTGGCGGCGGCATTGTCTTTTTCGAATGCTTGATCGAGCGCCGCGGCGGCCTTGTTGATGGCCTCTATGGCTTCGGCCTCGTCTGCGCGCGCCGCGAAAGCGCCGACAGCGCCGAAATAGAGAGTCAAAAGGATGGCGGCCAATATTCTCGTGCTAGGCATGGATCTCCCTCTCACATGACAGCGCCGGATGGGTCCTCCACCCTGGATGGAGGATCGTGCGCTCAGCATTCTCGCGCCGAATTGGACCACGCTCAACAATCACGAGGCGCGGTCCTGTGCAGCCATCCTTTAAGGAAACCGAGCGGGGCGGTCCGGCTAGTGGCCGGAGGACTTGCGGCGATTGACTTCCGCCTGCGAGACCTCGCCAGCCTCGACGAGCGCGTTGACGCAGGCCTTTGACAGCTTCTGCCCTGCCTTGTCCATGCACAATCTGAGGGCGGAACTCTCGAGCCCATACTCGCCGCAATATTGCTTGTAGTCCTTGGCGCAGGCCTTCTGCAGGGCCTTGCCGTACCGGTCTGCGTTCGCCGTTCCGGCGAAACCAAGTACTAAGGCGCAAGCGGCAAGTGAAAGGGCAAGATTGATCCGCATCGATACCTCCTAATCAGTCCACCTCATGAACGAAGTTTACGCCGAAAAGAGGGCTTCCGTTGCCTTCAGACGAACCTCAGACCAGAAAAACTGTGAGTATGGTCTTTTGGCAACAGCCGCACCCTTCTCCGCGATCCTCGTGGCCGTGCAATTCCCGCATTTCAACACCGGAAGCGGCAGCTTTGGTTCAATCACCGATGAAAAAAATGACGGTATCGCGCCGTGCGTCTCGCGCGCGGGGTGTGCGGGTTAGCGATTGGCCAACCCCTCACCTGCCGGCACGCCTCTGTGCCGGACCCGCGACGCAAGCGTCTTTAGGCGGTGCCGGACTGCGCGGCCTTGTCGAGGAGCGCCTGGGCCTGGCGGATCGAAGCGATATCGATGAGCCGTCCGTCGAGCGAGACGGCGCCCTTGCCTTCGCGCGCAGCCTGCTCCATGGCCTCGACGATGCGCTTGGCCTTGGTGACTTCCGCCTCCGACGGCGTGAACACCTGATTGGCGAGGTCGACCTGGCTCGGATGGATCGCCCATTTGCCCTCGAAGCCGAGCACGGCGGCGCGCTTGGCCGCGGCGAGATAGCCGTCCGGATCTGAGAAATCGCCGAACGGCCCGTCGATCGGACGAAGCCCATAGGCGCGGCAAGCGACCATCATGCGCGACAGCGCGTAATGCCAGGGATCGCCCCAGTAATAAGCGCGATTGCCCGCCTCGTCCTTATCGGTCAACACGCCGTAATCGGGATGAGGACCACCGATACCGACGGTGCGGGCGCGGGTCGAGGCGGCATAGTCGGCAACGCCGAAGCTCATAGCTTCGAGACGCTTCGAGCTTTGGGCAATGTCCTCGACATTGGCCATGCCGAGCGCGGTTTCGATCAACACCTCGAAGCCGATCTGTTTCTCGCGCTTCTTGTATTGCTCGATCTGCGTCACCAGCATGTCGATGGCGTAGACGTCCTGCGGCACGCCGGTCTTGGGGATCAGGATCATGTCGAGGCGCGGGCAATTCTCCACCACATCGACCACGTCGCGATAGGCGTAATGCGTGTCGAGCCCGTTGATGCGGATCATCATGGTCTTGTTGCCCCAATCGACTTCATTGAGGCCCTGGATGATGTTCTTGCGGGCCTGCTCCTTGTCGTCGGGAGCGACGGCATCCTCAAGATCGAGGAAGATCACGTCGGCGCCGCCTTTGGCCGCTTTCTCGAACAGCGAGGGATTGGACCCCGGCACGGCAAGTTCTGAACGGTGGAGACGCGGGGTCGCCTGTTGGATCAAGGTAAAGCTCATCGGATACTCCCTCCTGTTTAACCTGTGGCGCCGAGACCGGCGGCAACGGTGTTGATGGAAAGCAACAATGCAGACTTATAGGCTTCGCGTTCGGCGTCGGTGCTCGCGCTCCGAAAGCGGCGTAGCAATTCGACTTGAATGCGGTTGACCTCGTTGACGGCTGACAGCCGATGGCCGAGAGCACGGCGGAATTCGGGAAAGCGCTCGGCGATCTCGCTGCCCCCGGACACCCTTAGCACCATTTCGCGGGTCAGGCGCAATTCCTGCTCGATCATGCTGAAAATCATGTCGCGCACACCTTCGTCCTCGACCAGACTGGCATAGTCGCGGGCAATGTCGAGATCGACGAGAAGGAGTGTCTTTTCCACTTCGTCGATGATGAGACGGAACAGGCGCGAATCCTTGAACAGGCGCGGCAACAGCGCCTCGCCCTGCTGGCCGCGAACCTGAAGCAGGCTCGACAGCGCCGAGCCCACGCCGTACCAGCCGGTGATGATGTGACGGTTCTGGGCCCAGGCGAACACCCACGGAATCGCACGAAGATCGGCGAGCGATTTGGCGCCGAAGCGCCGCGCCGGCCGCGAGCCGATATTCAAGAGCGATATCTCCTCGATCGGGCTTGCCTCCTGGAAATACTGCACAAGCCCTGGATGGGAGACGAGGCTGGAATAAGCGGCGCGTGAGGCGCCGGCGAGCGCCTCCATGATGTCGTCGAACTCGCGCTTGGGCTTCAATGCCTCCTCGCGCTCGGATTTGAGCGCGTGCTCGAATACGCTCGAGGCGAGCAGTTCCATCTGGTAGAGCGACGTCCCCTTATTGGCATATTTGTAAGAGACCACTTCTCCCTGCTCGGTGACACGGAAGCGGTTGCGGATCGAGCCGGCAGGCTGGGCGGCGATGGCGCGTCCGGTCGGCGCGCCCCCGCGCGACACCGATCCGCCACGGCCGTGAAAGAACGCGATCGGCACGCCCGCTTCCGCGCCGACCTTGGTCAGTTGCGACTGGGCTTTGGAGAGTTCCCAGTTGGACGCAACGAAACCGCCATCCTTGTTCGAATCCGAATAGCCGATCATCACTTCCTGTACGCCGCCTTGCCAGTGCGTACTGCGGCGGACGATCGGGACAGCCAGCAGCTCGCGCATGATGTCGGGCGCGGCGCGGAGATCGGCGATGGTCTCGAACAGCGGGACGATTGGAAGCGCGCAGATTTCAGTGCCGGCGGCATCGAGGAACGCGCCGCCTTCTTTGGCGAGAAGATAGATGCCAAGGATGTCGTCGACCGACCGGGTCATCGACAGGATGAAGGTTCCGATCGCGTCGCGATCGAGGTCGCGCCGCGCCGTCGCGGCTTGAGCGAACATCTCGATGGTTTCGGCGGCATCGGCCGGGAGATCGGGGATGAGGCGCAAACCCGTGCGAGGCCGGGCCAGCTCGCGGTAGAGCCAGCTCCGCCATTCGCGGCTGCCGAGTTCGGGCGGGGTGTCGTCGCCGCGACCGGCGGTGGCCCACCACAGAGCTTGCAGCGCCTCCGTGGTCTTGGTGGAGTTTTCGCGGAGATCCAGGCGTACGGTGGAGAACCGGAAGATTTCGACTGCGCGCCTCACCGGCTTCACCAGATCGGCGGCAATCGAGGGGCTGTTCGCCTCTTCGAGCGCTTGCTCGACAATACGCAGATCGAGGATCAATTCGTCGGCGGTGGCGTAGGCTGCACCGGGGCCGCCAATGTCCTGCCCTTCGACCTGAGCCAGCCTGGCGTCGAGCTTACGCAGCACGACCGACAGGAACTGACGATAAGGCTCGCCCGGGTTGCGCGTCTTAATCGCCTCGGCCTCGCCGCTCCCTTCGAGTGCGCGATCAAGCTCGGCGCGAAAGCCCGGCGGTACGGGGAGCGCGCGCTCAGTAATGGACAGCGCCCGGGCAAGGTTGACGATCTGCCCGCGATAGTGACGCAGCGCCGCAAGCGCGTTCTGACGCAAAGTCCAGTCGGTCACGTCGGTGCGAACCCAAGGATTGCCGTCGCGGTCGCCGCCGATCCACGACCCAAACTGGAGGACCGGGGGAAGGTCGAAGGTTTGCTCCGGGTAGTATTGCTTAAGCGCGCCGCCGATCAGGTCGAGCATCTCGGGTGCTTTTTCGAACAGGGTCTCGTCGAAGAAGTGAAGCCCGCGGCTCACCTCGTGCTGCACCGTCGGCTTCTCCAGATGAAGCTCTCCCGTCATCCACACGAGCTCGATTTGATCGCGCAAAGTGTCGATCAGCGCTGTCCGTTCGCGCTCGGTCCAGCGCGGCGCCTCGAGTTCGCGAAGCAAGAGATACGTCTTGCGGTACTTTTCGAGTACGGTGACGCGCTTCGACTCGGTCGGATGGGCGGTGATCACCGGCCTGATGCGCAAATTCGAAAGCAATGTCTGGATTTCCTGAGGCGCGATCTCATCGCGCGCGGCCTCGGAGATCACGTGGTCGAACGTGCCGCGCAAGGCATCGCGTCCGCGCGTCCGCTCGATGTGCCGGCGGCGCCGCATGGCCGCGTTCTGCTCGGCAATGGAAAGAAGCTGGAACCAAATACCTTGCGCCTGGAGCGCTCGCGCCATGAGCTCCGGCGTGAAGCTGGCGATATTGGCGCCGCCGACCAGGATCGGCTCGATCTCAGGCTGATGCCGGCGCACGACCTCGATCAGAAGCCGGAACAAGAGATCGGCGGCCCCCTCGACGGAGGTGCCGCTGATCACCGCCTCGGGCAGCTGGGTCTCACGGAGATTTGGTTTCGGCTCCTGATTCATAGCAACGCTAAGCACGTCCACCCGCGATTTTCGGCCGGATAAGGGTTCGCACGGCGCGGAAGCCACCTGGACAGGCACCTGTCCAAGACCTGGAGCCTGGCCGCAGCGCGGCTGTTCGGCCTTGGCCGGACGCACGCGCCATGCGCGGTCCGGAAAGGCATAGCAGGAGGCCGTTCAGTCGCGCCAGAGCGTTCGCTCACACGCGCGCCCGGCGCACTCACCGGGCGGCCATGACCCCCGCGACCGTCGATCCAAACTCGCTCGGATTGGGCGCGACAGTCAATCCGCAGGACCGCATGATCTCGGCCTTCTCCGCGGCACTATCGCCCGCGGCCGAGATGATGGCACCGGCATGGCCCATGCGCCGTCCCTTGGGTGCGGTCAGCCCGGCGACAAATCCAATCACCGGCTTCGACATATTGTCCTTGATCCAGGCCGAAGCTTCCGCCTCCTGCGGGCCGCCGATCTCACCGATCATCAGCACGGCCTCGGTTTCCGGATCCTCCTCGAACAGAGCGAGATGATCGAGGAACGACGAACCGTTGATGGGATCGCCGCCGATACCGACCGAGGTCGTGATGCCGATGCCCTTGGCCTTCATCTGCGAGGCGGCTTCATAGCCGAGCGTGCCCGAACGCGAGATCACGCCCACCTTGCCTTGCAGATAGATGTGACCCGGCATGATGCCGAGCATGGACTTGCCGGGACTGATGATGCCGGCGCAATTCGGCCCGACCATCATCGGCCGGCGGTTTTTCGGATAGCGCATCATGTAGCGCTTCACCCGCATCATGTCCTGAGCCGGAATGCCGTCGGTGATGGAACAGACCAGCCGGATACCGGCATCGGTTGCTTCCATGATGGCATCGGCACAGAAGGCCGGTGCCACGAAGGTAATCGAGGTGGTCGCACCGGTCTCCTTCACCGCCTCCTTCATGGTGTTGAACAGAGGCCGGTCGAGGTGGGTCCCGCCGCCTTTGCCAGGCGTGACGCCGCCGACCACGTTGGTGCCGTAAGCGATCATCTCCTTGGCGTGGAAGGTACCCTTGTCGCCGGTCATGCCTTGCACCAGGACCGGCGTGGTTTCATCGATCAAAATACTCATGGTTCTCTCCCGGTCCTCAAGCCGCAAGCTTGCCTTGGCACGCGGCAACAGCCTTCTCCGCCGCTTCGGCCAAAGTGTCGGCGGTGATCAGTTTGAGCCCGCTGTCAGCGAGGATCTTCCGCCCCTCTTCGACATTCGTGCCGGCCAGCCGCACGACCAGCGGCACTTTCACGTCCACGGTCTCGCAGGCCTGGACGACGCCCTTGGCCACCCAGTCGCAGCGGTTGATGCCGGCGAAGATGTTGACCAGCACGGCCTTCACCTTGGCGTCGGATAGAACCAGCTTGAGCGCGGTGGCGATGCGCTCCGGAGAGGCGCCGCCGCCCACGTCGAGAAAGTTCGCCGGCGTGCCGCCCGCATGCTTGATCATGTCCATGGTCGCCATGGCGAGGCCTGCGCCATTGACGATGCAGCCGATCTCGCCGTCGAGCCCGATGTAATTGAGATTGTGCTCGGCAGCCTGCGCCTCGCGCGGATCCTGCTGCGAGGGATCGTGCATGTCGGCCACGTTGTGGCGGCGGAACAGCGCGTTGTCGTCGAACGACATCTTGGCGTCGAGCGCCAACACGCGGTCGTTCTTGGCGACGACCAGAGGATTGATCTCAAGCATGGTTGCGTCGCAGTCGCGGAACGCGCGGTAGCCGTTCATGATGGTCGACACTGCGCTTTGCGCCTGCTTGATGTTAAGCCCAAGCTGGAAAGCGAGCTCGCGCGCCTGAAACGCCTGCAGGCCCACCGCGGGTTCGACCAGCACTTGAAGGATGGCCTCAGGCTCGGTCCTGGCGATCTCCTCGATCTCCATGCCGCCGCGCTGCGAGGCGATGACGCGAATGCGCTCCGTCTTACGGTCCAGCACAAAGCCGAGATAGAGCTCGCGTTCGAACGGCTCGGCCACCTCGATATAGACTCTCTGCACCGGCTTGCCTTCCGGCCCGGTCTGGATGGTCACCAGGCGCTTGCCGAGCAAGTTGGCGGCGGCGTCCCGCACCTCGTGATAGGTCTTGCACAATTTGATCCCGCCGGCCTTGCCACGGGCGCCGGCATGGATCTGCGCTTTGACCGCCCAGTTCCAGCCGCCGAGTTCGGTCGCGGCATAGACCGCCTGGTCGGGGCTGAAGGCGACCGCACCCTTAGGCACCGGCACGCCGAAGCTCGCCAGCAATTCTTTTGCTTGATACTCGTGAACGTCCACCTCTCTCCTCCTTGTTCGGCGTGGGGCCTCCCCAAACTCAACTCACTTTTTCTTCGACGATCTTGTAAGCCTTTTCGGTTGCGCTCCCAGCTCCGGCGAGGAGCCCGTCGAGCTCCTTGAGTTTAGCCTCGGCGAAGGTCCTGTCCTTTATCATTCTTGCATTGGTGAAAACATTCAAGGCGGCGCTTCGCAGTGCAGCATGAGCGGCGAGAACGCCGACACCGGCGTCGGAAATCACGTTGAGATTACCCTTCTCTGATGCAACCTCTGCGAGATCGATGACTTCGCGCGCCGCATGGCAGCAGCGCAAGGGCACATCCGTCGCCTCTTTGAGCGCCGCCTGAAGAGCCTTGTCGCGGGCCTCCTTTTCGGCATCGGTCTCCTTGGCCATGCCGTAAGCGCCCATCACCGAGTCGAACGCCTTCACGTCGTCCTCGATCATCCCGATCAGTTTCACCCTGAGCGCCTCAGCCTTGAGAAGGACATCCTTCATCTCGTCTTCGACCTGGGCATATTTCTTTTTGCCGATGGTTAGGTTGCAAACCATGCTGACCAGGCTTGCGCCCATGGCGCCGATAATGGCGGCGGCGCTGCCGCCGCCGGGCGTGGCCTCGCGGCTGGCAAGGGCTTCGAGGAACGACTCGACTGCGGTGTCCTTGAACTTGGTCATCAGGCCATCTCTTTGGCTAGCGCGTAAATCTCTTCGGCGTCGAACACGGTCTCGGAGCTTTCGAACAGCTTGCCGATGCAGGCCCGATGCAGCTTCAATTTGAGCCCGCCCATTCCAAGCGCGCCGAACGCCGTCTTGCCGTCACGGTCCTTGCCCTTGTCGGGGGCCTCGACGCCTTCGATCCCGAGCGGCGGCTGGGCGTTGACATCGGCGAGGATGGAGATATTGGGATTGTTCTGCCAGGCATCCGCTTTCAACAGCTCCACACCGATGGCGCCGGCGGCGAACACGATATCGGCATCCTTGACGGCTTCGGCGCGGGCAGCATTGTCCTTCGCCTCGATCCCTTTCACCTTCACGCCGAATCGCTGCTCGACCGACTTGGCGGCGTTGTCGGCGCGGGCTTGCTCGCGTGAGGTGATCGTGACCTCGGCGCCCTCGTGGCCGAAGAACGCCGCAGCGCGCATGC
>CAZFYL010000021.1:23154-26281 GCA_964523345.1 uncultured Methyloceanibacter sp.
GAGGTGATCGTGACCTCGGCGCCCTCGTGGCCGAAGAACGCCGCAGCGCGCATGCCGACGGGACCGGTACCGGCCAGCACCACCGCCTTCTTGCCTTTGAGCTTGCCGGCCTTGGCGAGCAGCGCCACCCCTGCCGCAGCAGTGGTGTTCGAGCCGTTCGAATCGAGCATGGCGGACACGCGGAATGGACCGAAGAATTTCTTCTTCACCGCTTCGAACAGCGCTTCACCTTTGGTCATGTCGCCGCCGCCAACAAAGATCGCGGTATTTTGCTTGTCCTTGCCGCCGCGGGTGAAGATCGTGCCGTCGACCAAAGGCCCGACATTGTCGGGCGTGACATTGGCATATCCCGCAACCCGGTCGGCGCCGCCGTCATAGGCGACGACGGTATCGAACACGCTCGGGTAGGGATCGGTGTCGAGCAGGAACAGAAGTTTCTTCATGGCCGTCACTCCACCACGTTCTGAGGCTTACCCGCCACGAAGGCTTCGATATTGTCGATGAGCTGATCGGCCAGGATCTGCATCGCCTCCTGGCTCGCCCAGGCCACATGCGGCGTGATGAGCAGGTTGGGCAGTTTGAGATCGAGCAGGGTATTGCCGTCCTTGGGCGGCTCGGTGGTCAGGACGTCGAAGCCCGCACCGGCGATGGTGCCGGCCTGAAGCGCCTCGGCCAACGCCGCCTCGTCCACCAGTCCGCCGCGCGCCGTGTTGATGAGGATCGCGGTCGGCTTCATCATCTTGAGCTCCTTGGCGCCGAACATGTTCTTGGTGTCGGGCGTCAGCGGCATATGCAAGGTGATGACGTCGCTCTCTTTCAGCAGCGTTTCGAAATCGACCAGGCCCGGTTGCGGCATGACATCGTAAGGCAGCACGCGCATGCCGAGCGCCTCGGCCCGTCGGCCCACCTCTTTGCCGATCGCGCCATAGCCGACAATGCCGATGGTGGAACCGGCAATGTCGCGGATCGGATGATCGAAGAAGCAGAATTGCTGCGACTTGTTCCATCGTCCCTGGCGCACGTCCTCGACATAGGCGAAGAGGTTCCGCCGCAACGCGAACATCAGCGCGAGCACATGCTCAGGGACGGTGTTGAAGGCGTAGTTGCGGATATTGACGACTGTGATGTCGTTTTCCTTGCAATACGCCTTGTCGACCACGTCAGTGCCAGTGGCGGCGACCGCGATCAGCTTCAGCTTAGGCAATTGCTTCAGCGTCTCGGCGCGCATCGGCACCTTGTTGATGATGGCGATGGTCGCGTCTTTCAAACGTTTCACCACATCCTCGGCCGACCAGGTCGACTGATGCTCATCGTAGCGATGCGGGAAATTCGGTTTGCGGACGTTAGCGTCAACCGACTCTCGATCGAGAAATACGATCGCGTGTTCCACTGAACTCAACTCCCTCGCTCCATTACGCGCGCCTAAGACGCCACGCGACATACCTTCCTCCCCGGGGCGCAATAGACAGGAGAGCGCTCCGGGATCTTGATCAAAATCAAATGAGCAAGGTTGGCGGATTGACCGCCCCCTTGCGTTTCCAGCCCTACTCGGCGGCGATCCTTGGTTCTGTCGCCTTGCCCGCGTCGCGGAACTCGCTTTGCGCCGCCGCCACACCGGATCCGAGCTCAACGTCGATGCCGACATCGCGCATCGCCATTTCCGCGCCGGCGATGGCGCCGAGCAGCATCAATTCGTTCAAATCGCCCAAATGCCCGATACGGAACAGCTTGCCGGCCATCTGCGAAAGACCCGCGCCGAGCGCAAGATTATAACGGCGATAGGCGCGATCGATTACATCGGCGCCATTGAAGCCTTCCGGGACCATGATTGCGGTCACGGTGTCGGACTGCCATTTCGGCTCCTTGGCGCAGAGCTTGAGCCCCCAGGCGTTTACAGCGGCGCGCGCGCCGTCGGCGAGACGGCGGTGACGGGCAAAAACATTGTCGAGGCCTTCCTCGAGAAGCATGGCCAGCGCCTCGCGCAAACCTAAGAGCAGCGGCAAGGCCGGCGTGTAAGGATAATACCCGGTAGCGTTGGCGCGCATCTGATCGGCCAAGTCGAAATAGGCGCGAATGCACTTGGCATCCTTCATGGCGGCAAGCGCCTTTTGGCTCGCGCACACAATGCCGAGTCCGGCCGGAAGCATGAGACCTTTCTGCGAACCGGTGATGGCGAGATCCACGCCCCACTCGTCCATGCGGAAATCGATGCTCGCGATCGAGCTCACGCCGTCGACATAAAGCAGCGCGGGATGTTTGGCGGCATCGATGGCACGCCGCACGGCGGCAACGTCGCTCGTGACGCCGGTCGCCGTCTCGTTATGAACAACCATCACACCCTTGATCTCGTGCTTCGCATCCTGGCGCAGCGCCTCCTCGATGCGATCGGGATTTGCGCCGGTGCCCCACTCTTCTTCCTGGACGATGACCTCGAGCCCATGACGGCGGGCGAGGTCGATCCAGAGATGGCTGAATTGGCCGAAGCGGCTGGCGAGCATCTTGTCGCCCGGCGAGCAGGTATTGGTCAGAGCGGACTCCCAGGCGCCGGTCCCGCTCGACGGAAAGATGACGGCCTGGCCCTCCTTGGTCTTGAAGATTTTCTTCAAGTCTTCGTAGAGAGGAAGGGTCAGTTGCGGAAAGTCTGACGCGCGATGATCCAGCATCGCGGAATGCATGGCACGCAAGATCCGGTCGGGCACATTGGTCGGGCCCGGCACAAACAGAAAGTTGCGCCCGGACCTTCTTGCTTCAGCCATGGTTGTATTCCTTAGAAAAGCGTACCGATTTGCCGAGTGGCCCCGCCACGCGGAACCAGGGTGTTAGCGTCAGCGGTTTTAGCTGGCAACCCCTTTCGCAGCTAGAACAAACCGGAGATGCGGCCGTCCGCCCCAAGCTCGATATTGTTGGCGGCCGGCACCCTGGGAAGGCCCGGCATGGTCATGATATCCCCGCAGATGACCACCACGAACTCGGCCCCAGCCGACAGCCTGACCTCGCGGACCGGAATGACATGCCCCAGAGGCACACCTTTGGCGTCGGGATTGGTGGTGAAGCTATATTGGGTCTTGGCGACGCAGATCGGGAACTTGCCGAAGCCCTGCTTTTCGAGCTCGGCGAAGCGGTCCTT
>CAZFYL010000022.1:0-20268 GCA_964523345.1 uncultured Methyloceanibacter sp.
CGCCTGAATCGATGAGATGCCTGGCAAGCTCCGGGATCAGATCGACATTCGATCGAGCCCGGTCGAGGATGATGCCGTTGACATGGGCCATATCCTCCTCGACAAGCGCGACCAGCGGCGCGAGACTTGCTCTTGGATCCTTCGCGCCAGGAAGCTTAACGACAACTCCCAAAGGACTATCTCCTCACTCAAACAGGCTTCATTATCGCCATTGTCGGCGGTCCGCCAAGAAGGTCAAGGCGAACCGCCAAATTAAAGAGCCGGAGGCCGGCCACGTTATGAAGGAATTATTGCGGTCAAACGATCCGGTTCTCTTGTCCTATGTCAGCGCCTTGCTGGAGGAAGGGAGCATCGACTTTATGGTCGCCGATCTCAATATGAGCGTGCTGGAGGGCTCAATCGGGGCGCTGCCCCGGCGCGTTCTGGTCGACGGCAGCAAGATCGTTCAGGCCCGGCACATCCTCAACGGGGCCGGCATCGGCCATGTCATCGCCGACGACAACAAAACCTAAGACGCGCGCGCCAGCCACGACGACCGACGCGTTCCTCGGCGGCCGGATCAGCGTGGTTCAGCCGGCCCAAGGCCACCGGGCCGGGAGCGACGCAGTCTTCCTCGCCGCAGCGGTGCCGGCACGGGCCGGACAAGCCGTGCTCGATATCGGTGCCGGCGCCGGCGTCGCCGGTCTGTGCCTGCTCGCGCGCATTGGCAATGTCAAAGTGACAGCCGTGGAGATCGATCCGCGGCTCGTCGGCCTCGCGGCGGAGAATGCCGCTAACAACGGTGTCGCCCAAAATTTCCAGGCGATCGCGGCCGATGTGACCTCTCCCGGAAAATCTCTCAGCGAAGCGGGGCTGAAGAGAGAAAGCTATCACCAGCTCATCGCCAATCCGCCCTTCTACGCCGAGAGCGAGGTCAGAGCGGCGCCGGATGCGGACCGGGCCGCGGCGCATGTCATGCGTGAGGGAGGCCTTGTCGCCTGGGTGCGCTTCTTTGCCGCCATGGCCGCACCGAACGGGGTTCTCACCTTGATCCACCGGCCCGATTGCCTCGGCGAGTTGTTGGAGCTGCTCGACGGGCGGTTCGGCGATATCGCTGTCTTCCCGCTCTTCCCTAAGAAAGGTGAGCCGGCCAAACGGATCATCGTGCAGGCGAAGAAAGGAAGCCGGGCTGGACTGAGCCTTCTCCCGGGCCTTGTGCTGCATGATGCGGGCGGCCGCTATACGCCGCCGGCCGAGGCCGTGCTGAGGGGAGGCGCGGCCCTCGACTTGCGCCGAGCCGATCACCGGAAGCGATAAGACAGGGCGTGCCCGTTACCGGTAGTAGGAATGATTCCGCCAATAGGGGAAATAGGCGTAAGGGTAGCCCGATGGGTAACGCCGCCAATCGCGGCGGGGACCATACAAGTACCAGCGCGGTTTGAGATAAACTTGCGCCCCCTGTTTCCGGCGCCACCCGGCGTCGGCGGAGCCCGGGACAAGGGTGACGAAGGCAAGCGCAAACGTTCCCAGAGCCAGCGCCAAAATCGCAAACCTGCTCATTCATTCCTCCTCGAAGCGCGCGCGGGCTCACTATTCCCGAAACGCGCCGCCTTCGCCTAAATATAGCAACAATTACGGACGTCCAATGGCGATCTCCGAATTTGCGTGAACCTTCCACCTTTGATTTGGCCTGAGCCCACTATACGTTATGCGGCCATGAGCAGCCTTTTGGACGATATCGTGCAGCCCGAGACCTGGAAGAACTATCTTCCCGCGTCGTGGACCAACCGCGCCCCGGTCGTGCCCGTGCTCCGCTTCAGCGGCGCGATCGGTGCCGTAACGCCGCTCCGTCCCGGCCTGCTCCTTTCCACCTCGGCCCAGGCGATCGAGAAGGCTTTCGCCACGCGCGGCGCCAAGGCCGTCGCCATCCAGATCAATTCGCCCGGCGGCTCGGCGGTCCAGTCGACACTGATTTACAAGCGCGTCAGAGCGCTTGCTGCCGAGAAGGGTCTCAAAGTCTATGTCTTCGTCGAGGATGTAGCCGCCTCGGGCGGTTATATGCTCGCGCTTGCCGGCGACGAGATCTATGCCGATCCGAGCTCGATCGTGGGCTCGATCGGGGTGATCACGGCAACGTTCGGCGTGAACGAGCTGATCAATCGCATCGGCATCCAGCGCCGGGTCTATACCGCCGGCGCGAGCAAGGACACGCTCGATCCGTTCCTGCCGGAGAAAGAGGAAGACGTGGAGCGCATCAGGGCGCTGCAGGGCGACGTGCATCAGACCTTTATCGATCTTGTCAAAGCGCGGCGCGGCGCCAAGATCGAACATGCCGGCGTCGATCTGTTCACCGGCGAGTTCTGGTCCGGGAAGCGTGCGCTCGAGTTTGGTCTCATCGACGGGCTGTCTGACGTCCGAACCAAGATGCGCGAGATTTATGGCGATGATGTCCGCCTCAAGCTGGTCATGCCGTCTACGTCTTGGTTCCGGCGCCGGCGCGGCGTGTTCGCTGAAGGCGAGGGGTTCGGCTTCGGTTTCTCACCCGGCGGGTTTGCCGCCGATCTGATCTCGGCGATCGAAGCGCGGGCGCTTTGGTCGCGCTTCGGGTTTTAACCGATGCCGCAAGTCCTCATTCTCGTTGGCTTAGGCGCCGGGCTCGTTCTCGCCGGCCGCTTCTATCGTGGTTTGCAGCGGCGCATCCGGTCTGAGCTGCGCGCCGCCGAAGAGGCTTTGAAACGGCGCGAACAAGACAAGATCGTGCCGCTTGAGCAGGACTCAGCGACCGGGATTTACCGGCCAAAACGTATGGCGCAAGACACGCGGGCCTAGCGCAGGGCCTGGGACCCTGCGATTTTTCGTCCTTTCCATTGTCTGTAAAACTCGTGGATGTCCGTCAGGTAAGCGGGCATGAGTGTTCAATTTCGGCATGAATTGCATTAGCGTCCCGCCACCGCGCCGAGGCCTTATCAAATTTGCGATCGAAACCGATGGTCAAGCTAAAGAAACCAGCAAAGTCGAGGCCGCCCTCGTTTCAGGACCTGATCCTCAAACTGGAGCGTTTCTGGGCCGATCAAGGCTGCGTCATTCTCCAGCCTTATGACCTTGAGATGGGCGCCGGGACCTTTCATCCGGCGACAGCGCTTCGCTCGCTCGGACCGAAGCCCTGGCGCGCCGCCTTCGTACAGCCCTGCCGCCGTCCCAAGGACGGCCGCTACGGCGAGAATCCGAACCGGCTGCAGCATTACTACCAGTTCCAGGTGATCCTGAAGCCGTCGCCGCCCGACCTGCAGGATCTTTATCTCAAAAGCCTCGAGACCCTCGGCATCGATTCTTCCAAGCATGACATTCGCTTCGTCGAGGACGATTGGGAGAGTCCGACGCTAGGCGCCTGGGGACTCGGCTGGGAGGTTTGGCTCGACGGCATGGAGGTGACCCAGTTCACCTATTTCCAGCAGGTCGGCGGCTTCGATTGCCATCCCGTCTCGGGCGAGCTGACCTATGGGCTGGAGCGCCTCGCTATGTATGTGCAGAATGTCGACAACGTGTTCGATCTCGACTTCAACGGCGGCGAAGGCGACGACAAGGTGACCTACGGCGACGTTTTCCTGCAGGCCGAACAGGAATACTCCCGCTACAATTTCGAGCAGGCCGACACCTCACTCTTGCTGCAGCATTTCCGCGACGCGGAAGCAGAGTGCAAGGCGTTGCTCGCCAAGGGCGACCATGGCGAACGTCACCTTCTGACGCTCCCGGCTTACGATCAGGCGATCAAGGCTTCGCATATTTTCAACCTGCTTGATGCGCGTGGCGTGATCTCGGTGACCGAACGCCAGGCTTATATCTTGCGCGTGCGCGATCTCACTAAAGCGGCCTGCGCCGCATGGCTCAAGACCGAGGCGGGCGGCGCCGATGGCTGAGCTTCTGTTTGAATTGTTTTCCGAGGAGATCCCGGCACGCATGCAGCCGCGGGCGTGCGCCGATCTTGCGCGCCTTCTTGGCCAGGCGCTTAGTGGTGCAGGGCTCGACTATAAAGAGATAAAGACCTTCGCCACGCCGCGCCGTCTGGCGGCGGTGGTGAAGGGTCTTCCCGCTCGCTCGCCGGATATGCGCGAAGAAAGGAAAGGTCCGCGGGTCGAGGCGCCTGACGCCGCCATCAAAGGCTTTCTCAAATCGGCAGGTCTTACTTCGGTCAACCAAGCTGAGCGGCGCGAGGACAAGAAGGGCGCCTTTTACGTCGCGCTGATCGAGAAGCGTGGGCAGGCGACAGCGAAAGTGCTGGCCGAGATCCTGCCGGACATCGTGCGGAATTTTCCGTGGCCCAAATCCATGCGCTGGGGTCCGGGCAGGCTTCGCTGGGTGCGGCCGCTCCATTCCATCCTGTGCCTGTTGGACGGCAAGGTCGTGCCTTTCGCGATCGACGGCATCAAAAGCGGCAAAGTGACTCGCGGTCACCGCTTCATGGCGCCTAAGCCCTTCGCGGTGACGGGTTTCCCCGACTATGTCAGGAAGCTCCGCGCCGCCAAGGTTATCCTCGATGGCGAGGAACGCGCCCATATCATTCTCGATGGCGCCCGCGCGCTGGCCAAAAAAGAGAAGCTCGCGCTGATCGAAGATGAAGCCTTGCTTGCCGAAAACGTGGGTCTGACCGAATGGCCGGTGCCGTTGATGGGCACCTTCGACGAGGCGTTCCTTGCCGTGCCGCCCGAAGTGCTGACCACCGCCATGAAGGCGCATCAAAAATACTTCTCGCTGCAGAAAGGGAAGAAGCTCGCCAACCGCTTCATTGTGATCGCCAATCTAAAAGCAAGGGACGGCGGCAAGGCCATCGTTGCCGGCAATGAGCGCGTGCTTGCCGCGCGGCTCGCCGACGCCAAGTTTTTCCTCGACCAGGATTTGAAGGTTCCGCTCGAGGACCGCATTCCGAAACTCGGCGGGATCATTTTCCACGAAAAGCTTGGTACTCAGCATGACCGTATCGAGCGCATGCGAGAGATCGCACGCGAACTCGCGCCCGCTTCCGGTGCCGACCCCGACCTTGCGGAACGCGCCGCCATTCTCGCCAAGGCCGATCTGGTGAGCGACATGGTTGGCGAGTTCCCCGAGCTGCAAGGGGTGATGGGCCGCTACTATGCGCTTGACCAGCAGGAGGACCCGGCGGTCGCCGATGCCGTCGCTGCTCAGTACAAGCCGGCCGGACCGTCCGATGACGTGCCGCGCGAGCCCGTGGCGATTGCTCTGGCTCTCGCCGACAAGCTCGACACGCTTGTAGGCTTCTGGGCCATCGGCGAGACACCGACCGGATCGAAAGACCCTTACGCGCTTCGCCGTGCCGCTCTCGGCGTCATCCGTATCCTTGTGGAGAACGAGATCCGGTTGCCGCTTAGGCGGACCATCCGTTCGCAATTGCGCGTCGACGACAAGGCGCAAAAAGAAGTGTCAGAAAGTCTGCTCGCGTTTTTCGCCGATCGGCTCAAAGTGCACCTCAAAGAGCAGGGCGCGCGGCACGATCTGGTCGATGCGGTGTTCGCGCTTGGCGGCGACGATCTGTTGATGATCGTCCGGCGTGTGGAGGCGCTTGGGCGTTTCCTCGATACCGAGGATGGCGAGCATCTCCTCACCGGCACCAAGCGTGCGATCAACATCTTGCGCATCGAGGAAAAGAAGGACAACGCGACCTACGACCAGGCCCCGGACCCCGGCCTTCTCAGGCGCCCGGAAGAAAGGGCCCTGGCCGAAGCCCTCGATGAGGTGGAACAGGCCGCTGGCGCCGCGATCGCCCGCGAAGATTTTGCCGCACCCATGTCTGAGATGGCCAAGCTTCGCGCGCCCGTGGATGCGTTCTTCGATTTCGTCACCGTCAACACGCAAGAAGCCGATCTTCGCGCCAACCGTTTGCGCCTCCTGAACCGGGTGCGTGCCACGACGCTGACCGTCGCCGATTTCTCCAAGATCGAGGGGTGAGGTCGAGGAGCGTAAGGACAGTAATATGTCTGAGCACATATTCGTCTACGGCACGCTCCGGTCCGAGAGCACCCATCCAATGGCAGCTCGCTTGCGGACGGGAGCGAAGCTCATCGGCAAGGGCAAAACAGCCGGTCATCTTTACGATCTAGGCGCTTATCCCGGCGCGGTGTTTGCGCAAGGCGAGCGGGCCCGCGTCATCGGGGAGGTGTTCCGGCTCGGCGCCAATGCGAAACTGCTTGCCGAACTTGACAGTTATGAAGGCATCACCGGCGCCGAGGACGATATGTGGGCCCGTGTCCTGGTCGAAGTTGGTCTCGACCATGGCGGCACCGTGAAGGCCTGGGCCTATGGCTTGACGGCGATGCCGCGGGCGAGGGTGATCGGTACCGGCGACTTCATCGCCGATCGCCGCTTGCATAGGCGGAAAGCCGCAATCCCTTAACCCATTCCCGCGTCTGGCGGTTTGTGTGAAGGCCCGGAGACCGCTAAAACAGCGGACCGATCATGGCTCACATGACAACAAAACCTAAGCCCGCGACCGAGACGGCGCCGAGATGGGTTTACAGCTTCGGCGGAGGCCGTGCCGACGGCTCGGCCGCGGCACGCGACAAGCTCGGCGGCAAGGGCGCCTATCTCGCCGAGATGTCGCGATTGGGTCTGCCGGTTCCGCCCGGCTTCACCATCTCCGCCGAACTTTGCGCGGTCTATTACGACCTCGGCCGTCAACTGCCCGAAGAGTTGAGGCCGATGGTGAGTTCGGCGCTCGATGAAGTCAGCCGGAACGTAGGGGCCGGATTCGGCGAGGTCGACAATCCCCTGCTCGTCTCGGTGCGCTCAGGCTCGCGCGCCTCCATGCCGGGCATGATGGACACCGTGCTCAATCTCGGGCTCAACGACGAAACGGTCGAGGGCCTGGCGCGGCGCTCCGGGGACCGGCGCTTCGCCTACGATACCTATCGGCGCTTTATTCAGATGTATGGCGACGTGGTGCTCGGCATCGACCATGGACTGTTCGAGGAGATCCTTGAGAACTACAAAAACTTAAAGGGCGTCGAGCTCGACACCGAACTCTCGGCCGAGGATTGGACCGATATCATCGGCCGCTTCAAGAAGCTGATCGAAAGCGAGCTCGGCACCGCCTTCCCCCAGGACATTCACGAACAACTGTGGGGCGCGATCGCCGCGGTGTTCGGATCGTGGCAGAACGCCCGGGCCATTGCCTACCGCCGGCTTCACGATATCCCCGACGATTGGGGCACCGCCGTCTCCATCCAGGCCATGGTGTTCGGCAATATGGGCGAGAGAAGCGCAACCGGTGTGGTGTTCACCCGCAATCCCTCGACCGGTGCAAACGAGCTTTACGGCGAGTTCCTCCTCAACGCGCAAGGAGAGGACGTGGTGGCCGGGATTCGCACGCCGCAGCCCTTGACCGAGACCGCGCGCCGCGAGGCAAAAGTGAGCCGGCCGTCGCTCGAAGCGCTCATGCCCGAGGTGTTCGCCGAGCTTCAGGCGGTCTGCGCCGAGCTTGAGGCTCATTTTCGCGACATTCAGGACATCGAGTTTACCGTGCAGGAGGGCAGGCTTTTCATCTTGCAGACCCGCTCGGCCAAGCGGTCGACGCAAGCCGCGCTTCGGATCGCCGTCGAGATGGCCGAGCAGGGCCTCATCACCAAGGAAGAGGCGGTGAAAAGCATCGATGCCAGCCATCTCGACCAGCTCCTGCATCCCACGCTCGATCCCGATGCCGACAAAACGGTGATCGCCAAAGGTTTGCCGGCCTCGCCGGGCGCTGCATCCGGTGAACTGGTCTTCAATGCTGACGAAGCGGTGCACCTCAAGGCGCAAGGTCACAGGGTCATCCTTGCCCGCATCGAAACCTCGCCTGAGGACGTGCAAGGCATGCATGCCGCGCTCGGCATTCTCACCGCGCGCGGGGGCATGACAAGTCATGCCGCGGTGGTGGCGCGCGGTATGGGGCGGCCTTGCGTTGCCGGTGCCTCTTCGGTCGTGATCGATCTGGAGCGCGAGACGCTTTCCGCCAACGGGGTGGTTCTGCGCAAGGGCGAGATAATCACCATCGATGGCTCGACCGGTCAGATCATCAAGGGCCAAGTGCCGATGCGGCAGCCCGACCTGTCGGAAGACTTCAACACATTGATGCAATGGGCCGACGGAGTCCGCCGGTTGAAAGTGCGCGCTAACGCCGACACCCCGGCCGATGCGCGCCATGCGCTGGAGTTCGGCGCTGAAGGCATCGGTCTGTGCCGCACCGAGCACATGTTCTTCGAGGGGTCCCGCATCCTTGCCATGCGTGAGATGATCCTCGCCGACGATGAGAAGGGGCGCCGCAGCGCTCTCGACAAATTGTTGCCGGCGCAACGCGGCGACTTCATCGAGCTGTTCGAGATCATGGCCGGATTGCCGGTGACCATCCGGCTGCTCGATCCGCCGCTGCACGAATTCCTCCCGCACGGCGACCACGCGATCGCCGACGTTGCCGCCGATATGGGGGTGAACGTCGCACAATTGCGCCGCCGGGTGGCGGCACTCAGCGAGTTCAATCCGATGCTCGGAGAACGCGGCGCGCGGTTGCTGGTGAGCTATCCCGAGATCGTCGAGATGCAGGCCCGCGCGATTTTCGAGGCCGCCATAGAAGCGAGCAAGGCGCTGCATGACCGCGTCATCCCCGAAATCATGGTGCCCCTGGTCGCAACCAAAGGTGAGCTGGACTTGATCAAAGAACGGATTGCCGCGGTCGCCAGCGCAATCGAAAAGGATCGCGAGACGGAGTTAGCCTATTCGGTCGGCACTATGATCGAACTGCCGCGAGCCTGTCTCATGGCCGGGGAGATCGGCAAAAGCGCCGAGTTCTTCTCGTTCGGCACCAATGACCTGACCCAGACCACATTTGGACTGAGCCGCGACGATGCCGGTCGATTCCTTGGCGAATATGTCGACAAGGGCCTAATCCCGCACGATCCCTTTGTGACGCTCGACAAGGCGGTAGGGGAGTTGGTTCGAATCGGCGCCGAGCGCGGACGCCAGGCCCGCCCCGGCCTCAAGATGGGCATTTGCGGCGAGCATGGCGGCGATCCGGACACCATTGCCTTCTGCGAGACGATTGGCCTGGACTATGTTTCGTGCTCGCCCTACCGGGTGCCGGTCGCCCGGCTGGCCGCCGCCCAGGCCGCGCTGAAGGGCCAGTAACCGTTCGTTAGCGCTTCCCCGCGACAACTAGGGTCCCCGCGTTGCCGGCGACCACAATTTGCACTAAATTGTTGGGCAGGCTTTAAGGCAGCTAGACGGGATTCCGGGCCAAGCCGGTGGGGGACTTAAAATAAACTACTGAATTCCCACCTATTTTTTGGCCAGTTAAAGTTTTTGGGGCGCCTCTTGGCGCGGGCTGTGCCCGCCGAAAGTGGCGTGCGGGAAGACTGGGCGAACGCTTCGCTCGGGTTTTCCGCAAAACGGCGGGAACTGGAGGGAACATGAACCGGCGCGCGTTCCGTCGGATTTGGCATACCTTTGCCGCTCTGGTGCCGCTTCCTATCATCGGTCTCGGCTATATCGCAGCCGTGCCGGGGAACCCAGTTGCTTTCCAAATCCAGCTTTATCTCGCCGGAAAGGGTTCTGTGCAGGCGCTCACGCGCCAAGCCGAATCCGCGCCGCCAGCCCTGTCACGTGCCGCCGCAATGCTCTTCCGCAGCAGAGGCAAAGGGCCGAGGGCCGATCAGCCGTCTTCACCGACTAGCGTGACCGCGCCGCCGATGATGGCAGCGAGCCTGGCCGGCGATCCGGCCACGACGGGCGCGTTGTGGCGCCGCGGCAAGGTCAATGGTGAGGCCAAGAGCGACCGGCTCAAATCACCCGCTTCGGCGCTTGCGCTCAGCAGTTCCCTCAGCGGCTCCGATGTCTCTCTCATGATGATGGCCGCTACTTCGACCGCCGGTCTCTATTCCTTGCGCCCGTCACCCGAAGACGTCGCATATCACCCGACCCCCGATGGATTGAACTTCCGTTACAAGGGCGAGACCCAGGCCGAGTTTGAGGAGCGCGAACGTCATTGCCTGGCCACGGCCATCTATTTCGAGGCGCGCGGAGAGCCGAAGCAAGGTCAGGTCGCGGTTGCCCAAGTTATCTTAAATCGTGTGCGAAGCCCGCTCTTCCCTGCCACCATTTGTGGTGTCGTCTATCAGGGCCAAATGAATCCGGGCTGCCAGTTCTCATTTACTTGCGACGGCAAGACCGACAACCCGCGCGATGGCTGGCAATGGGCCCAAGCCAAGGATATCGCCAAACGCATCACCGCCGGTGAGCTTTGGCTTCCCGATGTCGGATACTCGACCTATTACCATGCCAATTACGTGAGCCCGAAATGGGTCGGCGACATGAACAAGATCGATCGGATCGGCCGCCACATCTTCTACAAGAAGCGTAATGAAACGCCTTATGTCGTCGAGGCTTCGGCAGAAAGTTCGGCCCCCCCTGAGGAAACGACGGAGTCTTCGGCCTCGCTGTTCTCGTTCGTGCCCGGTGTTTCCCAAATCTCGGCGGCAGGCGAGGGCAGTTCTAGCTCTTCCACTCCAGCGATGAGTCTAGGTTTCGCGGTGAGTGAGTAAGCGCGCCGACCGAGATCACATCCACGCCAGTCAGAGCGATCTCCCTTACGGTCTCTAACGTGACGCCGCCGGACGCTTCGGTGACGGCCCGCCCGGCAACCAGTTTCACGGCCTGGCGCAACGTCTCGATGTCCATATTGTCGAGCAGCACGGCGTCGATGGGAAAGCGCAGCGCTTCGGCGAGCTGATCGAGCGTGTCGACTTCCACCTCGATCCTGACGAGATGTCCGCTCTTGAGCCGCTCCAAGGCCTTGGCAAGACCGCCGGCGGCGGCAATGTGGTTGTCCTTCACCAGCACCGCATCGTAAAGGCCGAACCGGTGGCTGACGCCGCCTCCGGCGCGGACGGCATATTTCTCCAAGGCGCGCAGTCCCGGCGTGGTCTTGCGCGTGGAGGCGATGCGCGCATTCGTTCCGGCAACCGCGGCGACGTAGGATGCGGTCAGCGTGGCGATACCGCTCAAGCGGCCGAGGAAATTGAGCGCGGTCCGCTCCGCGGTCAAAAGCGCCCGGGTCTTGCCGGCGACGGACGCGATCTGTCCGCCTTTGGCGACGATATCGCCATCGGCGGCGACCCGCGTGAATCGGGCCTCGGGATCGAGAATTTTGAAGGCCGTTTCGGCGAGATCGGTCCCTGCGATCACACCGGGTTCTCTGGCCACGATGGCGGCTTCGCCGTTAGCATCTGCGGGAACGATCTGATCGGTGGTGATGTCCCCGGCGCCGCCGAGATCCTCTGCGAGCGCATGCCTTACCGCCCGTTCGACCAGAAGCGGCGGTAAGGCAGGCGGGAAGAGCGCTCCTTCGCTCATGCCGAAAGGGCGGCGCGACCGGAAGCGGCGGCGGCTTCGCTCACCTCCCGGGCGATGGCGTCGGCCTGGTCGAGGGTGAGATAGCTCCGCCTGGCGAACCGCTCATCCGGCAGCGGATAGTCGCGGCGAAAATGAGCGCCGCGGCTTTCCTGCCGTACAAGCGCCGCCGCGGTAATCAGCTTTGCGGTGACGAGCATATTGGCGAGACGGCGATCGCCTGCAAGTTCGCCCTCGAGACCGGCGATCGTGGCAAGTGCCGTCCGCAGCGAGGCTCCATCGCGAATGACGCCAACCTCTTGTGTCATGGTCAGGCGAAGCGTTCGCTCGGCGCGTTCGTCGCTGCTGGCCATCATGTTCTCTACAGGGCTCAATTGCGTAATCTGGGTCGCTGCCTGCGGGGCGGCCGGGCGCCAGCACGCGGCAATGTCGCCCGCGACGCGGGCGCCGAACACCACCGCCTCAAGCAAGGAGTTCGAGGCAAGCCGGTTGGCGCCGTGCGCCCCGGTCGAGGCCACCTCGCCGCACGCCCAAAGTCCGTTGACCGTGCTCCGCCCGGTGGAATCGGTCAGGATGCCGCCCATGTGGTAATGGGCAGCCGGCACGACCGGTATGGGATCGCGCATCGGATCGAGACCGGCTGCACGGCAAGCAGCCGTCACGGTTGGGAAATGCTCGGGCAGGCTGGCCCCAAGCGGACGGCAATCCAGAAAAGCGCCACGCCCGCTCATGACCTCGTCATAGACCGCGCGCGCCACCACGTCGCGCGGCCCGAGTTCCGCATCGTCATGGATCGCGCGCATGAAGCGCTCGCCTTGTGCATTGATCAGGAGCGCGCCTTCGCCGCGTAAGGCTTCCGTGGCGAGCGGCGCCGGGTCGCGGCCGATATCGATGGCGGTAGGATGAAACTGCACGAATTCCGCATCGGCGATCACCGCCCCGGCCCGGGCGGCGATGGCGACGCCTTCGCCGCGCGCCTCGCGCGGATTGGTTGTCACGGCATAGATCTGGCCGGCCCCTCCGGTGGCAAGGACGATGGCGTTGGCCGGAAGAACGAAGCTGCGCGCCAGGGATTTGTCGCCCGGCGCAAGCTCGACGCCGCAAACGCGTCCCTCGTGCAAGACGAGATCGCGCGCGAATAGGCCCTCAAGCACCGTGATCGACGGCGTTCGCCTGACAGCTTCGGTCAGCGCATGCATGATTGCGCGGCCGGCCGTGTCGCCTTTGACGTGAAGGATTCTGTTGCGGCCATGCGCCGCCTCGCGGTTCAGAGCCAGATGGCCCTCGAGGTCCTTGTCGAAAGGCACGCCGTAGGAGAGCAAATCTTCGATCCGCTCACGCGCTTCCCGCGCCATGAGAAGCGCGATCTTCTCTTCGACGATCCCATCGCCGGCGCGGATGGTATCGGCGGCATGGGCCTCCGGCGTGTCGCCCTCGGAAAGCGCCGCGGCGATTCCGGCTTGAGCCCACAGGCTCGATGCGCCTTCGCCGAACCGCGCCGCCGAAATGACCGTGACGGGAAGCGGCGCAAGTTTGAGCGCGGTAAACAGTCCGGCAAGGCCGGCACCGACGACCACCACGCCTTCTTTCGCTTTCGGAGGGAGCTGGAGACGTCCTGTCATCGAGGATGCGCCGTGGACTCGAGTGGCCAGCGTCAGTGGTTGAGGTTGATCATGCGCTCGACGGCAGCGCGCGCCCGCTCGGCGATCGCCGGATCGATCGTGACCTCCTCTTTGAGAAAGACGAGGCTGTCGAGGATCTTCGGCAATGTGATCCGCTTCATGTGCGGGCAGAGATTACAGGGCCGCACGAACTCGACATTGGGAGCTTCGACCGCGACATTGTCGCTCATCGAGCACTCGGTCACGAGCAGCACCTTGGTCGGCTGATTGTCCTTGACCCATTTGATCATGCCCGAGGTCGAGCCGGTGAAATCGGCTTCCTTGAGCACGTCCTGATCGCATTCGGGATGGGCGATAATCTTCACGCCGGGGTCGGACTCGCGATAAGCGCGCAGCTCCTCGCCGGTGAAGCGCTCATGCACTTCGCAATGGCCCTTCCAAGTAATGATCTCGACCGAAGTCTGGGTCGCAACCCATTTGGCGAGATACTCGTCGGGAATAAGGATCACCCGCTTGGCGCCGAGCGACTCGACGACGCGCACCGCGTTGGATGAGGTGCAACAAATGTCACATTCGGCCTTAACCTCGGCGGACGTGTTGACATAGGTGACGACCGGCACGCCGGGATAAGCCTCGCGCAAGGCCCGCACGTCGGCGGCGGTGATCGATGCTGCCAGCGAACACCCGGCGCGCAGATCGGGGATCAGCACCAGCTTATCGGGGCTCAGCAGCTTGGAGGTCTCGGCCATGAAATGTACGCCGCCCTGCACGATGATCTCGGCGTCGGTCTTGGCCGCCTCGCGCGCGAGCTGAAGCGAGTCGCCGACGAAATCGGCGACGCAGTGAAAAATCTCGGGCGTCATGTAGTTATGCGCCAGCACCACGGCGTTGCGCGCGCGCTTCAGGTCGTTGATGGCCTTGATGTAGGGGGCGAAGCCCGGCCACTCGATCGGCGGGATGACGCGCGAGACGCGCTCGTAGAGATGCTCAGTCTCCCGGGCGATTTCCGGCGTATAGGCGAGGTCGGGCAGGAGCGATGGCGGAAGCGCGGTTTGCGCCTTGCGCCCCCGCTGGAAAGTGCCGTCTTGAAGACTGGACATCGCACTGCCCCTTGTGGTATTAATGCTCATAATGAGCATATATAGCCCATTAAAACATCCGGCGCAAGGGCCGGCCCCACAGCGATACGCGACCAAGTATAGGATATCGAAGCCGAACTTCAATGGGGTCCGAGCCGCTGGCTGGCTGGGCGCCAAGCCCAGCAAAACCCCTCCGGGATTCTCCTATTGGCCCTCGCCGTGGTCGGGATTAACCTTGCAGCCCGGGAAGAGGGATGGAGATGCGTGCACCGTCCTGGTTGGCCGCTCTTGCAGCGGCTTCTCCAATTCTCCTATGCGGCGCTCTGCCAAGCGCGCCGGCTTTGGCGCAAGACAACTCTGCCGCTGAAGAGAGTGACGATCCCAACGCCGGAGGTACGCCTCCTGCAAGCTCTGCCGCGACGGCTGAGTCTCCAAACGCGGATCAACCGGGTGCTGAATCCCTGGCCGTGACGCCGGTGCAGACCGTGCCGATTCCGGCCGCGGCCACGCCGATCGTGGCGTCCATTCGCGCCAAAATTGCCGATCCAGAGTATCGCAAGACTGCCACTGCCGGCGACATCGCCGCCCTCGAAGTCTTTTACGACGGTCGCAGCGAACCGGTCTGGATGACGGATATGGGCTTCTCGAACGAAGCTCAGGCCGCCATCGATGAAATCCTCGATGCTGACGATTGGGGACTTTCCCGCGCCGCGTTCGACCTTCCTCCGGCCGGAGACCTTCCGGACTCGGTGGACAAACAGGCTGCGAGTGAGATCGAGCTCAATCTCGCAATTCTGAAATACGCGCGTTACGCGCGGGGCGGCAGGGCCGATCCGGCTAAGCTCAAGAATGTCGATATGCAGCCGACCTTCCGCGATCCGAAGCTTGTCTTGGCCGAGATCTCAGAGGCTGACAAACCCGGCGCCTATCTTCAGTCGCTCCATCCAAAGCACGAGCAGTTCCAACGCTTGCGTCAGGCCTTACTCAAAGCCCGCGCCGAAAGCGAGGCTGGAGCCAAACCGCGCAACCTGCAAAGGATCCTGATCAACATGGAGCGCTGGCGGTGGATGCCGGAGGATCTCGGCGCGCTCCACGCGCAACTGAATATTCCGGAGTTCATGGTTTACATCGTCAAGGACGGTAAGACCATTCACTCCGAGAAGATCGTGGTTGGCAAACTCCGCTACGCCACCCCAATTTTTTCCTCCGACCTCAAAACGATCGTGTTCAATCCGGAATGGACCGTTCCCCCGACCATCGTCAGGGAAGACCTGCTGCCGCGCTTGCGGGGCGGTGGAGGGTTCTTTGGCAGCAACACATCGGTGCTCAAGCAGCACGGGCTCCAGGTGAATTACAAAGGCAAGCGCGTCAATCCGAGTTCGATCAATTGGAGCTCGGTAAACATGGGCGCGATCAGCTTCACGCAGGCACCTGGGCCAACGAATGTGCTCGGCAAGGTGAAATTCCTCTACCCCAACCGGCACCTGGTCTACATGCACGACACCATCAAGCGCAATCTGTTGTCGCTGGAAGTCCGCGCCGAGGGCCATCATTGCCCCCGCGTCGCCAACCCGGGCGAGGTTGCGGCGGTCATCTTGGCTCAGGATCGCGGCATGCCTAAGAGCGAAGTCGATAAGCTGCTCAAAGACGGCTACAACGCCAGCGTGGCGATTAAAGGCCATGTGCCGATCCACACCACCTATTTCACCGCGTCGGTCGACTCGGAAGGCAAAGTTACGACCTTCAATGACATCTATGGGCTCGATGCCGGCGTTACCGCGGCTGTCCTCGGCAAGCAGCGGCAACCTGAAGCGGTTGCCGACAATGTGAAAGTCGACACTACTGAGACCGCGCCCAAGCCGCCGGAGCCGAGCACTGTCGGCGCGGCTCCCCCGCCATCGGCCGCTGGCTTTTCCGGCGCTGCCCCGTGATTAATGGCAAGTTATCGTCTTTGAACGAGGGCGCTGTCTCTTGTAAAGTTTGAGCGCCAGTTTTCGCACATTTTGGCAAAGGAGCCTCGGTTTGCAGTCGCAATTCACGGTTGGGATCAACATTGACGGCAAAGTGGACCGGCTCGTGGTCAAAGCCGAGGATGCTCTGATTGCGGCGCTCAAAGTCAAGGCGGAGCGGCCGGATGCGGTCATCACCTATGTGCGCCGTTTGAACCGGCGGGGCGATCAGCGTCATCCGCCACACCGGCTTGCCTAGATGCGACGCTAGCGCAACCGCTGCATCAAGACATAGATCGCAAAGGCGCCGAGCAGGAGAGCCCCGGCCAGCAACGGCGCTTGCCAATCGCCCGTGGCCACGCGCACGACGATCAAAATGAGACAGACCAGGGCGCCGAGCGCCGGAATGAAGCGGGGAATCTCGAACAGCCCCGGTTTCTCGCTCTTGCGCCCTTTCAAGATAAAGAGCGAGCCATTGACCACCGTAAAGACGAACAGCAGGAGCAGTACGGTCGCTGCGGCAAGTTCGGTGAGCGTGCCGAGCAGAGCAAGCGGCACAACCACGAGAAAGAGCGCGGCAACGGCGATATGCGGCGTCCTGCGTCCGGCATGCACGTCGCCGAACCGTGCTGGCAAAAGACCCTGACGCGCCATGCCGTAGATCAGACGCGAAGCCGTGACATAGTTCACGAGCGCTGTGTTGGCGACGGCGAAGAGCGTGATCGCAGTGAAGACTACGGGCGGTATGGAAGGCGCGGCACGCCCGATGATTTCGGTGATGGGGCCGGGCGCCGCGGCGAGCTCCGCGGCGGGAACGACGGAGACGGCCGTGATTGCCACTGCGATATAGAGAAGTGCTGCCCCCGCCATCGCCAGGATCAGCCCGATCGGCAGGGTGCGCTCCGGGTTCCTCGTTTCCTCGGCGACGTTGATCATGTCCTCGAAGCCGATGAAGGCGAAGAAGGCAAGCACCGCGCCCTGCATGATCAGGAGCGCGGCGTGATCCTCGCCGGGGACCGCGGGCGTCGCGAAATAATCGACCGAGCCCCAATAGGACACGCCTACCACAATCACCAGGACGAGCCCGCCTGCTTCGACCAGCGTGCACAGCACATTGACCCACATCGATTCGCGGATACCGCGGAACACGATACCGGTCAGGATCAGCAGGAAGCCGAGCACAAGCCATGACAGCGGAATATCCTCAAGCCCGAACAAGGCGGCGATATTGGCTGCAAACACGTGGCTTTGCGTCGCGATCGAGGTCAGCCCGGAACAGACGAGCGCAAGCCCGACCAAAAAGCTTAGCAACGGAAAGCCATAGGCGCGCGAGGTGACATAGGCCGCGCCGGCGGCGCGCGGATAGCGCGAGCCGAGCGAGGCGTAGGACAGGGCGGTGAGCAGAGCGGCGATGAGCGCGACCAGGAAAGCAAGCCAAAGCGCGTTTCCGGCAAGCCCAGCGGCCTTGCCGATCAGCCCGTAAATGCCGGCGCCAAGCATGCTGCCGAGCCCGTAAAGCGCCATTTGCGCCGGCCCGATCGACCGCCTGAGTGTCGGCTCACCCGCCGCGCCGCTGCCGTCCTCGTCGTCTGGACCTTCCCTCATCGGTTCCTGCCGGCCAAGCAGCCGCTCCGGCCGCTTGGTTCTCCGTTAGCTCTTGAGCCGGTAGCCCGTCTTGAAAATCCACCACACTGCGGCGAGGCAAATCACAAGGAATAGTCCGACCATGGCAAGGCTGATGTTCGGGCTGACATCGGCGATTTCGTAGAAGCTCCAGCGGAAGCCGCTCACCAGATACACGACCGGGTTGAACAGCGTCACCGTCTGCCAGACAGGCGGCAGAATAGAAATCGAATAGAACGTGCCGCCGAGAAAGGTGAGGGGAGTGATGATCAGGAGCGGCACGAGCTGGAGCTGCTCGAAACCGTCGGCCCAAAGCCCGATAATGAAGCCGAGCAGGCTGAACGTGACCGCGGTCAGCACCAGGAATCCAACCATCCAAAAAGGATGGGCGATCCTCAGCGGCACGAACAGCCAGGCGGTGGCGAGGATCACGAGACCGAGCAGGATCGACTTGGTGGCTGCCGCCCCGACATAGCCCGTGACGATCTCGAACGCCGAAATCGGCGCTGACAATTGTTCGTAAATGGTGCCGGTGAAGCGCGGGAAATAGATGCCGAACGAGGCATTGGCCACGCTTTGGGTGAGAAGCGTGAGCATGACCAGGCCCGGCACGATAAACACGCCATAGGGCACGCCTTCGATCTCGGTGATACGCGAGCCGATGGCCGCGCCGAACACCACGAAATAAAGCGAGGTGGCGATCACCGGCGAGACGATGCTTTGCAGGAACGTCCGCCCCCAGCGCGCCATTTCGAATTTGTAGATCGCAGCGATGGCCGGCAGGTTCATCGGTCTTGCCTCACCAGATCGACGAAGATGTCCTCGAGCGAGCTCTGCGTTGTGTCGAGATCCTTGAACCTGATGCCGGCGCGCGACAAATCGGTGAGCAGGTTGGTGATACCGGTGCGCGGGCCTTGCGTATCGTAAGTGTAAATCAGCTCGCTGCCGCCATTGGCTAACGAAAGGTGATGGCCGTCGAGCTCTGCCGGTATCGTATCGAGCGCCTCATGCAGCTGAAGCGTCAGCTGCTTCTGCCCGAGCTTGTGCATCAGCTCGTCTTTGTTCTCGACCAGGATCAACTCTCCGTTATTGATCACGCCGATCCGGTCGGCCATGTCCTCGGCTTCACGGATGTAATGCGTCGTCAGGATGACTGTAACGCCTGAGTCTCGCAGCGACCTGACGTTGTCCCACATGCCTTTGCGCAGCTCGACATCGACGCCGGCGGTCGGCTCGTCGAGAAAAAGAATCGTCGGCTCATGCGATAGTGCCTTGGCGATCAAGACCCTGCGCTTCATGCCCCCCGACAGCGTCATGAGCTTTGAGTCCTTCTTGTCCCATAGCGAAAGGCTCTTCAGCACGCGCTCGATATAGGCCGGGTTCTCCCATTTGCCCCATAAACCACGGCTGAATGAGACTGTCGCCCATACCGTCTCGAACATGTCGGCGGTCAGTTCCTGCGGCACGAGCCCGACCAGCGACCGCGCGGCGCGGTAATCCGTGACGATGTCGTGCCCGTCGATGGTGACCGTGCCGGACGTGGCCGTCACGATCCCGCAGATAATGCTGATCAAAGTTGTCTTGCCGGCACCGTTCGGCCCGAGCAGGGCGAAGATCTCGCCCTTCTTGATGTCGAGATCGATGTTTTTGAGCGCCTCGAAGCCCGTGGCATACGTCTTCGACACGTTCTTTATGGAAATAATCGCGGACATCGACGAATCGGGGCTAGAGGAAGGTATGAGATCGCGCTCTATCGGCGGCTTCACTATGGCAACAATCGGTCCATGCCAAGGGGCTCAATCGCCGCTGTTGAGCCCGAAATCGTCTACCACGCTCGGCTGAATAACCTGCGCATGCAAGGCCAGAAGTACCAGCTTGGCATCCAAACTCGTTCCGGATTGAACCGCGGCCTCGATGCGCTCTCCGACCTCGGCTGAGAGCTTCGCGTCATTGGCGCTGGCGAAGGCATCGCCGCCGATCATGCAATAGGCGAGGATCTCCGCGGCGGCGCGATATGACGGGAGCTCAGGTTCCCCATCGGCAGCGTGCTCCCGGAGCAAGCCGACGGCGGTGAGCTTGACCGCTTCCGGCACGAGATTGGGGTGCAGATCGACCGAGCGCAGAGCCGTGTCGAATTCGCGCAATTCGGCCGAACGGCCAAACCTGTTGAAAAACCCAAGCGAGAGCCCGCGCTGCGTCATTTAGGCGTCCCAAAAATGAAGGGCACTCACTGGGCCGGCGTGAGCTTCACGATCTCACCGTCTTCGTCGGTCAGCGCATAAAGGGCCCCGTCCGGACCCTGCGCCACGTCGCGGATGCGTGTGCCCATCGGGATGCGTTCCTCGCCCACGACTTTCTCCCCGTCGAGATCGAGCCGAACGATCGCTTCCGAGGAGAGGCCGCTAATGAAAAGATCGCCCTTCCAACCGGGAATGAGGTCGGCCGTATAGAAGGCGATACCTGACGGCGAGATCACCGGGTTCCAATGATAAATGGCGTCTGTGAATTCGGGATGCTCGGGTGGGTCCGGAATGGCGGAACGGTCATAGTTGCTGCCCCAACTCACCACCGGCCAGCCGTAATTCTTGCCCGCTTCCGGAATGTTGAGCTCGTCGCCGCCGAGCG
>CAZFYL010000022.1:20368-26189 GCA_964523345.1 uncultured Methyloceanibacter sp.
AGCCGCGAGCCGAAATGGTTCCCGCCGCTGACCTTGGGTTTCTGCCTGAAGATGATTTCGACATTGTCGAGGCTGCCGTCACCAAGCGTGCCGCGTGCGACAGACGTTCCAGCGCCGCCTTTGCCTGGCTCGGAATAAGACAGATAGACGAGGCCGTTCTTGGCGAAATCCGGATCGAGCGTAACGTCGAGAAGACCGCCCTGGCCATAGTCAATTACCTTGGGTACGCCTTTGATCGGCTCGGAGATCGTGCCGTCCATCGAGACGATCCGCAAACGTCCGGGCTTCTCGGTCACAAGCATTCGTCCGTCGGGCAGAAAAGCAAGACCCCAAAGCTGGTCTAGACCTTGCGCGACGGTCTCGACCTTGATCGGTCCTTGCTTGGTGTCGATCAGCTCCTGCCTCGCCGATCCTCGTTGCGATACCGCAATGAATGCCGTCACCAAGACGAGGCAGAGCACGATCAGCCCTGTACGCCATGTGCTGTTATGCTTCGGGTTCGCGTCTTGCGCTGTCACTTGCTACTCTCCTTAACGGCGACAACTCGTATTAAGGTCCGCGCCCGGGCTTAACCCTCAAACCCGGCGCAGGGCGCTCCAGCACGACTTCGCGGCGGAAACGGTAAAGCTTCGCCGGCCGGCCACCGGTCGCGGTCGAGACGTTTCCCGTGGCTTCGACCAGGCCACCTTGCTCGACCAGCCGCCTGAAGTTCTGCTTGTGCAGGAGCGTGCCGGAAATGGCTTCGACGGTTCTTTGCAGATCGTAAAGCGTGAACTCCGGCGGCAGCAGTTCGAACACGACCGGACGATATTTCAACTTACCACGAAGCCGCCCGAGCGCGGTGGCAAGAATACGGCGATGGTCGAACGCCATTGGGCGTCCAAGCTCAGGCAACGTCGTCCATTGCGCCACGGCCGTCCGGCCGTCGCGCTTGGCCTCGGCCACGAGGCCCGCCTCGTAGAGGAGTTCGTAACGCTCGAGCACTTTCTCCTCGTCCCAGCCTCCGCCAATGCCGAAGCCGATCCTGAGACGCTCCTGTCGCCTGAGCGCGCGCGCAGGCTCATTGGGAAGCGGCGGGCGCTCGGCCCAGTCTCTAAGCCTCGGTTCGATTTCGTCAGAGAGAATGTCAGGTTTCCCCTCACGCCAATCTTCCCAAGGGAAATATGCGTACCAGGGCGACCAGTGCGAGCCGAGCAATTCCTCGCCCGCTCCGCGGGTCAGCGCCAGATAACCGACCGAGAGCATATGCGCCCCGCCGGGCTCGGCATGCCGCCCGCGGTCGCCGAACGTATAGAGTTGCTCCACATAGCCAAGATCGAGCCCGGCCTGACGCTTGACCCATTCGCGCAAGCCGATCTCGAGCGTGCGGTGGGCGCGGGGCTCGAAAAGTCCGAAAGGAAGTGCATCCCAGGCCCCGGATCCCGCCGTGCCTGGACGCACCACCAGGATATGCGGTTGCCCCTCGCGCACCGTGACAATGGCAGCGTTGAGCCCGAGTTCAATCTGGGGATCGCTATGTCGCGGGTCTTGCGCCTCTTTGGTCTTGCGTTTTGCCTCGGCCATAACTCTTAGGCGGCAAGCCGCGCAGCCAGGGTGAACACCTCGGCTTCCTCAGCGACCCGTCCGCGGCCGATTTCTTCGACCGCGGTGATCATGCGTCCCTCACGGGCCAGCGCCTCGTCGGCAAGCGCGACCAAAAGACGGTTGGGATAGGCGGTCGGAGAGGCGCGGCGAAGCGCCCATGCCGCCTCAAGCTCGGTGCCCTCGGGGTTCAATGCACAAAGCGAGATGAAGGCGGCGGCGGTGGAACGGCTAATGCCGGCCCAGCAATGGATCAGGAGCGGGGCCTGGCGGTCCCATTTGCGCGCGAATTGGATGAGATCGGTGACATGATTCTCATGCGGCAGCAGGAGACCGGGTTGCGGCTCGGAGATGTC
The DNA here is from genome assembly GCA_964523345.1 of uncultured Methyloceanibacter sp. GTDB lineage: Bacteria > Pseudomonadota > Alphaproteobacteria > Rhizobiales > Methyloligellaceae > Methyloceanibacter. The sequence continues at coordinate 22,306 of CAZFYL010000022.1, forward strand.
GTTCATCGACAGCCTGAGGTGTCGGTCGGGGCCAATGCTGGGCGGGGTGGGAATCGCCGTCTCGCCGTTAATCAGCGTCACCAAATGGCTGACCTTGGCATCGGCGACGGTGGCCTCGACCAGGCTTAACGGCGCGACATAGATGGTTTCAGGGCTCATGGTCCGGGGCACTCTAGCCGCTTCTGTTGGCAAAATCAGGGTGTCCATTTTGGCTTCGCCTTTGTCGACCGAATTCCGGTTGCGGCCGAATCACCGATGCAACTCATTGAACCGTTTCAGAAATATAGCCTCGACTTGAGACGCGGGAAGGGGGTTCAGCTGCGACAAATGTGAGACGAGCGCAGAACTCAAACCAAGCGGCTGGCCGAAGAAGCGACGCGCCTCGGCCCGCGAAAAACCGGCAAGACCGGTTGCTTCGTAATAGGCCGCTATTTTGTCAGCACGCTTGATCAGTTTTGTGACTCTAGCAGAAAGTTCCGGTGCCAGACCGAAGCGCACGTGAATGGCGGCGAGGAGTTTTGCTTCGAAGGCGCGGTAATCGAGCGACAAGGCCGCCTTGAACGGGCTGATCAGATCGCCGACGACATATTCGGGTGAGTCGTGCATCAGCGCGGCGAGCCTGAATTCAGGACCAAGCTTGGGATCGAGCTCGCCGGCGATGCGTTCGACCAGGAGGCTGTGCTCGGCCACAGAGAAAGCATACTTGCCGTTGGTCTGGCCGTTCCAGCGTGCGACTCGGGCAAGCCCATGGGCGATATCTTCGATCTCGATATCGAGCGGCGAGGGGTTAAGCAGGTCGAGCCGGCGCCCGCTCAACATGCGCTGCCAGGCGCGGGGGCGCTTGCTGCCGGCGGCGCTTCGTTTGGTCGGGGCGCGCTTCATCTTCATGGCCAGAGCTGAAACAGCTTGACGAAAGGTCGATGATTCTCAAGGTAATAGCCAAGAAGAAATGGGCGAGTTGCGTTGATGCCAGTAGGATGCGCGTCCGAGCGTGGATAAACCGAATGGGTCATTAGGAGACGCCTATGGCAAAGCTAGCCAAATATACACTCTCGCAGGATGCCAAGACGAAGCGCTGGGTTTTGAGAGAAGACAAGACCGGAAAAAAAGTTAGATCGTTCGCGAACAAAGCCGCGGCGACGAAGGGCGGGGTCTTGGCTCGGACAGTCAAAAATTGGGGTTCGGTCAAGATCAAGAAGCGGAACGGCAGAATCCAGGAAGAGCGCACCTATCCGCGCAGCGCCGATCCACGCGGCTCTAGGGGTTAGGTGGCGTCGCGCCGAGCTTGACGCAAGCGGCGTGGCGCGGGCAGCCGGTCAAATGGTCGTTGACCATGCCGGTTGCTTGCATGAAGGCATAGACGATCGTCGGTCCGCAGAACTTGAAGCCGCGGGCTTTGAGTTCCTTGGAGATCGTGCGCGAGAGCTCCGTCTCGGCGGGGATGTCGGTCATTTGCCGATGGCGGTTGACCAGCGGCTTGCCGCCGGTGAAGTCCCATAGAAAAGGCGTAAAGCCTTTGCCCTTCTCCATGATCTCGAGCCAGGCGCGCGCCGAGGCAATCGCGCCCTCGATCTTCATGCGGTTGCGCACGATGCCTTTGTCCCGCATCAAGGCCTCGACTTTTCTCTTCGGATAGCGCGCGATTTTTTCCGGCGCGAAATCGTCGAAGGCCAGACGGAACGCCTCGCGCTTGCGCAATATGGTGATCCACGACAGTCCGGCCTGAAATCCGTCGAGCACGAGCTTTTCGTAAAGCGCCCGGTCGTCGTACTCAGGCACGCCCCACTCCTCGTCGTGATAGGCGACGTAAAGCGGATCGGTCCCTGGCCAAGGGCAGCGCATAGGTTTTTGAGTCATGCCGGCAATTCCGTCGCCGGCACAGCGAATCGGGCAAAGGCCGGGCGGCGAACCGCGAGGCTCACACCGTCTGCCGTAAGCGTTTGCCCGCGCGCAACGGCGTCCTCGATCCGGTCGAGCCGAACGAGCGCGAGGCCTGCTGATCCGCTCACCGAACCGAGCGAGCCGATCGGCACGCCGCCGGCCTCGATGTTCGTGCCCGGAGCGGGCAGGGGCGCTTCGCTTTCGACCGGCACGATGCGTTTGCGCGCCGTGCCGCGATGCTCCATGCGCGAAACGACTTCCTGACCGACGAAGCAACCTTTGGCGAAATCGACACCGTTCAACTGATCGAATAGCGCCTCATGGGGGAAAGTCTCGCCGAACGCATAGTCGAGGCCGCCTTCGGGCACGCCCTGGTGTACGCGGAAGGCGTGGTAGTCCGCTTCCGTCGCTTCGTCGCAGCCAAGCTCACTTGCGCTCATGCCCTCGGGTAGAAATGCCCGGTAGTCGAGCGCAGGCAGTCTCGGATCGGCATAGACGACGGCGCCATCGGGTGAGACCGGAGTTCCGCCCCACGCCGCAGCGACTTGGCACGAAGGTTGTTGGTCGATTTCGACGGCAGCCCGCAAACGGTAAAAGGCGAGCCGCTTGGCAAGCTCGTCAATCTGGTCGCGTGCGACATCGGCAAGGAAGCGGCCGCCGTTCTCCACAAGAAAAAAATCGAACAAAATCTTGCCTTGCGGCGACAGCAGGCCGGTATGAACGGCCTGCGAGCCCTGGACCTTGCCGATATCGTTGGTGATCAGGCCTTGCAGGAATTTGCTGGCGTCGGCGCCGCCGATCGCAAGGATCGCGCGCGACGGCAACAGGCTCGCATGACAATGACTCATACCCGGTCCATCTGCTACCAAAGCCCTCGACATTTATGGGAGGGGGCTAATCCCCGCAAGAGACGCAAGTGGCTGAGACCTTCGATCTGGTTTTCAAAGGCGGAACCGTCGTCAACCATGCCGGCGAAGGGCTCGCCGATATCGGTATCAAACACGGCCGGATCGCCGAAATTGGGGCTATTGGCGGAGGCCAGGCCGGCCGGACCGTCGACGCCGCCGGGCTCCATATTCTGCCCGGCGTGATCGATAGCCAGGTTCATTTCCGCGAGCCCGGCTTCGAGCACAAGGAGGATTTGGCATCGGGCAGCCGGTCGGCGGTGTTAGGCGGGGTGACAGCCGTGTTCGAGATGCCGAACACACGGCCTCCGACGACTGACGCCGAGGCTTTGGCCGCCAAGGTGAAAGCCGCTAAGGGGCGCATGCATTGCGACTTCGCCTTCTTCGTCGGGGCAACGCGCGAAAATACGGGCGACCTTGCCGAGCTTGAGCGCTTGCCGGGAGCTGCGGGCGTCAAGGTGTTCATCGGCTCCTCGACCGGCGACCTCCTCGTCGACGATGAGGAGTCGCTCAAACGAATTCTCGCCACCATCAGACGGCGGGCCTCGTTCCATTCGGAGGACGAAGCACGCTTGAAAGAGCGCGCGTCCCTGCGGCGCGAGGGCGATCCTTCCAGCCATAGCGAATGGCGCGATCCCCAAGCCGCGCTCACCGCGACCGAGCGGCTGTTGCGGTGCGCGACCGATGCCGGCAAGCGGGTGCACGTGCTCCATGTCTCGACCGCCGAGGAGATGACTCTACTTGCGCTTCACAAGCATGTCGCCTCGGTCGAAGTCACGCCGCAACATTTGACCCTTGCCACGCCGGAAGCTTACGAGCAGCTCGGGGCGAAAGCGCAAATGAATCCGCCGCTCCGCGATCGCTATCACCAGGAGCGGCTGTGGTGGGGCATCGAACGCGGTGTGGTCGATGTGCTCGGCTCGGACCACGCTCCCCATACGCTGGAAGAGAAGGCCAAGAGCTATCCGGAAACGCCGTCCGGGATGCCGGGCGTGCAGACGCTCGTCCCGTTAATGCTCGACCATGTCAATGCCGGCCGCTTAAGTCTTGCCCGGTTCGTCGATCTGACCAGCGCAGGGCCGCAGCGCATCTTCGGCA
>CAZFYL010000023.1:0-25964 GCA_964523345.1 uncultured Methyloceanibacter sp.
CGCTTTCGCCTGCCGCGCTGCTGACACGGCTCAACGAGCTTGGCCGCGACAACGGCATCGGCCGCGTCGATCTCGTCGAGAACCGCTTCGTCGGCATGAAGTCGCGCGGCGTCTACGAGACCCCCGGCGGCACCATCCTCGCCGTGGCGCACCGGGCAATCGAATCGCTCACGCTCGACCGCGAGGCCATGCATCTCAAGGACAGTTTGATGCCGCGCTACGCCGAGCTTGTCTATTACGGCTTCTGGTTCTCGCCGGAGCGGGAAATGTTGCAGTCCCTGGTCGACAAGAGCCAAGAGCATGTCGAGGGCGAGGTCACGCTCAAGCTCTATAAAGGCAACGTGACGGTCGTCGGCCGGTCGAGCCAAAAATCGCTCTATTCGGACAAGATGGTGACGTTCGAGGACGATGCCGGAGCGTATGACCAAAAGGACGCGGAAGGCTTTATCAAGCTCAATGCGCTCCGCCTGCGCCTTCTCGGCAAGCGCGGCCAAGAATAAGGTTTTTTTCTCGTCTCCAACCGGAACCGCATGAAGATCATCTACATAGCCGGTGCGTCCCATAGCGGCTCAACGCTGCTCGACATGATGCTCAACGCCCATCCCGAAATGATTTCGGTTGGCGAAGTCCTCGATCTCAACCGGGTGAAATATCGTACGTCGGGCGCGGTCAAGGCTACGCGATGCTCTTGCGGCGCGAGGGGGCTTTCGCGATGCAAGTTCTGGGCGCGCGTTAATGCGTGGATCGAGAAGACCTACGGGAAATCCTTGGCCGATCTCGATGTGGATAATTATCTCCCGCGCGACGAGGATCCCGAGCCTAACTCCGTGTTGTTCCGAGCGATCTCCCAAGTCTCAGGCAAGGAATTTGTGGTCGATTCGTCGAAGTCACCGCGCAGACTCGACTACCTCCTGCGGCACACGAAGCTCGATGTGCATCCCATCCACTTGATCAGAGACCCGCGAGGTCATGTCGCATCCGTCATGGGCCAGCATGGTCTCGTCAAATCGATCTTTCACTACGAAGTCGTCAACGCGCAGGCCCGGCAAAAGCTCAAGTCGGTTTCGCACGAGGTCGTGCGTTATGAGGACCTCGTGATCGAGCCGGAACGAACCCTGCAAAAAATCTTGGCGCCGCTCGGGCTCGAATTCGATCCGCGCCAACTCGCATGGGCCGAACAGCCCAGGCACAGTTTCGCAGGCAATCGCGCCCGCTGGCAGACCAAGAGCAAACTTGTTCTCGATGAGCGTTGGAAGCGTCGTCTCAGCCAGCCGCAAAGGCTGCTGATCGATATCGGCACGGTTCTATCGCGAAGCCGTGCGCCTAAACCGCTCGCCCAGATGCCCGAACGCTGATGCGTGCTTCGGTCTGCGTCAGGCCGGGGAAGGCAGTGCGCGGCGACTAGTTTGCGCTATCGTCCTTCTTCTTCTTCGCCTTCTTGCACTGGGCGTCAGCTTTCTTCGCGGCCTTGGCTTCCTTTTCGGTGGCGTAGCTTTCCGTGCCAACCATGACCACTGCCGTGCCGTCAGGTTTCTCTTCCACCACGGAGCACTTTCCGGTCTCGGCGTTTTTCCCGACGTAATATTCGGCGGCCAAGGCGGGCGTCACAACCATCAGCAGAGCGGCCGAAAGGATGAGGGGTCTTACAGGCATTGTGGTCTCCTTTTTTCTTATCCGGCGGAGACTTTATGGGGTTCTTGGCCAAACTGTGGCTGTGCCTTTGATGGGCGACATGAAGGGTGCATGCTAAGAGAAAGGTGAGCGCGAGCCGGAAACAGTGAAAGCGAATCCATGTGCGGGATTGCGGGCTTCGTAAACCCAAAACGGCAATTCAGCCCGGAGACCATGCGGGCCGCGGCGTCGCAGATGGCAGCACGTCTGAACCATCGCGGACCCGACGATCGTGGTGTTTGGATCGACGCCGACTCTGGCGTGGCGCTGGGGCATACAAGGCTTGCCGTGATCGACCTTGGTCCGGCCGGGGCGCAGCCGATGGTCTCGGCCTGCGGCCGATTTGTGCTCGCTTATAACGGCGAGATTTACAATGCGCCCGAGCTCCGTGCCGAACTCGAAGACGCCGGCCGGACGTTTCGCGGCCACTCCGATACGGAGGTCATGGTCGAGGGATTTGCCGCGTGGGGCGTACGGGCGACGGTCGAGCGCCTCACCGGGATGTTTGCCTTTGTTGCATGGGATCGCAAGACCCGCACCGCCAGCCTCGGGCGCGACCGCCTCGGCATCAAGCCGCTTTATTGGGGACGCGTAAACGACAGTCTGGTGTTCGCGTCCGAGCTCAAAGCGCTCACGGTGTTTCCAGGCTGGAGCGGCGAGATCGAGCCTGACGCTGTCGCGGCATTTTTGCGTTACGGCTACGTGCCGACGCCGATGAGTATCTATCGCGGAATCCGCAAGCTCGCTCCGGGAACGCTGCTCGAATACCGCGCGGACGGCGAGATTCGGAATGAAGCCTATTGGACGCTTTCCGATGTGGCAGCAAGCGGTCAAGCCGATCTGCTCGACGGCCCGGAAGACGCGGCGCAAGAGGCCGTCGAATCTCTCCTTACCGATGCGGTGCGCCGGCGCATGGTCGCCGACGTTCCGCTCGGGCTGTTTCTGTCAGGCGGTATCGATTCTTCGACCGTCGCCGCATTGATGCAGGCAAACAGCGCGACGCCCATCCGCACGTTCTCGATCGGCTTCCACGAGCAGGCCTATGACGAGGCGGCTTACGCCAAGAAAGTTGCCGCACATTTGGGGACCGAACATACCGAGCTCTACGTGACGCCGGCCGAGGCCCAAGCCGCGATCCCGAAGCTGCAACATATCTACGACGAACCCTTTGCCGACTCTTCGCAGATTCCAACCTACCTGTTGTCGGAGATGACGCGGCGCCACGTGACGGTCGCCCTTTCCGGCGACGGGGGAGACGAAGTGTTCGCAGGCTATAACCGCTATGGCCAGGGTCTGGCTTTGGCGAAGGCGTCACGCCGTTTGCCGGGTGCGATGCGATCAGGTCTTGCGCGCGCAATCACATCCGTTTCCCCCGGCGTCTGGGACCGGCTGTCCTGGACGTTACCGGAACGCATTCGCCCCCGCCTCGCCGGCGAGAAGATGCACAAGCTGGCGGCCGTGTTGCCGAAGAACAGGGAAGAGTTCTACGAAAGCCTCGTTACGCAATGCGACGACGCCGAGTCCATCGTAACTGGAGCCGCTGCGGCGAATTCCATCTTTCGCGATTCCGCAATGGCTGGCCCATTTGCCGATGAGGTCTCGCGAATGCAGTATCTCGATACGCTGCACTACCTGCCTGACGACATCTTGACCAAGGTTGACCGCGCCAGCATGGCGGTTTCGCTCGAGGTGCGCGTTCCACTTCTCGATCACCGTGTGGTGGAGCTTTCGTGGCGGTTGCCGCTCAGGCTCAAGCTGCGTGGCGGGACCGGCAAGTGGCTGTTGCGGCAGATTGCTTACAAGTATGTGCCGGAAAGATTGTTGCAGCGGCCGAAGATGGGCTTTGGCGTGCCGATCGACGATTGGCTAAGAGGCCCGCTCAAGGACTGGGCCAGCGATCTGTTGAGCCCATCGGCTTTGGGCCGGTCGAACCTGCTCGACCCGGCACCGATCGCGATCAAATGGGATCAGCACCAAACCGGGCGCCGCAACTGGCAACATTTCCTGTGGAATGTGCTGATGTTCGCAAGCTGGCACGAGACCTACCGAACGGAGAGACCAAGCCATGCGAGCGTGCGCGAAGTGGTGCGCCATGCCGGGGAGGGGCGCTGAGCCGGATCGCCGCCGCGGGTTACGCGGCGCTTCTGGCCCTCGCCTTGGACTGCAAAAGTCTCTCGTAACGCGCGCGCCATGTCTGTGGCGGTCCATCGAAACGCCGGCACAGCTCTTCGACCATCGGCAAATATTGTTCGGCGATCCTCCATTGGAATTCGCGCGGCGCGGGCGATGAGCGCGCTGCCGAGTTCACCGCGCCTTTGGGGAGGAGACGGCCGGCACCATCGACGCTTACCCCGAGGAACGCCAGCACATCGGCGACGAAACGCTCAGGGCGATCTTTAAGCGCATCGAAGAAGCCATAATGAATCTGCGTTGGTGAAAAGATCGCTTCGAGGCGCCTCATCGTCTCGGTATAGGCGGAGCGCGCCACGAAACCCGGCCTTTGCGAGCGTTCCAGCGCATAGGTCAACGTCAGAGGCCCGGCGAGGTCCGATTTTCTGAACCCGTTGTTGATCGCCGACCAGGCGCGGCCAATTGGGTCTCGCATGACGAAGATCAGCTTGATCTGAGGATTGATACGCTGAATGCGCCGGAATGTTTCCTCATCGAGAGTGGCGTAGGCCGGGGTAATCTCGCCGGTGAGAGCGCCCCTGGCTTGGCCGCGATGGAATAGGCTCGCGTACCAGTCGTCGTCGCGCTTGCCGAAAAGATATCTGAGATGCCACGGGTCGAGGATGCGCCGCCCGGACATCAATGCGCGGCGCCATCTCTTTTCGTCCTGCCAAGTGCGGCCAGCGGCCAGTTGGTCGAAATAGTGAAGCTCCTTGACGGGAGGCAGCCACAGCGCGGGGTGCTTTCGCAAAACACGATGCAGCCAGGTGGTTCCAGCGCGGTGTGCGCCGATCACCAAGAAGTCCGGCCCGCGCGCTGCCCGGTTCGCCGTCATATGTCCTCGTCGTCGTCGTCTTCGTCGAAGCTGGCAACCGCCTTATGGGCAATCGCCTTTTGGGCAAACGTTTCGAGCGCGAGATCGCTCTCGCGCGTGTTCAGAGGCAGAAAGCGCTTGATCTCTCCCTCGTCAACCGTGAGCAAGCTCGTTTCTCCGCAACTTCCCACGGTTTCCGGTGACAAGTGAAGAAACAATGCGACCTTGTCACGCAACGGACCGTCAGGGCTCAACGCACCCCCGCTCCCATTGCCCCATTGATCGGGTTCGATCACGGCGATCCCGGCATCGCCGTTTACACATTTTCCGGAGCGGATAATCGTCGTGCCAACCGGTTCTCCCGAACGCGTCAATTTCGCCTCTGCCATCGCCAATTGGACGGCATGCCGCGAATCGACGCTTGCAACAGCGATACGATCGCCGCCTTTGACGGTGATGGTTTGTCCGTTCGCTTGGAACCCCAAAAACACCGGATCCCCGCGGTGAACATTTGCCAGCGGCAGCCAGTCGAGCTTCGCACTGTCGCGCATCAGCGCATGGAACGGAACGAGTTGCGGATAGAAACGGCTCACGCCGGCAAAGGCGCGGATCATCTGGGTGCTGCCGGACAGGACCAGGCGAAGAGCGCCAATATAGGCGATGAAAATCGCCCAGCTTGCGGTTCCGCTCAGAGCTTGATTGGCCATGTAATAGACCATGACGGCGAGAATGATAGTGACGGCAATCCCCATCACGAGCGTGAGTTCCGCCAAGGTTCGCCGGCGTCCCATAAAGGCGGCGGCAAAAGCTTCAGGCGTTTCGATATGCGGTCCGCGTTCGACGCTCTGGCCTGACTGCTGTAATTCGCGCAGTTCCTTTTGGAAGGCGATATGCATTTTTTCTCGCCGGATTGCGAACCGCACGCCGCGGCGCACTATCGGGTACAAGAACACTGCGCTCAGCGCCACGCCCGCCAGGATCAGAAGCGTGAGGATCGGGGTCATGCCGAAGAGAAACGCGAGTGCGGCGATGGCGCCGACGGCTCCCGCCAAAGCATTGAACGAAATCACGGCCATGAGCGCGGCATGCCGGGATCCGGCGAGGATCTTGTTAAAGCCCTGCTGTACCAACATGCGGCTTGCCATCGGCGCACGCGGGTCGGGCAGACGGCCGTCTAACACGACAACGGCCTTGAGATTGCTGGCGAGATTTTCCTCGGCGATCTTAAATATGAGCCGGCGCGACAAATACAGGAACACACCGCTTGCCAAAAACAGCAAGGCGGAAAGACCGACCACGCCCCACAGCACCTGCGGTTGGCTCGGGTCGATGGCAACGCCGAACCACGGCACGTTGAGCGGCACATCGCGCCGCATCAGTCTGGCATAACCGTAGATGATGCCGATCGCGCCGATTTGTCCTGCCAGGTAAAGGACGTTGAAACCAAGCGCCGCCGCGAGCCGCCAAACATGCCCGCGGAACGCGTCATAGACCAGCCAGAGAGTCACCCGCGAGTAATTCCGGGCTTGCCGCCCGATTTCGGCAAGGAAAGACATCGGCTTGGCGGTTGGGTTCGGATGCTTGAGCATCAGTTGGCCCTTGTGGTCTCTGGCGCCGCCGCGATCGATTCGAAAAGCTTAAGCCATTGGCCGCTGATTTTCGCCAGTTCATAATCTTGCAAGGCGTCATGCGCCTTTGCAGCATACGCCTCGCGCAATTCCGGCTTGGTGATCAAGCGCTCGATCGCTTCCGTCAGAGCCGGAACATGGCCCGCAGGAACGAGTTCGCCGTAAGCGCCGTCACCGAGAATTTCGGCACTTGCCCCCGGGCACCGTGTCGCGATCGCTGGAACCCTCAAGGAAAGAGCCTCGAGCAGCACATTCGGGAAGCCCTCGAAGCGCGAAGGAAGCACAAAAAGGTCTGCTTCAGACAGGGCCCGGGTCACGTCGCGGGTCAAGCCGGGCAAAAAGACTCTCCCCTCTAGCCGCCGTTTCTCGATGAGGTCTTCCAGCTCCGGCCGCTGCGGACCCTCGCCGTAAATGACCAGGTCCCACGCCTTATGCTTGGCGGCGAGGGACGCGAAGCTCTCGATCAGGATATCGAAGCCTTTCTGTTTTGTGAGACTGCCGATGGAGGCGATTCGATGCATGCCGTGAGCAGGCTCTTTCGATTGCGGACCCGCCACCCTCGTTTTGTCGAGGGCCACCGGATTAGCAATGACATGGGTCTGTGTTCGGAATCGAACGCGGACCCAGCCGGCAAGCTTCTCGGTTTGCATGACGATGGCTGCCGCACGATTGTAGGTCAGAGGCCGCGCAAGGCGCTGAAGCCGTCCAAGCCCCGGCCTGTCAGGCTGATTGCGTTCGGAAATCACGACGCTGGCCGGCAGGCCCCAACTGGCCATGAGAGCAACCACGTTTGCCTCGGTCATAAAGGCGACCACGATCTCGGGCTGCAAGCGGCGCAACAAAGACCGAAGCCGCTTAATACGGCTGATATTGGTCGACACTCTGGAGAAGATTCCAGAGGCGTGTCGTGCCGCGCGCAGGCTATGGACGGCGACGTTGCGGTCCAGCGCGTGGAACGGTTCTGTCTGATCGTTGTCGAACACAATCAGATCGACACGATGATCGCGCGCCGCCCAGTCGTTGCTGAGCAGGGTCGCGACCCGCTCGGCCCCGCCGGGCCCCAAATTTGGAATGACGAAGGCGATACGCACGAGTTGGAGTTCTAGCCTTTCTGGTGAACCGGCCGCGCCTGTACCGGGTGCTGCGCGATCATCCGGTAGCGGCGGCTCGAGCCGATCTCTTGCAAGTCGGCGGCGTAAAGCTGCCGCAACTCTCGCCTCTCGATCTCGGTCCAAGGATCGAAGGGCACAGAGGCGTTCGCGCGCGACTCAAAGAACGGCATGAGGCATGCCGCGAGGCGCCAGCCGAATCGCCCGGCAAATCGCTCAGCCTGGTCCACAGCGTCTTGCGACGGTGAGGGACGCAGCACCTCACGCGATAAATGGAGCTTGGTTGCGATTTCGGTCCCGGCCAAAGCATCAAAAATTTCGGTCCGGCACTGAGCGAAAGTCTCGTAAGGCCATACGACGATCGGGGAGGAGGGAAACAGATCGGCGATGTCGGCCAAGACATCGGGCCAACGCCGCGCGGCCGGATCGAGGCGCCGTCTAAAAACCTCGGCGCTGCTGCCCTCACCATAACGCAGCGCCTCACTGTACGCTGCCGCGTAGAAGGACGCATAGCAGCGAACCGAAATAAAGAGACGCACCTCGTGGCCTTCTAACATGGCGGCGACAGCTCCCAGTTTCGAACGCAAGTTTGGGTAAAGCTTTCCGGCGCTGACGATATCGCCGCATGTGCCAATCATATTCTCATCGGAAATGATGCAAGTTTGCGATCGCTCTGGGTTCCATTTCCGCAAGCGCCGATCGAATCTTGCGCCGGGCGGCCCCAACACGCGTGCACCAAAGCGCGAGAGGCTTCGCCGCCAAGAGCGAAACGTCCGCATCGGGATATAGGCAATGCCGTCAGAGGCGAGGATCCGCGCATTGCGGCCGAGCTCGGTTTGGATATAGGTCGTCGCCGTCTTGTGTGCGCCGACATGCAGGTGGATCGTCGCGCGATCACAGACATTCCGCAATGCGGGACTCCAATTTGCCGATGGCGCGATCGACGCGCTCGATAAGCTCGGGAGCCATCATGCGGCGCCAGGAATCGTCCTCTTTCAATTCGCCGTTGCCGGAGAAGCGCATCGCATTGCCGGCAAGGTTATGATGGCGGAGGCGCGCCCAATCGAGCTGACGATCCTCGAATTCCAGGCCGAGCGGGTTTAGGATTCTCGACAGCGCGCGAGACGGATCGGCGGTGATGTCTTCATAACGCACCGTGACGAAGGAACGTCCCTTCAGCACGTCGAGGATCGCTTCGTTGGCGCGCAAATTGTCGATCAGAGCCCGATCCGGATTGCCGTATTTCTTGACCATCGAATTGATCTGGCCATGCGGCTGCCGGTAGAGAAACACCGGATAGAGCGGGTGTGTATCGGCCGCAATGAGCATCTTGAGCCGAGCCGCCGACTTGCTCGAATCGACGACGAACGTCTTTCCGGTCGCCTCCAGGACGGCGGAGTAGAGCAATCCATTGTCGCGGCGAAAGCGGCGCCGGCCGGTCGCGGTGACTGAGAGATCGCGCAGGCTCGAGCCCTGGTTTTGCAACGCCGCTTCGACCCTCTGCCAATGGGGGCACTGCCAGAGACTCGCGGCGCCGCATGTGCATTGCTGCTTTCTGCCGAGCGGGCCGCCACCCAAGGGGGCGTCCGCATAACGCTTCAGCTTGCTAACCTCTCCGAGACCTTCGATCTTGCTATGCGAGCCGAGGAGCAAATCGAGCAAGGTCGAACCGCTATGCGGCAGGCTCGCGATATAAATGATTCCGGGAGGCGCTGAAGACATCGAAGGAACTGCCGGGGATTGCAGGACTGATCCGGGCTCGCATGTTAGTCGAGGCGCCAGCACGGGGCTAGTTAATGTCCGTTCGCCGCCCGAGTGCGCGACAATCCGCGGCTTTTGCGTTATCTGCGGTCAGGGCCTACGCCCAAGACGGAGTTGATAGAGAGCGCGATGCCCCTGCGCGAGTCTACGCATCCATTGATAACGCGGCTCCTCGGCCCGTTGCGTGCAATTCGCGGCCGTATGGTTAAGCGCGCTCTTGTGCGCGCGATGTCGTCGCCTAGCGCTCCGCAAGCGCCGGCACGCGCGAGCTCCACTCCGCTCCACATCGCCTATCTCGCCAACTCGCCGGTCCCGACCAAGGCCGCCAATTGCGTTCACGTCATGAAAATGTGCGGCGCCCTTCAGAGCAGAGGGTATCGCACGACCCTGCTGGCAGAGAGGTCCGGTCAGCCTTTCGACGAAGCAGACCTGTTCGATGATTTTGGCGTTTCGCCGTTCGACATTTGCTTCTTCGATCGTTCACGCGGGTCTCTCGCCATGGAGGTCGAACGAATCGAAAAGAGTTTGCAGATGGGCGCGACGCATTTTTTCGGACGATCGCTGCTCGGCAGCTACGCGGCGTCACTCGCCGGCGCGCCTGCTCTGTTGGAACGTCATCTACCCTTGAAGAGGAGCGAGTACGCCGCCGCCGCCGATCTGTTCTCGCGGCCATCGTTCGCAGGCCTCGTCGTCATCAGCCATGCCCTCAAGCGGTGGTTTGAGGATCGCTTTGCCAGCCTCGCCGGCCGCATCCACGTCCTTGCCGATGCCGCGGACCCCCCGGCCGAAGGAGGAGGTGCGTTCGCCTTCGAGCCGGTCGAAGGCCCGTCGTTTCGGGCCGGGTACGCAGGCCATCTCTATCCGGGGAAAGGAGCGGAGATCATCGCAGGTCTCGCCCAATTGATGCCCGACGTCAGCTTTCACGTGCTCGGCGGCAACGATGCCGACCTTGCGCACTGGCGCGATAAAACCGCGGGACTGACGAATATCGTGTTCTACGGTTACCGGCCACCGCGCGCGGTGAGTGCGTTCTTGCGCGGTCCCGACGTGATGCTCGTGCCGTACCAGCGGCAAGTCAGGGTGCACGGTGGGGGAGAGGTCTCGTCTTGGATGTCACCGCTTAAGATCTTCGAGTACATGGCGCACGCAAAACCGATCGTGAGCTCAGACCTGCCGGTGCTCCGTGAAGTTCTGACCGACGAGGTCAACGCGCTTCTGTGCGACCCCGACGATATCGAGTCCTGGGTTAACGCCATCGAGCGCCTGAGAAAGGATCAGGATCTTCGTGCGCGCTTGGCCGAACGCGCCAGGCTTGATTTCGACACCAACTATAGCTGGGCCAAGCGCGCCGATAAGATCGCTGCACTTCTTGCGGCGGCGGCGGGTCCCGCAAGACAGAGGCCCTCCTATGATGTCGCCAGGATTTGACCAAAGCGGTCGACGATCGCCAGTTCGGTGCGAGCAATAGACTCATACGTCGCGCCCCCGATATGAGGGGTGATGATGACGTTATGGCCCTCTCTGGCACAGGCCAGCAGCGGACTCTTTTCGATCTCGCCGTGCTCCTCTCCGGAGAGAACGTCCACGGCCACTCCCTTGAGGTGCCCGCTAGACACGGCACGCGCCAAGGCCTGTTCATCGACGACGGAGCCGCGAGCGGTATTGATAACCATGGCGCCCGGCTTCATCCGCGCCAGGGCGGCATCGTCGATGAGATGCCGGTTTTCGGGAACCCCGGGGACATGCACCGTCACGACATCGGAACGGTGCAGCAATTCATCCAGACTGACGGGGTTCGCAGGCGCCCGGATTTTGTCCGGTGCGGTGTCGTATGCAAGGATTTCCATGCCCAACGCGCTACCATAGCGTGCCACCTTGGCGCCGATGCGCCCGTAACCGACAATGCCGAGGCGCTTGCCTGCGAGTTGACTGCCCCAGAAACGGTCCCGGTCCCAGCCGCCAGCCTCCACGTGATGGGCGGCCGAAGGGGTGCGGCGGGCAAGCGCCAGAATGAGGCCAAAGCAATGTTCAGCCGTGGCGGACACATCGACGATCGCGCCGGGGCAGTCGCGAAGACTAATCACGCGGACTCGGGCCCGGCGCGCGGCATCGACATCGATATGGTCCAGCCCCGTTGTCGCGGTCAGAATAAAGCGAAGCTTTGGCGCCTCGGCGAGAAGCGGCGCACCGATATAGCGGCCGAGCCGAACCATGAGGGCGTCGGCGTTTGCAAGCTTCTGAATGAGGGCATGATCGTCGAACGGCCCGTAGACGACCGTTCCCAGCGCCTCAAGCTGACGCTTGACCTCATCGGTCAAGTCTCGGGGCTCGGTTACGAGTATTTTCATGGATCGGCCAAGCCGCTCTCGATCAGAGCCTTTGCGATGAGGAGATCGCCCGGCGTATCGATATTGATCGAGCGCTCCCACGGCATCTCGTAGATCACGGGCTGGTCGCTGCGGAGCTTGCCGGTCGAGCGAAAAAAACGCGTTGTGACGAGGTAAATCGCGCCATTGCGCTGATAGATGGTCTCGAAGTCCTGGCGCCGCGACGCTCTTCCATGCTCCTGCGCGATGGCACTGCCGCGGCCTGCCTCTCCCATGCGGTACATACTTAGCGGATGCCGGACGCCCTCCGCGCGGCAGGCGCTGATCAACGATTCCGCGCCCGATGTCTCAAACAACTCGAAAGCGGCATCGATGTCCCCGGCGCGCCGCAGCGGCGTGGTCGGTTGGGCAATCATGATGATATCTGGCGCCTGATGACCGGACCCGTCCCATTCCGCAAGCGCGTGCGTGACCGCCTCGGCGGTGGTCGAATCGTCTTGCGCCAAGGCTGCGGGCCGCTCGACGACGGTGACCCCCGTCCTGTCGCGGTAGCGGCCGAGGATGTCGGGATCGTCGCTTGAGATCAGGATCGAGGTCACGGCCTTGGACGCCTCCAGCGCCGTTATCGTGTACTCGATCAGCGGCACGCCGCCGATCAGCGCCTTGTTCTTTCCTGGAACGCCTTTCGACCCCATTCGGGCCGGAACGATTGCGAGAAGCGTCGTCATCGCGAGTTGAGATAGTTGAGCGTCTTGTCGAGCCGTAAGGGGGCCGCCGACAGAATATCGGCAATGCGCTGTCCGGCGCGGCCATCGCCGAAGATATGCGAACCGTCATAGCGGCCATTCGCGAGCTGCCGCTCGATCGCGCTTTCAATGGCATCGGCCTCATGCGGCACGTCGATCACATTCCCGGCGCGCTCGCGGTCGCGCTGACGGCTGCCGATATTGACGCAAGGCGTGCCGAGAAAGGCGCCTTCGCGCAAACCGGAGGACGAGTTACCGACCAGGCAAGCGGCGTTGTTGATGAGACGCGCGTAATCCTCGACGGCGAAATTGCGTATCAGCGCGAGATAGTCGGGGTGTCGTGTCTCGCGGAAAACACGCAAGCCCTTGGCGACATCGTCCGAGCCCGCATCGGCATTCGGCCAAAGCCAAACAACTTGCATGCCCTTTCGTCCGATTCGATCGACCGCTTCGATCGTTTGGTTGATCTGATCGAGGCCCTCGCCATATTCGGTCGTCACCGGATGCTGCAACACGACCATGTAGTCCCTGGCCGGATCGATCCGCGCGCCGACGCCCCCGTAGCGCTGGAACAGGTCTTGGGGAAGGGACAGGTCGATGTCGACCAGGAGGTCGATCGAGGGACAGCCGGTCAGGTGGACAGTTTCGGGCTGCTCGCCCATCCGGATCAAGAAATCGCGCGCACGCTCCGTTGCCGGAAAATGAATGTGAGAGAGCTTGGTGATGGCATGGCGCACGTTCTCGTCGATCGAGCCGGTCACTTCGCCGCCTTGGGTATGAGCAACCGGAATGTTCATGTAGCTCGCGGCGACCGCCGTCGCGATGGTTTCGAAGCGGTCCGCCACGGTCAGAACGACATCGGGATTCAAAGATTGAAAATGCGTCGCGAGCTCAATCGTGCCGAGGCCCACCGACTTGGCCATGGTGGCGGGGGTCTCCCCTTCGACGATCGAATGAACCACGGCATCGGGTTCAAAGCCGTCCTGTTTCATGACGTCGATCGCCGAGCCGAAGCGATGGAGCAAGGCCGAGGCACCGACGATCAGCTGAAGTTGCAGGCCTTCATGACTGCGCGCCGCGCGCAAGAAGCTCTTGATGCGCCCGTAATTCGCTCGACTGTTCACGACAACGCAGACCTTGCGCCGGCTCAACCGAGACCTCCAATCATGATCAGGCGGAAAACGCCGAGCGATCCGTTAACCAAGCAACTCAAGATTATACCGCCGGTCTAACCGCTTTGGTCCTCAATGTCGCTCCAGCGAAGGATATGGTCGGGAGAGACATCGCGTGCCAGGCGCCGCCCGGTGATTTGGTCGAGCGCCTCCGGCGGGATCCCGCCGCCTGGCTTCTTCGGCACCAGCATCGCCTCGGTCAAGACGGTTCCCGCCCGAAGGTGGGAGGCTGGAGCCAGGCTTCGGCCAAAAATGGTACGGGTCGGCTGGAGCCGTTCGGCCATCAAATCCTTGTCGACCGGATGGGCATCCATCGTTGTGACAGCGTCGCGCATGGCGCACAGCATGCGCAACTCCTCGAAGGTCAACGACGAGCCGACGTCTGGACCGAAACTGTCGCGGTGGAGGATGACATGAACCTCGACGATGTCCGCGCCGCGCGCCAACGCGGTCAGGCCGGGGAAGAGGCTGCCGCTATGATCCGACAATCCGACCGGGCAGCGATAGTGCGCCTTGAGCTCGTCGATGACATTGAGGCCGACCTCCTCGAGCGGCGAGGGATAGGTGCTGGTGCATTGCAGAAGCGCATAAGGTACGGCACTCGACCGGAACAGCGTCACCGCTTGGCCGATCTCGGCGCGGCTCGCCATGCCGGTACTGAACAGGATCGGCAGCCCGGTCGCCGCCATCGCTTGCCAAAGATCCTTCGCGCCGAACTCCCCCGATCCAATCTTCCAGGCAGGAACGCCGATCTCCTTCAACAGGTTGACGGCAGCTAGAGAGAACGCCGAGCTCAAGAAGATAAGGCCGCGTTCTTTGGCGTGAGACGCCAGCGCCTGCCACTGTTCTGGCGAGAATTCCATACGCCGCCAATAATCGAACCGGGTGCGATCCTGGTCGGAGAGCTGCACGCGAAAGGGCTCATCGAGCGTCGATTCCTCGGCGGCAAGATGGGTCTGAAACTTCACCGCGTCAGCGCCGGCGTCCGCGGCCGCATCGATGTAGGCATGCGCCATGCCGAGCGAGCCGTCATGGGCTTGCGCAACTTCGGCAATGATGAGGGCAGGGCTGTTTGCGCCAACGTGCCGGCCGGCGATCTTGAAGCCTGTCCCGCTCGCGTCCGTTGCGGTTATCGATGCGGGATGCTCCATGCCTAATGCAGACTCCAGAGCCGGTCGCCGAGCCGCGTGATCTCCGGCACACGAGACAATATGCCGGCCTCGGTCCAAGTTTCCAGCGGCGCCCGGATGTCATCGTCGCCAAGTGCGGGAAACTTCTGTTTCTTGCGGCTCATGTTCGATGGATTCGAGAGGCGGGCGCGTAAGCTGCGCAACGGCGCCGCCCAACGGCTCATCGCCGATTGCTGCGTGCCGAGTTCGGCCAGGTTTGCCGTGGGCGCATCGAGCCGGTCAAGTTCGCCCAAGATTCGGTCGGCGGCGAGAGGGGGATCGACATTGGCGAGATAAGAGCGGAGTGCCGCGCGTTGCGGTGCGAGCGCTTTGTGCAGATCGGCCCGCGCCAGAGGGCTCAGCCGGGCAAGACCGGCGATCAACTCGTCGGCGCTCGAAATCCACTGGCTCACCTGGTCGGTCTGATTGACAAACTCGCTCTCCGGTTCCGCGACATAAGAGAACACCGGCCGGTCGAGCAGCAGGGCCTCGACGCCGGTGGTGCAACCCGGGTGGAGCACGGCATCCGAAGCGAGGATCCACTCGATGGCGCTTCCCTCATACCGGATCTCGATATTGGTGCCCTCCGCCCACTCCCGCCACATATCGTGATTTTCGACCGGGTGCGGCCTCACCACGATCTTTTCGACGGCGCCGGAGTCGTTCAGCTCTTTGAGCAACGCTTGCAGGCCGCGCATTTGACGGCTCTTGAATTCGATATGGCGGCGAATGAAATCCGCGTCCTTGCCTTCGTTTAGGATTCCGCGCGCGACCAACCTGTCGGCGGCGTTCTCGCCGGCACGTTGCGGATTGGCCCTGCCGAAGGCCGTATTGACCAGAAGGAAGGGGCCGAGTTTCCGCCGTATCGCGGCTGCCTTGTCCTCGTACACGCAGCGAAGCTGCGGGGCGAGAACGTCGAAGCGAGGATTTCCGGTGACGGCGATCTTGCCTTGCGATTCCGGAAAATAAGTCCGGAGGTCGGATGCGTTTCGCTCGCCGGGGAGCAGGAGGCGATCCGTCCAATGAAATGCGTCGGTCCCCATCTTGCGGGCGCAATAGTCGCGGCCGTCGGGATAGAAAATCCCTTCCTCACACAGATTGACGATGCCGTTGCCGGCTTTGTGAATCTCTTCCAGGCGCGATGCCTTCTTGTTGGGGATACTGATCTCGACATAGATGCCCGGCGGATGCTCGCGCATAAAGCGCCGCGTCACGCCCTTGTCTCCCATCACCACAATCCAATCGCGCTCGACGGCGCGGGCGGCGAGAAAGCTCTTGCCCAAGAGCTCGCGCGCCTGGGTCTCGATCGGCAAATAAAGAAGCCGCCTGCGGTGATGTTCGACCATATTAGCGAGGCGCTACCAAGCGCCTCTCCTTAAGTCCCGGCCGCTCTTTCTTATCACGTCTATGCGGCCCTGATGGCGGCGCTCTTTTCGACCTTCAAGGTGCCGTCAGAGGCGCGCATCACATTCTCAAGCAGCCTGACCAATGAATAAACCGTTGCGACGGCGGGTGTTCGCGTCCCGGTGAGCCGTCCCAATTCGAGGATCGATCCGACCAACGCCTCGGTCTCGAGCGGACGCCCCGCTTCGACGTCCTGGAGCATAGAGGTCTTATGAGCGCCGACCTTCTCCGCACCGTCAAGACGCTTTTCAATGCTATGGCGGAACGCGATGCCAAGTTTCCCGGCTACGATCTCGGCTTCCTTCATCATGTCGGCGACAAGCTGCCGCGTCTCAGCACACTGGCAGATCTCCTCCATGGTCGCGTGGCTGAGCGCGCTGATCGGATTGAACGTCAGGCTGCCCATTGCCTTCAGCCAAATCTCCGGACGGATATCGGAAATCACGCGAGACTTGAGGCCGGCACGATTCAGCATTTCGCTGATGCGGCCGGCGCGATCGGTTTCCCGGCCGTCGAGCTCGCCGATCGGCAAGCGCTCGCCTTCGATATGCTTGATCACGCCAGGGGCGGCGATGGATGCCGCCGGATAAGCCACGCTCCCTATGATACGCTCCGCATCGACGGCACGAGCAAGAGTGCCGTTCGGGTCGAGCGTCTTGAGCGTTTTGCCGTCGAATTCACCACCATGCCGTTGGAAGTACCACCAGGGAATTCCGTTTTGAACCGTCATGACCGTGGTCCCGGGATCAAGCAAGGGCCCGATATGCCGGCTTGCCTCTTCCAAGTTATAGGATTTGACAGCAAGAACGACGAGGTCCTGCCTTCCCGCGTCGCCAGCGTGGTCGAAGGCGCGGACCTTGGCATTCAAGACCGCTCCGTCACTCGACCGCAGCTCCAATCCATTGGTTCTGATCGTACCAAGATGTGCGCCCCGGTCGATGACGCTGACATCTTCGCCTGCGAGTGCGAGCTTGACCGCCATCGTGCCACCGATCGCACCGGCGCCAATAACGCAGACTCTCATCGTTCTAGCTCCGACGATGTAAATGGGCCAATTGGAGACCCGACGACCCGCAACGGCCCTGGTGGCAGGTCGCAGCCGTGCCCTCAGGCACTGCCGTCCGCCACCGATTTGACTGTCACTCTTGCGGCCGACAGTGTCTTACAGCGATAGCAAATAGGCAACTCCTGGTTGACAAGGCTATAATTCGGCAAGCGAGGACCGGTCGGCGATGTCGTGGCGTAGGCTCATAGGCGGCGAGGGGGCGGCGGGGTCAGCCCCGGTGGATTTTCTGATCGCCGGTGTGCAAAAGGGTGGAACCTTCAGCCTTTACCGGCTGCTCGAGCGTCACCCGCAAGTCAGTCTGTCAAAAAGCAAAGAGGTGCACTTCTTCGACGATGAGGTAAGCGTCGATTGGTCGAGCCCGAGCTACCACCGCTACCACCGGAGCTTCCCGCGCCGGCGCGAAGGCAAGGTTCGCGGCGAGGCAACGCCCATCTATATCTATTGGCCAGGCGCGCTCGAGCGCGTCTGCGCCTACAATCCGGATATCAAGCTCATTCTGCTTCTTCGCGATCCGATCGAGCGCGCCTACTCCGCTTGGTGCCATCAAAGACGAAAAGGGAGAGAGCCCTTGTCTTTCTCTGACGCGATCCGCGAGGGCCGCGAGCGGGCGACCGATGCCAAAGGGTTTGGCAACCGGCATTTCTCCTATGTCGAACGCGGCTTCTACGAGGCTCAATTGCGGCATGCACTCGACCTGTTCCCGGCCGCGAACGTGTTGCTGCTCGACAGCCGTAAATTGAATAGGGACCCGGGATCGCTCGTAGTGCAGGCTGCGCGCTTTCTTGGCCTCGACGCGCCGGATGGATCTGTCGATCCCATTCATGCCAATCGGCGCGCGGAGCCCAACGGATCGGATTCTATCGAAGCCGATGATGTGGCGCTTCTCGCCGACGTCTTCGCCGGCGACGTTGCCGCTCTTGCAAAACGCGTCGACTTCTCGCTTGAGGATTGGCCCGTGTCGCGCGTGACGCAAGGGAAGGCTTCGGCCGGTGAGGTGGCGTCTCAGTTGGTCAAACCGGGTATATAGGGTCCGAGGCCGGCGTGCATGTGCGGACTAGTCGGAATTTGGCGGCGCGACGGCGGGGAAGCAGACCCCCAATCGATCGAGGCGATGCTCGCGCCAATTGTCCATCGCGGTCCTGACGGGAATGGGATTTGGCAGAGCGGCCGGGTCGCCTTCGGCCATGTGAGGCTGGCGATCATCGACCCGACCGAAGCCTCGGCGCAACCCATGCTGACCGAAAATCGCACTGGCGTTCTCGTCTACAACGGCGAAGTCTACAACTACCGCGAACTCCGCGCAGAGCTCGAGCGCGCGGGCGTACGGTTCCGGACTTCGGGCGACGTCGAGGTCGTTCTGCTCGCGCTGCACCATTGGGGCGTGGAGCAGAGCGTGAAGCGGTTCGACGGCATGTTCGCGTTCGCCTATTTCGACGGCCGCGACCAAACCCTATGGCTCGGTCGCGACCGGGTCGGCATCAAACCTCTTCTCGTCGCCGACACCGGGAAGGAGCTGTTATTCGGATCGGAAGCCAAAGCCCTTCTTGCTCACCCGCGAATGACGCCGCGTGCGGATCGTCACGCCGTGGCGGAGTGGATTTTTACCGCCGGGCTCGGCCCGCAAGGAAGCCTGTTTGAGGGGATCGACAAGGTCGAAGCGGGATCGGTGTGGAGGATCAACGAGCAAGGGATCGAGAGACGCCGCTATTTCCACATCTTGGACGCTCTCGACGTCGATCGCCTGGTGGCGAATGGCGCGAACGATCCAAATCGTTTCGTCGATAGTTTTCGCGAGCTCATCGGCCAAAGTGTCAAGCTTCACCTGGTCAGCGATGTGCCGCTCGCCGCGGCGTGCAGCGGCGGGGTCGATTCGAGCCTCATCGCGGCCGTCGCCAAGCGCGACGTACCGGAGTTGACCGGTTATGTCGCGGATGCCGCTGGGCGCGTTGGCGAGGGCGCCCAGGCGGAGCGCGTTGGCCGACATCTCGGTGTTCCGATCAATCGTGTTGAGGTCGATCAAGCGCGCTTTGTCGAACTTTGGCCGCGCAGCGTTTGGCACTCCGATGGGCCGCCAACGCATCCTAGCGATCCGGCGCTTCTTGCAATGGCCGGGGAGTGCAGGGCGGATGGCATCAAGGTTCTGTTGACCGGGGAAGGGTCCGACGAGTTGTTCGGCGGGTACGGGTATTTCGAGCAAACATACAGAACTTGGGTCCGGCGATCCTCCTGGCGTAGATATTTCCTCGGAGCCAGCGAGCGGGACAGGGCACTGCATCTCGTTCCATTTTCGACGATGCTCCACCCCAAGCTGCACAATCTCATGGCCATCGCCATGGATGCCGAACGCGAACTGCTGCCGCGTCGGCTTCTCGCCCTTTTGGCGCCGGTCACGCCCAGCCCGGATCGGGCGTTCCTGGCGCATTGCTTTTGGAGCCTTCACCATTACCTGCCGTGGATTCTCCATCGCCACGATCGCATAGGAATGGCGGCCTCGATCGAAATGAGGGTCCCCTTCCTCGAGAACAAGATTTTCGACTTTGCCTTCCACTTGCCGCGACGAGCAAAGTTTCATCGTGGCGACGGCAAGTGGGTGGTAAAGCAGGTCGCCGCCGACGCTCTGCCGAGAGATATCGTCTACGCGAGGAAGAAGGGGTTCCCGATGCCTGGAGGGTTGAGCTGGGGGACTGAGCGGCTTCTTGCCGGTGGTATGCTGGCCGAGTTGATGAAGTGGCCCAGGGACATGGAGCGGGAAATTATTGCGATCATTAACCGCAACAATCAGTTTCGATTTCAGGCGGTCAGTATGGAACTCTGGGCCCGGATCTTTTTCCGAGGAGAGGATCCGGCGGTGTTAGCCGATCAGCTTGCGGGCCTCGCTCGGCGGAAGGTGCGGCGCAAGACCGGGACGAGAACGAGAAGGACCGGTCTCGGTGCCTTGATGGCGCGTGCCGGCCGTACGCTGCAGGGAAGGAGTTGACTCCGGCGTTGATTTACAGGTCCTCGAAAAAAGCTTCCGTTGAACGGCTTGTCGCGAGGTCGGACACGGCTGCTGTCCGGTCCGAACACTTCGGTGGGATTCGGTTGTCACCGGCCGGGATTCTTGTTCCTGCGCGGAGCGTCAATTGTCTTACCTAGGCATGTATCGCGCGATGCCGGGCAGCCGTCTCAAACGGCTCGTGCGGCTTCTGTTTGTCATGCATTCCTATGCGAAGGAAATTCTTGCCTGCGTTGCCTCCTTTCCAATGCGCGACGTCATGTTCGGGCTCAAGCACGGCTTTGCGGCGGATCGCGTTTATCTCTATGGCCGAGAGGGCGTTCTTTCCGGGACGTATTTGTCCGATCTTCAAAGGCAACTTAGCCGCTTCATCAATCCAAAGCCTGCGCGCGAGTTGCTCGAGGACAAGCTGCTGTTCGCAGACCTTGCCCGCCACTACGTTAGGGTTCCGACGAACTACCTTTACGCCAACAATCATCGATCCGTCGTGCTGTGTGACGAATGGGAAACGATCGCCGGCAGCCAAGATCCCGAAAAATCCGTTCCGCTTGTTCTAAAACGGGCGCGCGGCGGCGGCGGCACCGATTTCCGTGTCCTTGAACTGCGGGGGGGCGCCGTGCGATGGGGCGGGGAAACGTTGAGCCTCCCGGATTTCTACCGCCGCTTTGCCCAGCGTGACGAATTCCTGCTGTGCGAATTCATCAAGCAGTGCGATTTCTGCCAAAAGATGTACCCGCATACGACCAACACCGTGCGGCTCATCTGCCTGCGCGATGATGACGGTGAGCCCTTTGTCGCAAGAGCGGCTTTGCGTCTGGGGACCAAGAGTTCGGATGGGGTCGACAATTTTGGGCAGGGAGGACTCGCCGCGGACGTGGATCTGGAGACTGGAATGCTGGGTGTGGCGGTCGAACACGACGCCGCTGCGCCGCGCGCGCCGAGGCACCATGCGCAGCATCCCGACAGCGGCACGCAGATTCGTGGAGAGGTGCTGCCGGACTGGGCCGGGGCCAAGGACGCATCGCTCAAGCTGATGCGGCATCTTCCCTTCATCAACTATGTCGGCTGGGACATCGTCCTGACCGACGCAGGCCCCGTCTTCCTGGAAGGAAACAACTACACCGGTGTGAGATTGGCCCAGATCCACTCAGGCCTTTTAAGCGACGACCGGATTCGTGATTTCTATATGCGCTACGGTATTTTGCGCGCAAACAAAGCGGCCTGAGTTCGCATCCAAGACAGCTGGCATCTTCGGAATGACCATTGAGAGGCTAAAATCGCAGGCCAAGATCACCTATCGGAGCGTCGTGGGGCCGCGGCTCTACGAACAGCTCGAGTTCTTTCGGCATCTCGGATATTGGCCCGACCTCGACAATCCGCGCACGTTCAATGAACGCGTCTGCGCGCGAAAGTTCCACCCGCCGAGCCAAGCTCCGATGTTCGCCGACAAGATCGCCGTTCGCGACTATGTTAAGTCAAGGCTGGGCGACGAAGTCCTGACGCGACTCTATTATGCCGGAGATCGCCCCGATCGCATCGATTACGCGGCGCTGCCGTCCAGGTTTGTGTTGAAAGGAGCGCATGGGAGCGGACGGGAACTGCGGGCCCTCATTTGGGACAAGTCCGCGCTTTCACGCCAAGCCCTCTGCGACCTGGGCTGGCGGATCTTGCGGCGCCGCTGCGGGCCGGAAGTCAACGAGCCCTGGTATACCGAAATACCCTCGCGCCTCATGATCGAAGAGATGCTGCTGGAGGACGGGGAAATTCCCCCCGACTACAAGTTCTATGTGTTCGCGGGGCGGGCCCTCTACGTCCAGGTGATCGATGGGCGGCACGGGGATACGCCGCGCAGCCGCTTCTACGACCGCAACTGGCGTATTCAACCCTTCATGCGGGAGGCCTATGGCGAGGCGTTTGACTTCGAACGGCCGCACAATCTCAACGAAATGACTTCTGTGGCCGAGGCTCTTGGCGCAGGGTCCGAATTTGTGAGGGTCGATCTCTACGCCCTGGGCCGAAGAATCGTCTTTGGCGAACTGACCCTTGCTCCGGGCGCCGGGTGGGTTCCGTTCCGCCCCCCGAGTTACGATCGGATCCTAGGCAGCCACTGGCCCGAGAAAAGCCAAATGAAAACTGATAGTTAGTAGCGTGGCAGTTATGACACAGGTGTGCACAAAACAACCCAGACCCTCCACTCGCGTCTTGAAGTGGCGTCGAGCCCATGCACACTAGATCGGCCTGCCCGTTCTTAGTCTCGCGTCACGGCAGGATCTACCTTGGCTTGAATGCCTGCTCGTTGGGGGCGGTAGGTTGCTTACGCGACGCGAGCAATATGATGGGGGCACGGAAGCGCCTGCCGGTTCGCCGGAGGAAGGCGGCACCGTCCTTCATGTCATTACCGACCTGGACAGGGGCGGGGCGGAAGCCATGCTTGTGCGCCTGGTGGTCGCCGCACAGCAGCGCGGGTCGGTGAACAACGTCGTTATTTCCCTGCTCGATGGCGGGCCCCATGTGAATCGTCTCCGCGAAGCGGGGATCGAGGTCCACAGTCTGGGGCTTGACCGATTTTCCCGCTTACCCAGCGCCTTCATCAAGTTGGTGCGGCTCATGCGGCGGGTCCGTCCAGACCTTGTCATGACGTGGCTCTACCATGCCGATCTCATAGGGACGCTTGCCGCCATGGCGAGCGGGGTCGGCGTGAGGCGGGTCATTTGGAACGTGCGCTGCTCCAATCTCGACTTTACGCGCTGCGCGTGGACCACACGGCGCATCGTAAGCGTCTTGTCTTGGTTGTCGCCGCTACCGAGGCTGGTTTCGGTCAATTCGAAAGCCGGACGGCGGGCGCATGAGACGCTCGGGTACCGTCCTCAGGGCTGGATGCTGCTCCCGAACGGCCTCGATCTCGAAGAGTACCGGCCTGATGGACGAGACCGTGTCCTGGTGCGGAGTGAGCTTGGGCTTGACGCCACGACCTTTGCGGTCGGCGTGATCGCCCGTGCAGACCCGCAGAAGGATCATGCGACTCTGCTCGAGGCCGCGAAATTGGTGTCGGCAAGATGCCCGCATATTCGATTTGTGCTCGTTGGACGTAACACTGACGGTCTTCCGCGCTTGGATCGGGTGATGGCTCTGGGCGAGCGGCCCGATATCCCGCGCCTGCTGCGCGGCATGGATGTCGTTGTGCTCAGTTCTGCCTATGGTGAGGGCACGCCAAACGTGCTGGCCGAGGCTATGGCGACAGGCGTTCCTTGCGTAACGACCGACGTCGGCGATGCGGCAGTCTTGGTGGAAGATTCCGGACTTATCATTTCGCCGCGTAACCCTGAAGAGCTCGCTGGGGCGATCGAGACTCTTGTCTCTGAAGCCGAGCAAGCCCGGTCCCTGCGAGGACAACGCGCGCGCGAGACCATATTGAGGTGGCATAGCCTGGAGCACGCAGCCACCAAATATGACGAGCTATGCAACATCGTGCTTCATCCGGAATCGGCGAAGCGGCGGACCGAGCACGGCGTGGCAGCCTAAGGCCTGCCCAGCTTTTCTAGCGAGACGCCAGAGCAATTGACATTCGACGGCGCCGACGTCACGGCGGCCGTTCGCTCCCGCACGGCCCCGTTTGAGTGATCTCTACACTGACTTGCGGCACCGGCCGTTTTTGTTACGCTAGTGCGTGGAGCATTACAGGGGATGATTGAGGCTGTGGCGAACAGCATGCGATCTGGTGAAGATCGTCCGAGGGTCTTTAGGAAGGGCAGCGGAGGCGCTTGCTTAATTCAAGCGCTGGCCGCGCGAGATCTTCCGTATCGTTGTGTGCCGCCGGAGGAAATCACAAATCCGGGATTTGCAAAGGCGAAAATCGCCGAATTTCGTGTCAAAGGGGCGACCTACTATTATGGCGGAGGGTGCCTGCATATCGCCGATCCCCGCGGAAATCTCGTTCCCAGCGGCTGGGGAATAGACGGTCCGACGGCGTCAATCGCCAGGAAGAAGGATCTGGTCAAAACCTTCCTGCGAAAGCGCGGCATCAGCGTTCCCGAAGGGACAATTTTTTTCGACCATGCTCGACGCGAAGCGGAAGCATACTTCGCCCGGTTATTGCAGTCCAAGGAGGAGCACGGGATTTGCATTAAACCGGGCCGTGGCATGTGGGGCTTCCAAGTTCATGTGGGCATTCGAGACGAACAGTCTTTTCGCGCGGCCTTCGCGGAGGTTGGCCAACACTATAAGCGGATCCTGGTCGAGGAGACGGTTCCCGGGTCGGTCTACCGGTTCACTTGCGTTGGCGGCCGCGTTATTGCGATGGAACTTTCGCGCCCGGCGAATGTCGAGGGAGATGGCATCCACACCATCGCTCAACTAGTTGAACTCAAGAATGCCGAGCGCGCCGGTCATCCGACCCATTCCAGTACACTCACGCTTGAAAAGCCCGAGCGCGAATTCCTTGAGCGGGCCGGCCTTCAGGTTGATGATGTTCCAGAGCCGGGAAGGCTGGTATTTCTGAGGAAACTGTCAAACATCCATCAGGGCGGCGAAGCCATTACCGTCACAGAGGAGGTGCATCGATCCTATGTCGAAGTGATCGAGCGTACGCTAAGCTTCCTGCCCGATCTGCTGGTTTGTGGAGTGGACATCGCAATACCCGATGCGGCAAAGCCGGCGACGGCAAACAGCTATCATATCCTCGACCTCAATTGCTGCCCCGGGTTCTCCACCGCTCACCATCCCTGGCGCGGGCAGCCAAAAGATGTGGCAGGAGCCATCCTGGATTACCTTGAGATGACCAAACGCGTTGGCAAGCCCGGTTCGCCGAAGCCTTTTTCGAAAGGCAGTAGCGGTGACTGCGTGGTCGAGGCTTTGACGGCGCGAGGCATCGCGCACCGATATTTGGCGCACGAGGAGGTGACCAACCCCCTCCTGGCGGGGAAGACGATCCTCGCGTTCGAGATTGGGGGCGTACCCTATTATTTCGACGGGGGATCGTTGCGCGTCTCCGATCCGCGCGGGGCCAGAGTCCCCGGACCGCTGATTGACCGGCAAGCGGCGCTGTTCGTGAAACGGAAGGATCTGGTGAAGTCGTTCCTCCGGCGAAACGGGGTCAGCGTTCCTCGCGGCGCCGCATTCCCCCGCGATGCCGGGGATGAAGCGGACTCGTACTTCACGGCCTTGATCGAGTCGGCGCCGGGCGGTGTTTGCGTCAAGCCCATCCGCGGCAAGAAGGGTCAGCAGGTCCATGTCGGCCTGAGCGACCTGGCATCGTTCCGCGAGGCATTTGCCGATGTCGGTGAAAACCACGAATAGGTTTTGATCGAAGAGACGGTCTCGGGCCAAGTCTACCGGTTCACCTGTCTCGATGGGCGCGTCATTTCGATCGAATGCGGACGCCCTGCAAATGTCGAAGGAGACGGCGTCCACACCATCGAGGAACTGATCGCGCTCAAGAATGTTGAGCGCCGGCTCAATCCCGGCCATACCGGAACGCTGCTGCGGATTAGACGGCGGGAATACGACTTTCTCCGCCGGGCGGGTTTTGATCCGGGCGATGTCCCGGCGGCCGGTCAGCTGGTGCAACTTACCGACGTATCCAACATGCATCAGGGCGGCGAATTCATCGAGGTCAGCGACGCGGTGCACCGATCCTACGCCGACGTGATCGAACGGGCCGTCAAACTCGTACCCGACCTCGTTCTATGCGGCGCCGACGTCGTGATCGAGAATGCCAGCGTGCCGGCGACGCGCCACAATTATCATGTGTTGGAAATAAATTGCGGGCCCGGGTTCTCGACCAATCATTTTCCGTGGCGCGGGCAGCCCAAGGACGTGGCCGGAGCCATCGTAGATTTCCTGATCGACCGGGCTCGAATTGATCAGGCCCGGCGTAACACCACCGACTGAATGCAAGTAACCGTCTTACATGTGATTCCAAGTCTGCGTTCCCG
>CAZFYL010000024.1:0-25949 GCA_964523345.1 uncultured Methyloceanibacter sp.
ACCCTCGATACGGCTTTAGACCGTATAACGGTTTAGCAAACCGCCGCCTTCAGCCTCTCGGCCACGTCTCCGTCGAGATAATTCAGTTAGTTCGTCCGGCTCCGCTTGGCAACCAACAACCATACGGGTGAACCGGCGGCGTAGTTTGAAGGATTGCCGGAGCGGCAGCGAGGGTTCCCTCGCTATGAGAGGCGCACGCGGCCGCCGCTGAATGTGGCGGGGCGGACAAAAT
Source organism: uncultured Methyloceanibacter sp. (assembly GCA_964523345.1). Lineage (GTDB taxonomy): Bacteria > Pseudomonadota > Alphaproteobacteria > Rhizobiales > Methyloligellaceae > Methyloceanibacter. The sequence goes on from CAZFYL010000024.1 coordinate 233, forward strand.
AAATCCCCTTTTTGGGCCAACCATATAGCCGCAATCGTGCTAGATTTTTGGGCAATCACGGCGAAGAAGGAGTTTCTGGCGCCATGATCGTGCCGGCTTACCGAAAAACCCTGCAGTTGGCCTGTCTCACGGTTGGGTTATTCGCCGTCGCTTTGCCCTCCTCTGCCAAGGAGGCGACCTACTGCGTCACCTGCACCGGCCCCGATCAGACTTATCTTTGCCGGGTCGATGCCGGGGGCGCGAAGCCGAGCGATGCGCTCAAGCTCTATTGTGTGATCCGGACCGCCAAAGAAGGCCACCATGCCTCCTGTTCGGCGGTGCATGGCACGTCCTGTAACGGCATCGAGAAGGTCTATAGCTATGACGGCCCGCTCCCGGAGGATCTCGCTTCGGATCCGAGTGTGCAAAAATTGCAGAAGAAGCTCGAACAGGAAAATAAGACCTTCGAGAAGCCAGGCGAAACCGACACGCTCGTGGGATTGACCGGCCGCGCCGTGCGAAATGCCCGGGATCGGTTTGGTGGCTCGTCTGAGCCTACCGATCAGCCCTTACCGCGAAAGCCTGTAAGCGAGAGGCAGGTGCCACCGGCCTCGCAAAACGCACAGGCGACGGTTCCTGAGGCAGAGGCAGCAGACTCCAGGCCAGGTTTTGCCCGAAGGAGCTATCGCTGCATGATGTCTTTGTTCCGTAATTGCAGCGGTGAAGGCGCCGAGGGGAACTAATACCCCGCGCGGCGCCCCTAAAACTCTAGTTCGTTTGCAGCCACTCCCGGGCGAGCTTCTGGGCTTGCGCGATCTGCTCGCACGACATTTCACGGGCGAGCTCGAGGCGACGCGTCATAGCTGCCGCGTTGCCGCGCGCCGCCGCGAGATTGAACCATTTATGCGCGACCACCAGGTCGGCGGCCACATCTCGTCCGGTCGCGTAAAGCATGCCCAACTCGAACAGAGAGTCCGCGGAGCCCGTGCTTGCGCCGAGCCCCGCAATCTCCGTCGCCATCTCCATGCGTGCCATAACGACTCCCCCTCTTACTTTGCTTGTCGTCGTAAGACGTTTTTCCAACCATCCACGCGCTAACCATGAGCGAAGAGTTTCAACAACTCCTCAATTCATATGCTTAATGCTAAGCAAGCAGATCTAAACGGCCGGTAATATTGGTTTACGGCATAGGCGATGAAAGGGCTGTTGCGTTAATCTTTCGCCCTGGCAACGAGTCCTTCACCAGTCGCGGTGACCGGCCGGTAACCAACATCGCGTTTTGAAGAAAACGAAGGATTGCCGCTCTAGCGGCGTGGATCGCGGGCGCCGGGCGGTGTCGGACTTAGGCCAGCAACACCGTCGATCCCGTTGTGAGCCGCGCTTCCAGGTCGCTTTGGGCCTGAGCCGCGTCGGCCAATGGATAGGTTTGATTGATCGCGATCTTCACCGTCCCGTTTCCGATCACATCGAACAGATCGTTTGCCGTCGCCACGAGGTCCTTTCGCGTCTCGATGTAATTGGCGAGCGACGGACGCGTGGCGAACAGCGAGCCCTTCTGCGACAGCAGCGTGATGTTGAACGGTGGCACCGGACCCGATGCTTGTCCGAAACTGACCCACATGCCGAGCGGCTTTAGACAGTCGAGCGAGGCCGGAAACGTGTCTTTGCCGATCGAGTCGTAGACGACATCGACGCCTTTGCCTTTGGTGTATTCCTTGACCTTGGCGACGACATCCTCTTCGTGAACATTGATGACATGGGTGCAGCCATGGCCGCGGGCGATGAGCGCCTTGCCGGACGAGCCGACCGTTCCGATGACCGTCGCTCCCAATGACGCGGCCCACTGGCAGGCGATGAGGCCGACACCGCCGGCGGCGGCATGGAATAGAAGCGTGGTGCCGCGGCCCACCTTGAAAGTTCGGCGCAGGAGATATTGCGCCGTCATGCCCTTGAGCATGATGGCTGCCGCGGTCCGGTCGGTGATCTCGTTGGGAATCTTGACCACGCGGTCGGCGGCGATCAGACGTTCCTCGGCATAGGCGCCGACTTGTCCGGCATAGGCCACCCGGCGGCCGATTTTCAGATCCCTCACCCCCTCGCCGAGCTCGGTCACGACACCGGCTGCTTCCATGCCAGGGATGAACGGAAGCGAGGGCTGCGGGTAAAGACCCGTGCGCATATAAATGTCGATAAAGTTGAGGCCGACCGCCGTTTGCTTGAGCTTGACCTCACCGGGGCCTGGGGGACCGATTTCGACCTTTTGCCATTTCAGGACTTTTGGGCCCCCATACTCATGAATACGGATCGCGTGGCTCATTCGAGCCCAAGCTTTTTCTTGACGAGTTCGTTCACGGCCTGAGGGCTTGCCTTGCCGCCGGTTGCCTTCATCACTTGTCCGACGAACCAGCCGGCCAGCGCCGGTTTGTCTTTCGCTTTTTCGGCCTTGTCGGGATTGGCGGCGATGACTTCGGTAACGGCCTCCTCGATCGCGCCCAAATCGGTGACTTGCGTCAGCCCGCGCGCCTCGACGATTGCGGCCGGATCGCCGCCCTCGGTCCAGACAATGTCGAACACATCCTTGGCGATCTTGCCAGAAATGGTTCCGGACTTGATGAGATCGAGAATGCTTCCGAGTTGCTCCGAGGTCACCGGGCTGTCGACGATGGCGCGCCCTTCTTTGTTGAGACGCCCGAACAGCTCGTTGTTGACCCAGTTGGCCGCCTGTTTGGCATCGCGGCCTTTGGCAACCGCCTCGAAATAATCCGCCGATTCCTTCTCGCCGATCACCACATCCGCATCGTAAGGGCTGAGCCCGTATTCGGCGATAAAGCGCGCGCGTTTTTCATCGGGAAGTTCGGGAAGATCGTGCGCAAGGCTATCGACATAGTCTTGCGTTAGTTCGAGCGGAAGCAGGTCAGGATCGGGGAAATAACGATAGTCGTGGGCTTCCTCCTTGGAACGCATCGAGCGCGTCTCGCCGGTCTTGGCATCGAACAGCCGTGTCTCCTGATCGATGACACCACCCTCCTCTAGGACGTCGATCTGGCGCCTCGCTTCGTGCTCGATCGCCTGCCCGATAAAGCGAATTGAGTTGACGTTCTTGATCTCGCATCGCGTTCCCAGGGGTTCACCGGGGCGCCGCACCGAGACATTGACGTCGGCGCGGAGCGACCCTTCCTCCATATTGCCGTCACAGGTGCCGAGATAGCGCAGGATGGTCCGCAGCTTGCCGACATAGGCTTTGGCCTGGTCGGATGAGCGGAGGTCCGGCTTCGACACGATCTCCATCAGGGCGACACCCGAACGGTTGAGATCGACATAGGAATATTTCGGGTGCTGGTCGTGCAGACTCTTGCCTGCATCTTGCTCCAAATGCAGGCGCTCGATGCCCACGGTCACCCGCTCGCCGTTCAAAAGATCGACGATGACCTCACCCTCTCCGACAATCGGGCTCTTATACTGGCTGATCTGATAGCCTTGCGGCAGGTCGGGATAGAAGTAGTTCTTGCGGTCGAACACCGAGGTCAGATTGATTTTCGCCTTAAGCCCAAGTCCGGTGCGGATCGCTTGCGCGATGCAAGCCTGGTTGATCACCGGCAGCATGCCGGGCATGGCGGCGTCGACCAGGCTGACATGGGAATTGGGTTCGCCGCCGAACTCGGTCGAGGCCCCGGAAAACAGTTTGGCGTTGGAGGTCACTTGCGCATGCACCTCCATGCCGATCACGACCTCCCACGGGCCGGTCGCGCCTTCGATCAGATTCGATTTGTCAGCCTTTTGATCCATCGCCGCCGTGATCGCTATTTCTTGGTATCGAGCTGCTGGCGGAGCCTCTCCTCCTCGTACTGGATGAACCAGCCGATCATCTGCCGCCATAGCGCTTCGGCAAGTTCCGGCGGCAGGCCTTGCTCGGCCGCCCGGACCTTGACCCGATCGATCACCTGTTGAACCCGCCAGGGCACGCGTGCGTCCGCCGGAGAATTTTTAAGCTGCCAGGCCCGCTCGACATAGGTAAAGCGCTCGCCGATACAATCCACCATGGCGGCATCGAGACGGTCGATCTCGGCCCTCACCTCTTCCATGCTGTTGCAATCTTTTGCCTGTCGCGGTGCCATAGTGAAAAGTCCTCAAATGAATTTGCGTTTACGCGGCTTTGCTCCACCAGTCATCCGGCTTGGCGAGCGGTCCGGCCGCCTCTTCGATCACGCGGGCCGCACGGAACAGCGTCTCTTCGTCGAAAGCCTTGCCGATCAACTGAAGTCCCAGCGGCGTGCCTTCGGACGAGAGCCCGGCGGGGACACTCATTCCCGGCAGGCCTGCCATATTCACAGTGACGGTGAAAATGTCGTTGAGATACATCTCGAGCGGATCGCCCGATTTTTCGCCGAGCCCGAATGCCGGTCCGGGCGTGGTTGGCGTCAGGATCGCATCGACCGTCTCGAATGCGGCATCGAAATCGCGCTTGATCAAAGTCCGAACCTTCTGCGCCTTGAGATAATAGGCGTCGTAATACCCTGCCGAGAGCACATAGGTCCCGATCAGGACGCGGCGTTTGACTTCCGGGCCGAAGCCTGCGGCGCGCGTGTTCTCATACATCGCGATCACGTCGGCCCCCTTCTCCCTTAGGCCGTAACGGACGGCGTCATAGCGGGCAAGGTTCGAAGAGGCTTCCGCCGGCGCCACGATATAATAAGAGGGCAGCGCATATTTCGTATACGGCAGGCTCACATCTTTGATCTTGGCGCCCGCTGCTTTCAGCCATTCCACACCCTTTTGCCATAGCGCTTCGATCTCAGGCGCCATGCCGGGCACGCGATATTCTTTAGGGATGCCAATGGTGAGCCCCTTCACTCCCAAATCGATCGCCGCTTCGTAATCGGGCACCGGGAGGTCGGCGCTCGTCGTATCTTGCGGATCGTGGCTTGCCATGACGCGCAACAGAATGGCGGCGTCGCGAACGGTGCGGGCAATCGGCCCGGCTTGATCGAGCGAGGACGCAAATGCGACGATCCCCCAGCGCGAGCAGCGGCCGTAAGTCGGCTTAACGCCGACGGTTCCGGTGATGGCCGCGGGCTGACGGATGGAGCCGCCAGTGTCGGTGGCCGTTGCGCCCATACACAGCCGCGCCGCAACCGCTGCCGCCGACCCGCCTGACGAACCGCCGGGCACGAGCTTGGCGCTCGATCCTTTGCGGCGCCAAGGGTTGATAGCGGGACCGTAATAACTGGTCTCGTTCGACGAGCCCATGGCGAACTCGTCATTGTTGAGCTTGCCGAGCATCACCGCCCCTTCCGCCCAGAGATTGGCCGTCACTGTCGATTCATAGGTGGGCGTAAAGCCATCGAGAATGTGCGAACAGGCGGTGGTGCGGACATCGCGCGTACAGAACAGATCCTTGATGCCGAGCGGGATGCCTTCGAGCGTGCCGGCCTCTCCTTTCTTGAGGCGAGCGTCACTCTCTTCCGCCATCTTGAGCGCGCGCTCCGGCGTCGGCAGCACGTAGACATTGAGCGCCTCGTTGGCCGCTTCGATCGCATCGATATGCGCTTGCGTCAGTTCGTGCGATGAGAACGACTTGTCGTGCAAGCCCTGTCGCGCTTCGGCGATGCTCAGTTCAGTGAGTTCGACCACAGTTTTCCCGCTTCACCTTTCACGGCAAACGAACCTTCGGCCTCTCGCGGCGGGCTCAACTGCTCCACCGCCAAACAGTGCCGAGACGCGTTTGCGGTCTATTCAACAACCTTGGGCACGACGAAGTAGCCGTCGTCGACCTGGGGTGCGTTCTTCAAGATATCGGCGGCACAGAACCCGGCAGTCACTTCGTCTTTACGCATCTTCATTTTCATATCTTCGACCCGCGTCATTGGCTCGACATTGCTGGTATCGACCTCGTCAAGCTGGGCGACCCAATCGAGAATATTGGATAGCTCCTTCTCGAGCGTGCCCTCCTCCTGCTCGGTAATCGCAAGGCGGGCAAGACGGGCGATGCGGCGGACGGTGGCGCGGTCGACGGACATGGGGCGAAAGAGGCGGTTGGTTTCCTTGGAGGCTCGTCTAGCACCGCGCTGCCGAAGCGGCAACTTCGGCCAGATCAGGCCTCGAACGAGACGCCGATCTCGGGCACCAGCACGTTATCCGTGCCCAGCTCGGCGATGAATTGGTCGGGGGTCTGGTCGAGCACCGGAAAGGTCCCGTAATGGCACGGGACGATCAGCTCGAAGTGGAAGAACCGCTTGCAGGCGAGCGCCGCCGTCCTGGCGCCCATGGTATAGCGGTCCCCGATCGGCACGAAGCCGATCGCCGGTTCATAAATCTCGCCAATCAGCCCCATATCGGAGAAAATATCGGTATCGCCCATGTGATAGAGGGGCCTGCCGCCGGTCGGCGCGACGATGAGCCCGCAACAGGCCCCGAGATAGACGGGTCGCCCATCGACAATATTCGAGGCGGAATGCCAAGCCGGGACGAAGGTCAGGTCAAAATCGTCGTGATAGAGTGTGCCGCCGGTGTTACCGGGATCGATTTTTTCCACGCCATGACCGGCGAGATAGGTCGCAAGCTCATGCACGGCGAGAAGCTGGGCGTCGGTTTCCTTGCAGATGCGCACCGTATCCCCGGCATGATCCTCGTGCCCATGGGTCAGCGCCACATGGGTCGTTCCTTCGATCGCCTCATGCAGGGGGATATTTGCCTTTTCGAAGGTGGCATTGCCGGTCAAAAACGGATCGATCAGGATGCTGCTCGAGCCGGTATCGATCCGAAAGCAGGAATGGCCAAACCAGGTAATCTGCATACTTGTTATCCTCTGACGTGCCTGTCGTGACTGTAGCACCTCTGATCGAAATCGAAGACCTGCCGAAGCGGCTCGCTCGCGAGGCCCGGCTGCTTGGTCTTGACCTCGGCACCAAGACCATCGGCATGGCGTTGTCGGACGTCACCCGTTCGATTGCAACGCCCTACCATACGCTGCGCCGGACCAAGTTCACCGGCGATGCGCTGGAAATCGCCGCAGCGATCGAAGAGAACGAGGTCGGCGCGGTGGTGATCGGCCTTCCCATCAATCTCGACGGCTCGGAGGGACCGCGCGCTCAATCGACCCGCGCTTTCGCTCGCAACCTCGCCTCTCGCATCAAAGTGCCGATTGTCCTCTGGGACGAGCGGTTCTCGACCGCAGCGGTCGAACGGCACCTGATCGAGGCCGGCGCGTCCCGCAAGCGGCGGGCCGAGGTCATCGACCGCATGGCGGCCGCCTATATCTTGCAAGGTGCGCTCGACCGGCTCGGCCGCCTCACGGCCTAGATCAGCGGCGTTCACTCAAGTAGCAGGTAATGCGCCGGATTATCCGGGCACTGACCCAACAGACCGAAGCCGCAGATCAGCAGCGTCGAGACGGCGTTGCCAAGCGCCAGCAGGAAGAAGGTGACGAGGGCCGTGAGCGGTAACACGTCGAGGCGTTTGGACCACGGTTCAGGAGTCTCGAATTGACGGTCGTCGAACAAAAGGATGGCACTCCACACGATGGTCAGCCCGAAGCCGATAAGCGCCCAGGTGTAAAGATGCAGTCCGAAAATCGCGTTGCCGTATGAACCGGTGCCAGGGACGATGTGAAGAAGAATCTGCCTTATCGAGATCGAGGCCCCCACGGAAGCTCCCAAGATCGTCATGCCGTAATGGCTCGGCCGCGGACCGAATATCAGATTGAGTGCAATGCCGACACCGGCGGCGGTAAAGCCGGCCCGCTGCAAGATGCACAAGGGACACGGCAGATCGCGAAACCAGAGCTGATCGACGAAGGCGATCGAAAGCGCTGTAACGATGGCGATCAGCCCGAGGGCGTTGAGCAGTCTCGACAGTTCGGCCGGCACCTTTCTCCCCCTCAACTCAAAGTGAGATGCTCAGCACCTCGGTCACGTGAATGCGGAAGAGCACGAGCATCACCACAACACCCGCGACCCAAAGCCCTATCGCCACGCCGCGCTGCCTCAGCCACGCGGCGCCGAGGGCACAGGCAAAAATAAGAAAAGGCAAGCTCATCATGATGCGGCTCCGCCGAACGATCGATGCCGGCGCGCGATCAGACCAGGCAGCGACGCCATCTCGATTCGATGCAAATCAAGACTGAGACTTATTGAAATTCCACACGCTGGCAAGCGCCAATGGCCTGGGGCCGATTGGCCTTGCAATGACACCCCTTCCGGCTGACAGCGTTAACACGTGAAGAGCCTCTTTACTTGTGCTGCCACGCACGCTGGGTCTATACAGTCTCCTTTGATGACCTCTGCGGCGCCAGCCTCGAACGCCTCTTTCCCTCACCGCCATCTTCTTGGAATCGAAGGGCTTTCGCCCACTGAGATCATGGCGCTCCTCGATCTTTCAGAGGAAGCCGCTCAGCTCAGCCGGCAAATCGACAAGAAGCGCGATGACCTCCGCGGCCGGACGCTGATCAATCTCTTCTTCGAGGCCTCGACCAGAACCCAGAGCTCCTTTGAGCTGGCCGGAAAGCGGCTCGGCGCCGACGTGATGAACATGTCGGTCGACACGTCGTCGGTCAAAAAGGGTGAAACTCTGATCGATACGGCGGTCACGCTGAATGCGATGCGTCCCGATCTTCTCGTCGTGCGTCACTATTCGGCCGGCGCGGTGGAACTCTTGTCGCAGAAGGTCGACTGCTCGGTGATCAATGCCGGCGACGGCAGCCATGAGCATCCGACCCAGGCTTTGCTCGACGCCCTCACCATCCGCCGTCATAAGGGGCAGATCGACGGGCTTATCGTCGCGATCTGCGGCGATGTTCTGCATTCGCGGGTTGCCCGCTCCAATATTCTGCTGCTCAACGCGCTCGGCGCCAGAGTCCGCGTCGTGGCGCCATCCACATTGCTTGCGTCCGGTATCGAGCGGCTCGGCGTGGAAGTCTACACGTCGATGCACGAAGGTCTGGCCGATGCCGACATCGTCATGATGCTGAGGCTTCAGCGCGAGCGCATGATTTCAAGCCTGATCCCAAGCCAGCGCGAGTACTTCCATTTTTTCGGTCTCGACTTCGAGAAGCTCGCCCGGGCCAAACCGGACGCGCTGGTGATGCATCCTGGACCGATGAACCGAGGCGTCGAGATCGACTCGAACGTTGCCGACGACGTCCGCAGTGTCATTCGGGAGCAGGTGGAGATGGGGGTCGCCGTACGCATGGCGGTGCTCCAGGCCCTGGCCCGCCATCTGCCGAACCGATAAGGGCGATGCCAATGCATGAACAGGATCAGCATCGCCCTCCCCGCGCCATAGCCTTCGTCAATGCGCGGCTCATCGACCCGTCATCCCGGCTCGATCAACGCGGCGGCGTTCTGATCCAAGATGGCCGCATCGCCGATCTCGGGCCGCACATTGAAGCGGGAGCGGCCGGCGAGGCGATGCTCATCGATTGCCAAGGTCATGTGCTGGCGCCGGGTCTGATCGATATGGCGGTCCTGACCGGTGAACCTGGACACGAGCACCGCGAGACCTTGGCCACGGCGAGCCGCGCCGCCGCGGCCGGGGGCGTAACCACGATCGTCTGCATGCCTGACACCGATCCCGTGATCGATGATGCCGCTCTCGTGGATTTCATCTTGAGACGCGCGCGCGACACCGCGCTCGTCAATGTGCATCCCATGGGCGCTACGACCAAAGGCCTGCTTGGCGAGGAGATGACCGAGATCGGGCTCCTCAGGGAAGCCGGGGCAATCGCCCTGACTAACGGCAAGACCAGCATCGCCAACGCCAAGGTCATGCGAAACGTGCTGGCCTATGCCAAGGATTTCGGCGCCCTGATCGTTCATCACCTCGAGGATCCTTCGCTTGCCAAGGACGGCGTCATGAACGAGGGCGAAATCGCCACCAGACTTGGCTTGCGCGGCATTCCGGCTGCCGCCGAGACGATTGTGCTTGAGCGCGATATCCGGCTGGTCGAACTCACCGGGGGTCGCTACCACGCCGGTCAGATTTCGAGCCGGGCCTCCCTCGATGTTATTCGCACAGCCAAGCTCATGGGGCTCCCGGTCACCTGCGGCGTGTCGATCAACCACCTCACCCTCAACGAGAACGACATCGGTTCTTATCGCACGTTCTTCAAAATGAGACCGCCGCTCAGGTCCGAGGAAGACCGCCGCGCCATGGTCGAGGGCCTGGCGGCCGGCGATATCGACGTCATTGTTTCGGCTCACGATCCGCGCGGCGCGGAAGGCAAGCGGCGCCCATTTGCCGAGGCTGCCGATGGCGCGGTGGGTTTGGAGACCTTGCTTGGCGCGGCCCTTCGCCTTTATCACAATGGAGACGTGGAGCTCTCCCAGTTGCTGCGCGCGCTGACCGCAAATCCGGCGCACCTGCTCGGACTTGAGGCTGGGCGGCTCGCGAAGAACGCCCCGGCCGACCTTATCCTGATCGATCTCGACACGCCTTGGGTGGTCGCGCCCGAACGTTTGCGCTCGAAATCCAAGAACACAGCGTTCGACGGCGAACAATTGCAGGGCCGCGTCCTCGTCACCGTCGTTGCCGGGCGCGTCGTCTATAACTACGCTGATGACCCGGGTCCTTAGCTTCCGCCTTCCTGGATGGTGAACGATGTCTTCCGGCGATTGGAGTGGCGTCTTCTATTATCTTTTGTTTTTCGCCGGCGGTTATCTCCTGGGCTCGATCCCCTTCGGCTTCATCTTGACAAGGATCGCCGGTCTTGGCGACGTGCGCCGGATCGGGTCCGGCAATATCGGCGCCACCAATGTCTTGCGCGCGGGCAGTAAGAAGATTGCCGCCCTCACCCTCATGCTAGACGCGGCCAAAGGGACCGCGGCCGTGCTTTTGGGCGCGGTCTGGAGCGAATACGCGGCTCTGGCCGCAGGCCTTGGCGCCTTTCTCGGACATTTATTTCCGGTCTGGCTCAACTTCCGTGGCGGCAAAGGCGTCGCCACCTATCTCGGCATCCTGCTCGGCCTGTCGTGGCCTGCGGCCGCTTCCTTCGCTGTCACCTGGCTTCTTGTCGCCTGCGTCACACGCTATTCGTCGCTCGCCGCACTGGCCGCAAGTGCTGTGAGCGTTGTTGCGCTGGCGGTCATGGCACAGTGGCCCCTTGCCGCCCTGTCCCTCCTGCTCGCCGCTCTGCTTTTCATCCGCCATGCCGGAAATATCCGCCGCTTGCTACGAGGCGAGGAAGCACGCATTGGCCAAACGCACTGATAAGCCCGCAGCTTCGACACGCGCCGCCTCGCGGCTGAGCCGCGATCAACGCCTCGCTTGGCTCAGACTGATCCGAAGCGAGAATGTCGGTCCGGCCACCTTTCGGGCGCTGGTCAATGAATTCGGCGGTGCCGAAGCGGCCATCGACGCCTTGCCGACATTATCCCGGCGTGGCGGCAGAACTCACGACATCCGATTATGCAGCGAGGCTGAAGCCGAGGCGGAACTTGCGCACGCCGAGGATTTGGGCGCCGATCTTGTCGCTGTCGGCGAGCCGGGCTATCCGCCGGCACTTGCTCATGTCGATGCGCCCCCGCCCCTGCTCTACATCAAGGGCCGGACGGATCTGGCAGACATTCCCATTGTCGCCATTGTCGGCGCTCGCAACGGGTCTGCCGTCGGGCAGAAATTTACCCGCCAGCTCGCGAGCGAGTTGGGCGCAGAAGGTTTCGTTATCGCCTCGGGACTCGCCCGCGGCATCGACACCGCAGCACATCGTGCCGCGCTTGCGCATGGAACCATTGCCGTGGTTGCCGGCGGCATCGATATTGTCTATCCGCCGGAGAATGAGGATCTGCAGCACGCGATTGGCGAAAGCGGCCTCCTCATCAGCGAACGGTCTCCGGGGTTCTCACCCAGAGGGCAGGACTTTCCCCGCCGTAACCGGCTGATCTCGGGAATCTCGCTCGGCGTGGTGGTGGTCGAGGCGGCCGAACGCTCAGGCTCGCTCATTACCGCACGTCTCGCCGGTGAGCAGGGCAGAGAAGTCTTTGCCGTCCCTGGCAGCCCGCTCGATCCGCGGTCTGCCGGCACCAACAATCTGCTCAAGCAGGGCGCCGGCCTTGTCACCTGTACCGGCGATATCGTCGAGGTGCTGGCGCCGATCTTGGGCCGCCAGCCTCCCGCACCGGATGGGCTTGCCGCGGCCGACGAACACATTGCCCCGGCGCCACTGCCTGACATCCTCCAGACCGAGCGGGAATTGATCGTCGGAGCGCTGGGCCCAAGTCCGGTCGATATCGACGAAGTGATTCGTATGACCGGTATCGCCACCAGGAAGGTCCATATCGTCCTGCTGGAACTTGACCTTGCGGGACGGCTGGAGCGTCACGGGCAGCAACTTGTCTCGCAGAAGCTGTGATTTGGTCTGCCTTTAGTCCCGCTGCATCTTCTCAAGCCTGGCCTCTTCCAACGCCATTTTGATCAGATAGACGAGAAAAGGCATCCGAGCCTCGCTCGCGACCTGCGTTAACCCCTCGAGAATCGAGGTAATATATTCGGCGGCCTCTTTTTGCGACAATTGCCCTTCGAGAGGGCTGGCGCCGCCTGCGGGAGGCCCGCCTCCCGTGCTTGACATAGGATGCTGCCTTATTTTCGCGCCGTTTGGCCTTCACCCCCTTAAGAAACCTTGATTCCGGGGGCTTTTGGCCCCTCTCAGCCGTCGCTGAAAGTAAGATCACAGAGTTGTTCTTGTTAGTCTATACTCGTATAAGTTGTCAATGCGCTTGCACAGATTTGACAGTCGCGTTCCGAGGCACCATTTTCCGGCGAACAAAGGGTGACACCAGCCCCCTCGCCCTGAGCCCAGCGCAATTTGCGCGGCTAGGAACGTCTTAATGAACATCGTCATCGTAGAATCGCCAGCCAAGGCAAAGACTCTCAACAAGTATCTGGGCCCCGGCTATCGGGTGCTCGCCTCCTACGGCCACGTTCGCGACCTCCCCTCGAAAAACGGCTCTGTCCTGCCGGACAAGGATTTCGAGATGCATTGGGACGTGGAGCCCAAGGCGGCCAAGCGGCTCGAGGACATCGCTAAGGCGGTGGAAGGGGCGAGCAAGCTGATCCTGGCGACCGACCCCGACCGCGAGGGCGAAGCCATCTCCTGGCATGTGCTCCAGGTGCTCGACCGCAAGAAGGCCTTGACCGGCGTGCCGGTCGAGCGCGTCGTCTTCAATGCCGTGACCAAGGAGGCCGTGCTCGACGCGATGCGCCACCCGCGCGCGATCGACCGGCCCCTGGTCAATGCCTATCTCGCGCGCCGGGCGCTCGATTATCTCGTGGGCTTTACCCTGTCGCCGGTGCTGTGGCGGAAATTGCCAGGCGCCCGCTCGGCCGGCCGGGTTCAATCGGTGGCGCTCAGGCTCGTCTGCGATCGCGAACTCGAGATCGAGCGATTCAAGACCCAGGAATATTGGTCCATCGTGGCTGAGCTCGCCACGGGCAAGAACGAGACCTTTCAGGCCCGGCTCTTCTCAGCGGATGGCAAGAAGCTTGAAAAATTCGATATTGCCGACGAGGCGGCTGCCCTTCGTCTGAAGGGGGCGCTGGAAGGCGGACGCTTCACCGTTACCAATGTCGAAAGCAAGGCTCAGCGCCGCAATCCCGCCGCCCCGTTCACCACCTCAACGCTCCAGCAGGAGGCATCACGGAAGCTCGGCTTCTCGCCCCGCCAAACCATGCAGCTTGCGCAGAGGCTCTACGAGGGCGTCGATCTCGGTGGCGACGCCGAGGGTCTCATCACCTATATGCGGACCGATGGCGTGCAGATCGTGCCCGAAGCGATTGCGACCATCCGCAAGCTGGTGACCAAGCGTTATGGCGATCGCTACATCCCCTCTTCGCCGCGCCAATACGAAAGCAAGGCCAAGAACGCACAAGAAGCTCATGAAGCGATCAGGCCGACCGACTTCACCAAAGACCCCGACGCCGTTTCCCGTTTCCTCGGAGAGGACGCCGCCAAGCTCTACAAACTCATCTGGCAGCGGACTCTGGCAAGCCAGGCCGAGAGCGCGCAGATCGAGCGAACGACCGCAGATATCGACGTCGTCGGCAAGGATGGCAAAGCTTACGGCGTGAGGGCCACCGGCTCGGTCATCCGCTTCGACGGCTTCCTCAAGATCTACGAAGAAGGCGTGGATGACGCCGTTGGCGAGGACGGCGCTCTGCCCGCGCTTGAAAAGGGAGATCCGCTCGATCCGCGCAAGGTCGAGGCTAAACAGCATTTCACCGAGCCGCCGCCCCGCTACAGCGAGGCAACGCTGATCAAAAAGATGGAGGAGCTGGGCATCGGCAGGCCGTCGACCTACGCCTCCACGCTTAACGTGCTTCGTGAGCGCGAATATGTCCGCATCGATAAGAAGCGGCTCATCCCTGAAGATAAGGGACGCTTGGTTACCGCCTTTCTCGAGAGCTTTTTCAGCCGCTACGTCGAATATGATTTCACCGCCGATCTTGAGGAGAAGCTGGACCTCATCTCCGCGGGCTCGCTCGAATGGAAAGACGTGCTGCGCGATTTCTGGCGGGAGTTTATCGCCGCGGTCAACGACATCGGCGATTTGCGCATCGCCAAGGTGCTCGATGCGCTCAACGATCTCCTTGCCCCGCACGTATTCCCCGATCAAGGCAATGGCAGCGATCCAAGAGCTTGTCCGGCCTGCTCCAAGGGGCGTCTCAGCCTCAAGGTCGGCAAGTTCGGCGCTTTCATCGGCTGTTCCGACTATCCCGATTGCCGTTACACGCGCCAGCTTGCCGATACCAGCGGTGAGTTGGCTGCTCTCGCCGAAGGCAAGGTGCTCGGCACCGATCCCGAGACCGGCTTCGACATCACCGTTCGGACCGGCCGCTTTGGGCCCTATGTCCAGCTCGGTGAGCAAGACGGCGATACCAAGCCCAAACGCGCCTCGATCCCGAAGGGAACCGACCCTGAGGGCGTCGATCTCGCTCATGCGCTCGCTCTGCTGTCGCTTCCCCGCGAGATTGGCCTGCATCCGGAGTCGGGCAACCCGATCGTCGCAGGCTTCGGGCGCTATGGGCCCTACATTCAGCATGACGGCAAATATGCGAGCCTGGGCAGTGCCGAAGAGGTGTTCGAGATCGGGCTCAATCGTGCCGTGACGCTTCTTGCCGAAAAGGCAAGCTCTCCACGCGGCCGCCGCGGCCCCAGCGTGATCAAGGATCTCGGTGAGCACCCTGAGCTTGGCGGCAAGCTGCAGGTCCTGAACGGCCGCTATGGGCCTTACGTGAAGCACGGCAAGGTCAATGCGACGGTTCCTCGCGATCACGAGCCCGAGCAAGTCACCGTCGAAGAAGCCGTCGCTTTGATCGCCGCCAAGAGCGCCAAGGGTGGTGCGAAGAAGGCAGCGTCCAAGAAGGCGCCCCCGAAGAAAGCCTCGTCCAAGAAGGCAAAGCCGAAGAAGCCGGTATCAAAGAAGCCGGCCGGTGCAACGCAGGACAAGGAACCCGTCGAGGAAGCAGCGGGCTGAGCGGTACCGGTGGCAAGACCTAAGGGGGCTCCGCGCAAGAAGACGCCTGGCGGACTTCCCTCGCGGCAAAACATTCTCGATTTTCTGGCGACGGCAAGCAGCAAGACCGGCAAGCGCGAGATCGCTCGCGCCTTCGGCGTTAAGGGCGCAGATCGGGCTGCGTTGAAGGATTTGTTACGCGAGATGGCCGATGAGGGGCTGACTGCGGGATCGCGCCGCAAGTTGACGCGACCCGGGACGTTGCCCCCCGTAACCGTGATCGAAATAACAGGTCGCGACGCCGACGGTGAGTTCGTGGCCCGGCCCGCGACATGGAATGAGGAACAGGGACCTGCGCCCCGCATCCTCATGGCCGAGAGCAAGCGTGAGGCTGGTCCGGTCGCAGGCGTCGGCGACCGCGTGTTGGCGCGTATCACGCCTCTTCGCTCCGATGCCGACTACCCCTATCAGGCGCGAACGATCAGGCGGCTGCCGCGGGCGGCACACAATCTGCTCGGCATCTTCCGCGCTCTTCCGGGCGGCGCAGGCGTTATCGATCCAATCGACCGCAAGCAGCTCAAAGAATGGCCGGTCCCGCGGGGCGCTTCAGGCGACGCCGAAGACGGCGAGTTGGTACGCTTCGAGATTGCGCGTGGCTCGCGCATGGGCGTGCAAGGCGCGCGCGTGGTCGAGCGCCTCGGCAATCCCGGGGCGCAACAGATGACGAGCCTCATCGCCGTCCATGCCCACGATATTCCCGATCGATTCCCCGAAGCCGTGCTTGCCGAGGCGGAGTCCGTTAAGGCGCCCGATCTCAAACGCCGGGAAGATCTGCGGCACCTGCCGCTCGTCACTATCGACCCTGAAGATGCCCGCGACCATGACGATGCCGTTTGGGCCGAAGCCGATCCTAATCCCGCCAATCGCGGCGGCTGGGTCGTGATCGTAGCCATTGCCGATGTCGCCGCTTATGTGCGGCCGGAAAGTGCGTTGGACAAGGAAGCGAAGAAACGCGGCAATTCGGTTTACTTTCCGGATCGCGTCGTGCCGATGCTTCCCGAACAGCTCTCAAGCGATCTTTGCTCTCTCATCGCCAACGAGCCGAGGCCCTGCCTTGCCGTTCGCATGGTCTTCGACAAGGACGGGAAGAAGCTCGATCACCGCTTCTTCCGCGCCTTGATGCGCTCTGCCGCGAGCCTCACCTATGAGCAGGCGCAAGGCGCAATCGACGGACGCGTGGACGAAACCACCGCGCCCCTGCTCGATACCGTGTTGCGGCCGCTATGGGGCGCCTATGCCAGCCTAATGCTGGCACGCACCGAGCGTGGTCCGCTCGAACTCGACCTTCCGGAACGCAAAATCCTGCTTGACGATAACGGCAAGGTCCGCGGCGTGGCGAGCCCTCCGCGGCTCGATGCCCACCGCTTGATCGAGGAGTTCATGATTGCCGCCAATGTGGCCGCGGCCGAGGCGCTGGAGGCGAAGCGGTCGCCGTTGATCTATCGGGTCCACGATAGCTCGTCGAAGGAGAAGCTCACTTCGCTTAGGGAATTCCTTGCGACCATTGGAATCACTCTGCCAAAAGCAGGCACGCTCAAGCCTGCACTTTTCAATCGCGTGCTGGCCGACACACGCGCCACGCCGGTCGCCGAGCTGGTCGGTGAAGTTATTTTGCGCAGCCAAGCCCAGGCCGAATACGCGGTGGGCAATTTCGGCCATTTCGGATTGAACCTGCGCCGCTACGCTCATTTCACCTCGCCGATCCGCCGTTATGCCGACCTCGTCGTTCATCGCGCGCTGGTGCGGGCCTTAGGGATGGGGAACGACGGCTTGACCGAGTCCGAGATCGCTGAGCTCGACCAGATTGCGAGTCACATCTCAGACACGGAGCGGCGGGCCATGGCGGCCGAGCGCGAGACCGCCGATCGCCTGATCGCCGCCTATCTCGCCGACCGGATCGGGGCAACGTTCCAAGCACGCATCTCCGGCCTGGTCCGCACCGGCCTGTTCGTCAGGCTCATTGAGACGGGAGCGGACGGCTTCGTTCCGGCTTCGTCGATCGGCCAGGAATATTTCTTTCACGACGAAGTCAGACACGCTCTTGTCGGGGAGGATACCGGCCTCGCCTACCGTCTCGGCGATCCCGTTGAGGTCAGGCTGGTCGAGGCGATCCCGACCGCGGGCGCGCTTCGCTTCGAAATGCTAAGCGAGGGCCGCTCGATCGGCCCGCGACCCAAGGGCGCAAGCAAGCCGAGTGACAGAGGAAAGCCGCGGCGCTACAAGGGAAAGCCCCGACGGCAAGGACGCGGGGCCCCGCGCAAACGGCGTTAGGCAGCACCAGATTGGAATTCCACAAAGACTTCGCAATGCAGAACACGACCGAAACCTCACGTCTTGGCGCCGACCACAGGCCGCACACACCACGCCCAATTCTTGGCGCGTTGATGCGCGGTGCGGCGCGCAAATGTCCGGCCTGCGGCGTAGGCGCCCTGTATCGTCGCTATCTCAAGGTCGTCGACGACTGCCCTCGCTGCGGCGAAGCGCTCCACCATCAACGCGCCGACGACGCGCCGCCCTACTTCACCATCGCCATCGTTGGCCATGTGGTAGTTGGCTTGATGCTGGCCGTGGAAGTCGCCTACCGTCCCCCGCTTTGGTTGCATGGGGCGCTATGGCTGCCGCTAGCCATTATCCTGTGCCTTGTCCTTTTGCCCTCGGTCAAGGGAACGATCGTTGCCCTGCAATGGGCGCTTTTCATGCATGGCTTCGATCCCGACGGCGACGAGGACGCGCTTTTGGCAGGCGATCTCACGGATCGTCCGCCACACGCGCCCCACCTTGACTTCCGGAGATGAACCGCTAGGGTCCGCCCAAGTTGTCGACTGCTTTGTTGAGGATCACATGGCCAAGCCTGTCACCCAAAAGATCAAGCTCGTAAGTACAGCCGGGACGGGCTACTACTACGTGACCAAAAAGAACCCGCGCAATCAGACCGAGAAGCTCATATTCAAGAAATATGACCCGGTTGCGCGCAAGCACGTCGAATTCAAAGAAGCCAAAATCAAATAGAGCAAGCGTGCGGGAAGTGTAGCCCGGCTGCAAGCGAACCTTGCGACCGGTCTAAACTGTCCGTAGACTGAGCTAAACCGGCCGACGTCGCGGACCGGACAGCTAAACTGTCGGTGAAACTGAAGTTTAATTAGGTGGCCGACCGAAACGCGGCGCTTACGAGGAGGCCACTCAACCGCGCTCCGGCCGGCCGAACCCTACGGACCCAGGAGATGCGGCGGACCTGAGCATTCCGCAGGGTTATCTCTTGTGACGAGGAACTGGCGAGTCCATGGGCGGCTTGGACTTGACACTTGCTTGCCGCCCCAATTGCCTCCCCCGCCGAATGCGAATCCAACAGTCGAAATATAAAACAGGCAAAGACGAGACGAAATCAATCTTATTCACATCTGTATTACGACGAAAACCTAGCCATTGTAAATCCTTAAGGTTAAGCGCTCAGGTAACATGTAAACTATGATCGGGGCCCAAAATCCAAAGAATCGCCCCCGGAACGATTTTGCCGGGGCTCCATCGGACCGGGCCGGGTCCCGCCGGCGCTCCGAAACCGTGCCGCTCTAGCACCGCTACCGGGCTTCTCCGATGAACTGCCTGATCGTATCGAGGAATGTCGATACCGAGATCGGCTTAGAGAGATAGGCTTCGCAGCCGCCCTCGCGGATGCGCTCTTCGTCGCCCTTCATGGCGAAGGCTGTGACCGCGACCACCGGAATGGTTCTCAGCTCGTCGTCCTCCTTCAGCCACTTGGTCACCTCAAGCCCGGACACTTCGGGGAGCTGGATATCCATCAGGATCAGATCGGGACGATGTTCCCGGGCGAGCGCGAGCGCCTCCATGCCGTTTCGCGTCTGGATTGTCCCGTAGCCATGGGCATCGAGCAGATCATGAAACAGTTTCATGTTCAGCTCGTTGTCCTCGACGATCAGCACGGTCTTGGTCATCGGCCTCGGCTCCGGCGATTCGGTCATCCCATGATGAGCGATCTCGTGAGAACGCGCCACGGTGCTTGTGGCAGGTCTAAGTCTCCAAAACATACCGTTCACTCCCTGGCCGCCGCCTGAGAGTTCACTTCACCGCAAACCTGTAACGATTTTCTTTCGCTCGGCATTAAAATACATGACCTGGCATCGAGGACTGATCCAGGTCCAATGGACCGTCAGCGGCACTTTGGGGTCTTGAGATATTCGAGCCCGGTCAGGGTGCCGTGGACCGAAAAACTGCCATAGTCGATCAGGAGCTCGCGGCTGACACCGTTTTCGTAGAGCCGAAAGTCGATTTGATA
Organism: uncultured Methyloceanibacter sp.; assembly: GCA_964523345.1. GTDB lineage: Bacteria > Pseudomonadota > Alphaproteobacteria > Rhizobiales > Methyloligellaceae > Methyloceanibacter. The sequence continues at coordinate 20,006 of CAZFYL010000024.1, forward strand.
GCTGGGCGTCAGATCGTCACTGTCGGGCTCGAAATATCCGATCGAGACGGGCCATGAGGCAAGCTCTCCAAGCCCTTTCTCCTTGGCAGCAGGTTCGAGATCCTGCTCGCTGCCAGGGGCCACGGCCGGTCCGATAAAGGCGGTTGTCTCATAGACCTTCCGTCCCTTCTCAGACCCGTCATAGATCCGCGCTTGCAGGACCGCCTGACCGGCCTTGGCGCTGTCGATCAGGGCAAGGCTGTGCTGGGTGGGGAACAGAACCGGTTCTGAAAGATTGAGTTTGGCCCGCGATGGCTGGCTCAGTTTTACTTCGATCGCCTCGCTGGGGGTCTTGCGCACAGCGCGCCCCATGGTCACGTCGCCCAGCTTATCGTTGAAATATTGCGTTGACTGAAAGCGGAACTTCCCGCCGTCGCCCTGCTCCCATGTCGAGGAGCGAAGATCGGTGAGATTAGTCTGCTGCCGGGCGTCGGTCATATGCGTGACCATCCGCATATTGAGCGAATAGCCCGCACATTCGGAGCCGGTAAATTCGAATACCATACGGCCATCGATGCCGCTGATGCCGGTGATGCCGGACGCGGAACGCTGGTCGTCGAGCGTCATCTCATACACGGCCCGATGCGCCACGAGCCTATTCGGCTCCTTCGCTGCCAGAGCCTGCGCGTTGCCGGCGAGCATCCCCAGCAGCGGCAAGGCCGCGAGCCCTGCCAAAATGAGCCTGTGGCCGGTCATCCGTTTCTCGTCTCCAAGTCCGTGGGGTCCCCCGCCCTTGGCCATCGCCAGAGCCAGGCGGTTTTCGCACCAAGTTCCGTGCCGGACAAGAGGCAGTGGCTTCGGCTCTTCTTGCGCAATGATCGGATTTGCTCGATGGTTTAGGCCCTTGAAGCAGCGCGTTCCTACGCGAAGGGAGGCCCCATGGCCGGAGAGATCGAAGCACGGCTGAAGGCGCTCGACATCGTTCTTCCCGATGCGAAGCCTGCGCTCGGCAGCTATGTCCCCTTCCTGCACCTCAACGGCCTTCTCTTCATTTCCGGCCAGCTTCCGCTCGTAGAGGGGAAGGTTGCCGTCGCCGGCCAACTCGGCGAAGACGTCGATCTTAGCCAAGGTCAAGAAGCGGCGCGGCTTTGTGCCCTCAACATCCTGGCCCAGGCGAAATCCGCTCTCGGCGATTTCGACGGCCTGGTGCAGTTGCTGCGCCTCAACGGTTTTGTCAACGCCGCCCCTGGCTTTGACGATCATCCCAAGGTGATCAACGGAGCGTCGGACTTCCTGGTCGAGATCCTTGGCGGCAAGGGAATCCATACCCGTATTGCCGTTGGCTGTGCGAGCCTGCCTCTCAACGCCGCCGTCGAGATCGACGCGATTTTTGCAGTGGACTAAACCCCTCGTGTCTCGGCATCCCCCATGGCCGAACTCTATTGGCTGAAACGGCCGATCGCCCATCGCGGCTTACATGACGCCTCCAAGGGCATCATCGAGAACAGCGCTTCCGCGGTGCGCGCCGCCATGGGCAAGGGCCTGGCCGTCGAGGCCGACGTGCAATGCGCCGCCGATCACATGCCAATCGTCTTTCACGACGCGACCCTTGACCGGCTCACGGCAAAGACCGGCCCGGTCGCCGCACACAGCGCCGAGGCGCTTTCCGGCATTGCCTTGCGCAACAGCAAGGACTGCATCCTTTCGCTTCCCGCCCTTCTCGATCTCGTCAATGGCCACGTGCCGCTGCTGCTCGAGGTAAAGAGCACCTGGACGCGCGACGGCAAATTCGAGACCAATATTGCCGGCATGCTTGCCTCCTATCCTGGCCCGGTCGCCGTGATGTCGCTTGACCCTTACGCGCTCGTATCCTTTCGTTCAGCCGCACCTCAATTACCGCGCGGGCTCGTGGCGGAGCGCTTCGACAATCCGTCCGACTGGCCGCAGCTTACCGCCGGACAACGCCTTGCCATGCGGCATCTTCTCACTGCCGCCATCGCGTGGCCTAACTTCATCGCTTACGATGTCGAGGCACTGCCCGCACTCGCGCCGCTCATTGCCAAGGCGCTGTTCGGGTTGCCGCTTCTGGCCTGGACGGTCAGGACCGAGGAGGAGCGCGTGCGCGCACTCCGCTATGCCGACGCCATCATCTTCGAAGGGATCAAGCCTTAAGTCATGGGCGACATCGAACAGCATAAGCCTCATGCCAGCCACGGAAACGAGGCTTTTGCGGTGCGCATCGCCAAGCATATCGGCGATGTATCCCGCGCAGATTGGGATGCGTGCGCCGGTGCGGGTCCAACACCGTTCGCAACATGGTCAGATAACCCATTCATTTCCCATGACTTTTTGACGGCCTTGGAAGACAGCGGCTCGGCCGCGCCGTCGACGGGCTGGCTGCCGCATCACCTCGTCTTCGAAGATCGCTCGGGCGCGGTGCTCGGCTGCATGCCTTGCTACCTCAAGTCTCACTCGCTCGGAGAATACGTGTTCGATCACGGCTGGGCCGAGGCTTACGACACCGCCGGCGGCCGTTACTATCCTAAGCTTCAAGCCTCGATCCCCTTCACCCCGGTCCCCGGGAGACGCTTGCTTGTCAGGCCCGGCGAGGACCGGGCCACGCACCAAGCCGTCCTGTTGCAGGCGGCGATGCAAGTGACCGACCGGCTTGGCCTCTCTTCGCTGCACATCACCTTTCTCACGCGTGACGAATGGGAGCTTGCCGGCGAGATCGGTTATCTCAAGCGGAACGATTTGCAGTTCCGTTGGCAAAACGATGGCTATGCGAGCTTCGAAGATTTTCTAAGCAGGCTCGCTTCGCGCAAGCGAAAGGCCATCAGAAAGGAGCGCCGCGAAGCGCTTAGCGACGGTATCGCCATCGAATGGGTTACGGGACGAGACATCACCGAAGCCCATCTCGATGCGTTCTTCGCGTTCTACATCGACACGGGCGAACGCAAATGGGGTTCGCCCTATTTGACACGTCCCTGCTTTAGCCTGCTCGCGATGACCATGGCCGACCGGATGGTGCTGATTCTTGCCAAGCGGTCGGGCCGCTATGTCGCCGGTGCGATGAACTTCCTTGGGCAAGAGACACTCTATGGACGGTACTGGGGCGGGATCGAGCATCACGCCTTCCTCCATTTCGAGGTCTGCTACTATCAGGCCATCGAGTTTGCCATCGCGCACAAGCTCGTTTTCGTGGAGGCCGGTGCACAAGGGGCGCATAAGCTCGCCCGCGGTTATTTGCCGGTCGAGACCTATAGCGCGCATTACATCGCCGACCCTGGCTTGCGCCGCGCCGTTGCCGACTATCTTGCCCGCGAGCGGCTGGCGGTGTCGCATGAGATTGCGCTTCTTGCCGGCGAATCGCCTTATCGCAGCAAGGATCGTCTTTGACTCTTGAGTTGACGATACGCTTGCAAAGATTCGAAATGACTTGAGAAAATTCCAGCGAGGACGCGCGCATGGCCTACGATGAGAACAATATTTTCGCCAAAGTGCTGAGAGGCGAGATCCCCTGCCATAAGATCTACGAGGACGATGACACGCTCGCCTTCCTCGACATCATGCCGCGCGCCGACGGTCATACGCTCGTCATCACCAAGGAGAAGGCGCGCGACTTTTTTGATATTTCACCCGCAGGCCTCGCCAAGCTCATGGGGGTAGTCCAGAAGCTCGCGCCGAAGATCAAAGAGGCGATGGGCGCGGAAGGTGTCCTCATCCAGCAATTCAACGGCGCCGCCGCAGGCCAGACGGTGTTTCACCTGCATGTCCACATCGTTCCCCGCAAAGAGGGGCAGCGGCTGAGGCCGCCCGAGGACAAGATGGCCGACCAGGCGGCGCTTGCCGCCACCGCCGAGACGATTCGGAAGAAGGTGGACCAAGGCTGAGGCAGGCGCCCTCGCCCGATTGCTAGCCTCGAGCGGGGACAGCCGCTATTTCGAGCCGAGGGGAACCTTGGGCACGAGGCTTGAATCGGAGTTGCGGTTGCGCGCAGCCTTCGGCTTTCGCCGCCGAGGCTTGGAAGCGTTTTTCGCTCGCCCTTTCGGTGCTTTCGGTCCGCCATCGGCGGGGCCGTCATTGCCCGTCCGGTCCGCCGGAGCGCGCGGGCGGACCGGCGTATCGGTCTTGAGATATTCGAAGCCGAGCACCTTCTCAGGCCCCTTGTCCTCGACATTGACCTTGACGATGCCGCCGTCCTTAAGCGCGCCGAACAAGATCTCCTCGGCCAACGGCTTCTTGATGTTCTCCTGAATGATGCGGGCAAGCGGCCGCGCGCCGAACTTGTCGTCATAGCCGCGCTCGGCCAGCCACGCATTTGCCTCCGGTGTCAGCTCGATGGTGATGTTGCGGTCGCCGAGCTGAGCCTCGAGCTGGAACACGAACTTCTCCACCACCTTGGAGATGACCTCCGGTGTCAGACCGGCGAACGGAATGATTGCATCGAGCCGGTTGCGGAACTCCGGCGAGAACATCCGATTGATCGCTTCCTCGTCGTCGCCCTCGCGTTTGGAACGATTGAAGCCGATCGCCGACTTGGCCAGATCGCTCGCCCCGGCATTGGTGGTCATGATGAGGATGACGTTCTGAAAGTCGACGCTCTTGCCGTTATGGTCGGTGAGCTTGCCGTGATCCATGACCTGCAACAGGATGTTGAACAGGTCCGGATGCGCTTTTTCGATCTCATCGAGCAACAGCACACAATGCGGGTGCTGATCGACCCCGTCGGTCAGGAGCCCGCCTTGATCGAAACCGACATAGCCAGGCGGCGCGCCGATCAGCCGCGACACGGTGTGCCGCTCCATATATTCGCTCATGTCGAAGCGGAGCAGCTCGACGCCGAGCAGCAGCGCGAGCTGGCGTGCCACCTCGGTCTTGCCGACGCCGGTCGGGCCGGAGAACATATAACAGCCGATCGGCTTGCCGGGTTCGCGCAATCCGGCGCGCGAAAGCTTGATCGCCGCGCCCAGCGCCTCAATCGCCCGGTCCTGACCGAACACCACCCGTTTGAGGTCCTGATCGATCGCGCGCAACACCTCGGAGTCCGTCTTCGATATCGTCTTCGGCGGAATCCGGGCCATGGTAGCGATGGTCGTCTCGACTTCCTTGACGCCGATGGTCTTCCGCCGCTGCCGCTCAGGCACCAGCATCTGCGAGGCGCCGGTCTCATCGATGACATCGATTGCCTTGTCGGGCAGTTTCCGGTCGTGGATATATTTTGCCGACAGCTCGACCGCGGACTTGATCGCCTGAGCGGTGTAGCGGATGCGGTGGAAATCCTCGAAATAGGGCTTCAGTCCCTTCAAGATCTCGATCGCATCCGGCACTGACGGCTCGTTGACGTCGATCTTCTGGAACCGCCGCACCAGCGCCCGGTCCTTCTCGAAATGCTGGCGGTACTCCTTGTAGGTGGTCGAGCCGATGCAACGCAGCGTGCCCGACTGGAGCGCCGGCTTCAGCAGATTGGAGGCATCCATGGCGCCGCCCGAAGTGGCCCCTGCCCCGATCACCGTGTGGATTTCGTCGATGAACATGATCGCGCCGGGATAGGCTTCGATCTCGCGCATGACGGCTTTCAGCCGCTCTTCGAAATCGCCGCGATAGCGCGTCCCGGCAAGCAGCGCGCCCATGTCGAGCTGGAAAATGTTCGAATCCGACAGCACCTCCGGCACATCGCCCATGACGATGCGGCGCGCCAAACCTTCGGCGATGGCCGTCTTACCGACGCCGGGATCGCCCACGAAGAGCGGGTTGTTCTTCTGCCGCCGGCACAAGATCTGAATGGTGCGCTGGATCTCCGGTCCGCGGCCGATCAAAGGATCGATGCGGCCGGAGCGGGCTTTCTGGTTGAGATTGATGCAATAGACCTCAAGCGCGTCGGCCCCGCGCTTCTTCTCGTCGCCGCCGTCGACCGTTGCGGCGTCGTCATCGACCCCGCGCACGGTGCGCGGCTCCGACATGC
>CAZFYL010000025.1:0-11495 GCA_964523345.1 uncultured Methyloceanibacter sp.
CAGCACGTGGATTGAGCCTTAAGGCTCGAAACCCTCAGGCGCGAGTTCAAAGCCGGCAAAGTCGAAGCCGGGCGCCACGGTGCAGCCGATCAGCGTCCAGGCGCCCAGGCTCCGCGCGCTCTGCCAGGCTTTGGCCGGCACGACAGCTTGCGGAACGTCGCCGTCTTTCCAGTTAGGCCCGAGCCGATAGTCGTGGCGCGCTTTGCCGTCCTTGATTTCGAGACGGAGCGGCGCGCCGCCATACCAATGCCACAGCTCCGCCGCGTCGACGCGATGCCAGCGCGACACCTCACCGTCTTTAAGGAGATAGAGAATGGCGGTGGAATGCGCCCTGCCCTTAAGACCTTCCGCATCGCGGAACGTCTCCCGGTAGTGGCCGCCTTCGGGATGGGGTTCCAGCGAAAACTGCCAGATGACATCGTCCGCGCTCAGCACGTCGCGCTCCATGCTTCGATAACGAGGTTCGTTAGAACCGGTCTTTACGGCGCCTGATCTCGCCGAAGACCTTCCACAGTTCCTGACCTTCCATGCCGAGCCGCTTTTGAATGTCAGGGCTTGACGGCCTGAGGAACGGATTGGTGGCAAGCTCCTGCGCGATCGTCGTCGGCAGGGCCGACTCGCCCGCCTCGGCAAGATCGGCGGCCTCGGCAGCACGGGCGCGGAGCGCATCGTTCTCCGGCTCCACGGTGAGGGCAAAGCGGCAATTGTTGTCGGTGTATTCGTGGCCGCAATAGAGCTTGGTGTTTGGCGGCAGACTGGCGAGCTTCGTCAGGGACGACCACATCATCTTGGCATCGCCTTCGAGCAGCTTGCCACAACCGACCGAGAACAGCGTGTCGCCGACGAAAACCGCATCGTCATCGGGAAAGTAATAGCTGACGTGACCTTTGGTATGGCCCGGCGTCTCCATCACGCGCGCCCGCGCCTTGCCGATTTCGACCGTATCGCCTTCCTTGACCTCAACGTCGATGCCGGGAATGGACGAGGCCTCTTTCGCCGGCCCGACGATGGTGCAGCCGGTCACCTGCTTCACGGCAGCGTTGCCCGCGGTGTGGTCGTGATGATGGTGGGTGGTAAGAATATGGCTTAGCGTCCACCCCGTTTCATGCAGAGCGGCCAGCAACTCTTCGGCGTCTGGCGCGTCGATGGCGGCGGTCGCCCCGCTCGCAGGGTCGTGGACGAGGACCCCGTAATTGTCGCCGCGCGTGGGAAATTGGTGGATTTCGAGGCGAGACATCGCTCCTCCGCCTGTCTTTGAGATCGTGACGACGACACTAGCATCGCAGGCTATGATGGGTCATGCATCTCGACGCCGCCGATCTCAAGGAATTTTACGCCTGCCCCTTAGGGCGTGTGGTCCGCCGGCTGCTCGGTGCGCGGCTTCGGGCAAAATGGGGCGATCTCAAATCCTGCCGCACCTTCGGGCTCGGCTATGCCACGCCGTTTCTCGCGCCGTTCAGGGGTGAAGCCGAACCGCTTGGAGCGCTGATGCCGGCCCATCTCGGCGCTGTCCTGTGGCCCGAGACCGGCCAATCGCTGTCCGTGCTGGTTGAGGACACCGAACTGCCGCTGATCGACGAGGGCGCCGACCGCGTCCTCCTGGTCCACATGCTCGAATGGTCGCAGAAGCCGCTCGAACTGTTGCGCGAGCTGTGGCGGGTCCTGGCCCCCAACGGGCGCATCCTGCTCGTCGTGCCCAACCGAAGGGGGCTGTGGGCGCGGGTCGATACCACGCCGTTCGGCTATGGCAGCCCATTCAGCCGCAGACAATTGTCACGGCTGTTGAAGGACGCGATGTTCTCGCCCGAGGCCTGGGACTACGCGCTGTTTATGCCGCCCTTCAACTGGCGGATGCTGCTCAAATGGCCGGTGTTCTGGGAGCGGTTGGGGCTTTTGCTGTGGCCGACCTTCTCCGGCGTCATCATGGTCGAGGCGACCAAGCAGGTCTATGCGGCGATCCCGGCGCGAGAGACGAGCAAGGTGCGGCGCCGCATCGTCCCGGTCCCTGCCGGCGTCACGCCGCAAATCTTACCGCGACAGTAGAAACACCGCCTGTTCGCCGAACAGGTTCTGCGCGAACACCGGCATCGAGACGCCAAGTTTTCGCCCATAGGCGTTGAGCGCCACGGCGCGCTCGACGCGAGCGCCGACATCTTTGCACAAGTCAAGAAAGTCCTTGATCGTGCAGAGATGGATATTGGGCGTCTCGTACCAGCGGTCGGGCAGATTGTCGGTCTGCGGCATCTGTCCGCCGAACAAGAGCTGCGCCCGTACGCGCCAATGGCCGAAATTGGGGAACGACACCACGGCGCGCTTGCCGATGCGCAGGAGCTGCTCGAGCACATGACGCGGCGAATAGGTCGCCTGGAGCGTCTGCGACAGGATGGCGAAGTCGAAGGCGAGGTCGGGATAGTCGACAAGATCGTCGTCGGCATCGCCTTGAATAACCGACAATCCTTGCGCCACGCAGGAATTCACGCCGGCCTGGCTCAGCTCGATGCCGCGCCCATCGACGCCGCGCTTCTCCGCCAGCAGGCGCAGAAGCGTGCCGTCGCCGCAGCCGACATCGAGCACGCGGGCGCCGGGCGTCACCATCTCGGCGATGAGCAGAAGATCGACACGGCTCGTTTCCGTGGCGCGAATGGTATTCGGCGGCACGTTGACGTTCACGGTAGCCATCCTTCCGCCCCCGCAACCCCGCGCTTCACCGCCGCCGCACGCAAGAATCCCCGAATCGTGTTGAACAACTCAGGCTCATGCAGCAGGAACGAGTCGTGACCGTTATTGGTCTTGAGCTCGACAAAGCTGACATTAGCGGCGACTGCATTCAATGCGTGCACGGTCGCGCGGCTCTCTTCGGTCGGAAATAGCCAGTCGCTGGTGAACGAGACCAGGCAGAAGCGCGTCTTAGTGCCGGTGAAAGCGTTGGCGAGCACACCGCCGTGGTCGGCTGCCAGATCGAAATAGTCCATGGCGCGGGTAATATAGAGATAGGAGTTGGCGTCGAAGCGGTCGACGAAGCTCAAGCCCTGATGGCGCAGATAGCTCTCCACCTGAAAATCGGCGTCGAAACCGAAAGCGACCCTCTCTCGATCCTGAAGGTTGCGGCCGAACTTCGTGTGCAGCGCATCGTCGGACATATAGGTGATATGCGCGGCCATGCGCGCCACCGCGAGACCTTTGCGCGGGTTCCGGCCTTCTTCGAGATAGCGGCCGCCGCACCAATCGGGGTCGGCCATCACCGCTTGGCGGCCGACCTCGTGGAAGGCGATGTTCTGCGACGAATGGCGCGCGGAGCAGGCGATCGGCACGGCGGAGAAGACGCGGTCCTTGAAGGTTGAGGCCCATTCCAGCACCTGCATGCCGCCCATCGAGCCGCCGAGCACCGACAGCACGTCGGCAATACCGAGATGGTCGAGCAGGCGCGCTTGCGCCCGCACCATGTCGGCGACGGTAATGACGGGAAAGTCGAGCCCATACGGCCGCCCCGTGGCGGGGTTGATCGAGCTCGGCCCGGTCGAGCCCATGCATCCGCCGATGACGTTGGGACACAGCACGAAATAGCGGTCGGTATCGATCGGCTTGCCCGGGCCGACCATGGTGTCCCACCAGCCGGGCTTGCCGGTGACGGGATGAATATTGGCGACATGCTGATCACCGGTCAGCGCGTGGCACACCAGCACGAGGTTCGACTTGGCCGCGTTCAGCGTGCCGTAGGTCTGGTAGGCGATGGAAAACGGCGCAAGCTTGGCCCCGCAGTCGAGCGGCAAGGGCTCGTGCGCCGGAAAGTGCACGATTTCGCTCTGTGGATTGGCAATTTGCGCAAGCCGCAAGGAGTGGTCCGTGAAGGCTTGGGCGGTCGGAGTCTCGCTCATATCAGTCCAACAATTCCGTCAAGATCACGCAGCCGGCGATGGCCGCCGTTCGCGCGCCAGATAGCTTAACGTCAATTCCACAATTCGGCGTTAGCTAGAAGCTTAAAGCCGAAAGTCAAATCTTTTCTTTGCTTTACCATAAGGATTGGGCCTATGAGAGGCCCTTCGCAAGTCCCCTTCGAGGAGCAAGATCATGGCCGCCGCCCGTGGCCCGCGCCCCCGTCCAGGCGTTCTCGATATCGCGCCTTACGTGCCAGGCACCAGCACGCTCCCTGGCGCGCGCCCGGTGGTGAAGCTCTCCTCTAACGAAACGCCGTTCGGGCCCTCGCCGGGCGCAATCGAAGCCTATCACTCTGCCGCAGCCACCTTGTCGCGCTATCCGGATGGCTCGGCCCGGCTTTTGCGCGAAGCGATCGGCGCGCTACACGGCCTCGACCCGGACCGCATCGTTTGCGGCGCCGGCTCCGATGAGCTGCTGAATCTGCTGGCTTGCGCCTATCTCGGGCCTGGCGACGAGGCGATCTACAGCGCCCACGGTTTCCTCTTCTATAAAATCGCGATCCTGGCGCGGGGCGCCAAACCTGTGGCTGCGCCAGAAACGGATCTGACGTCGGATGTCGATGCGATCCTTGCTTGCGTCAGCCCGAAGACACGGCTGGTGTTCATTGCCAATCCCAACAACCCCACCGGCACGTATCTGACATTCGACGAGGTCAGGCGCTTGCGCGAAGGCTTGCCTCCGGACGTGTTGCTCGTTCTCGACGCCGCCTATGCCGAATATGTGCGGAAGAACGATTACGAGTCGGGCATCGAACTCGTCACAGAGTCGGCGAATACGGTGATGACGCGAACCTTCTCAAAGCTCTATGGGCTCGCTTCGCTCCGGATCGGCTGGGCCTACTGTCCGCCATCTATCGCCGATGCGCTGAACCGGATCAGAGGGCCGTTCAATGTTTCGGGTCCGGCCATCGCGGCGGGCGTGGCGGCGCTAAAGGATCAGGCCTGGGCGCAAGTTGCGATCGACCATAACGAGCTGTGGCGCGGCGGTCTGGCCGAGTCTTTCACCGGACTGGGGCTCGGCGTCACGCCAAGCGCGGCCAATTTTCTCCTTCTGCATTTCCACAAAGGAAACGGCAGATCGGCACCGGAAGCCGACAAATTTTTGCACGGGCGGCGCATCATCTTGCGGCGGGTCGAGAAATACGGCCTGCCCGATGCCTTGCGTATGACGATCGGCACCGAAGACGAAAATCGCGCCGCGGTCGAGGCGCTCACCGCTTTCATGGGCACTGGCAGTACGGGCCGAGGATGAGCCAGCCTTCGTTCGATAGGATCGCCATTATCGGCGTCGGCCTGATCGGGTCGTCGATCGCGAGAGCCGCGCGTGCGCAAGGTGCGATACGCGAGATCGTCGCCACCGCGCGGTCGCCTGAGACCCGCAAGCGGGTCGCCGAGCTCGGCCTTGCGGACAAGGTGGTCGAAACCAATGGGGAAGCGGTCGAGGGCGCGGACCTGGTCATCGTCTGCGTCCCGGTCGGAACCTGCGGCGCGGTGGCCAAGGAGATCGGCCCGCATCTCAAACCCGGCGCGATCGTTTCGGATGTGGGATCGGTCAAGGGGGCGGTCATCCGCGATATGCGCCCGTGTTTACCTGAGCAGGTTCATTTCGTTCCGGCCCACCCCGTAGCCGGCACCGAACATTCCGGTCCAGATGCCGGTTTCGCCGAATTGTTCGAGGGCCGCTGGTGCATCTTGACCCCGCCCGAAGGGACCGATGCCGAGGCTGTGGACAAGCTCGCCGCGTTTTGGCGCCGTCTCGGCGCCAAGGTCGAGATCATGACGCCCGAGCATCATGACATCGTGCTTGCCATCACCAGCCATGTCCCCCACCTGATCGCCTATAACATCGTCGGCACCGCGGCCGACATGGAGGAGGTCACCCAGTCGGAGGTGGTCAAGTTCTCCGCCGGCGGTTTTCGCGATTTCACCCGTATCGCCGCCTCGGACCCGGTGATGTGGCGAGATGTCTTCATCAACAACAAGGAGGCGGTGCTGGAGATGCTCGGCCGCTTCTCGGAGGACCTTGCCGCGCTGCAACGCATGATCCGATGGGAAGACGGGGCCGCGCTCGAAGCGCTGTTCACCCGCACCCGCGCCCTTCGCCGCGGGATCATCGAGGCAGGCCAAGATACCGAGGCGGCCGATTTCGGCCGGCCGCACGGCCAGGACGACTGAAGGCCGATGTCTGAGCTTTGGGTCTTCGCCTACGGCTCGCTGATGTGGCAGCCGGGCTTTGTCTTCAACGAGCGCGCCTCGGCGGCGTTGATCGGCGCGCACCGCTCTTTATGCGTCTACTCTTTTCATCATCGCGGCACGACGGACTGTCCCGGTCTTGTGCTTGGGCTTGACCAAGGCGGCGCGTGCCGCGGCGTCGCCTTTCGCGTGGCGCCGGAAAACCGGGACGAGACCCTGGCCTATCTCCGCGCACGGGAGCAGGTCACCGATGTTTATATGGAAGTCGTCAAGCCGATCAGCCTGCTCGACGGCTCAGGCCGCGAACGCGAGGCCGTGTGCTACGTCGCCGATCGCGGCCACCCGCAATATGCGGGCCGGCTATCCCTGGCGCGCCAGGCCAAGCTCGTGCGGTCGGCGGCGGGCCAGGCAGGCAGCAATCTCGATTATGTGCTGAATACGGTGCGCCATCTGGAAGAGGTGGGCATTCATGACGCCGAGCTGATGGCGCTGGCCGGGCGCCTCACCGAAACTTAAGCCTCTTCCTTGATGTCGAGCACCTGACGTTTGCCGTAGCGGCCCGATTTCGGGTCGATGTGATGCGGCCGGCGAAGCTCGCCGGACTCCTTGTCTTCGACATAGGTCGGAGATTTGAGCTTGTCGTGGCTCCGCCTATTACCCCGCCTCATACGCGAGGTTTTTCGTTTTGGAACAGCCATGTGTCGGATCCTATGAACGGACTGTGCGCGCGTGGCGCAGCTTCAAGGCCGCCCTTATAGTGGCAATGGCGCAGCCTGGCCAGACCCCAAGCGCAAAAGCATCCCTCACCGCGGCGGCGAAACGCAGGCGGCCCGCGAGGTCATATAGGGCACGCGGCGCTCGATCCTCTTTGCCACCACCCGCACGTGCCGGCTCGGCTTCGCCGGGTTCCGGACGTGCGGATTCGGCAGCGTCGCCGCCAACAGCACCGCCTCGTGGCGCGTGAGGTCGGCGGCTCTCTTTTTGAAGTAATACCGGCTCGCGGCTTCCACCCCGAATACGCCCGGACCGAGTTGAGCGATGTTGAGGTAGACCTCCATCATCCGTTTCTTCGGCCACAGGGTCGACATCGTATAGGCCAGCGGCACCTCCAGTGCCTTGCGCAAATAGCTGCGCCCGCTCCACAGATAGAGGTTCTTGGCGGTCTGCATCGGGATCGTGCTCGCGCCGCGGAACGAGCCAAGACCGCCGCCTTGCCGGACCACCTCCCTCACCGCGCTCCAGTCCACGCCCCAATGACGGCAAAAGCGTCCGTCCTCGGCTGCGATCACCGCCACGGGGAGGTGAGGCGACATTTCCTCGATCGGCACCCATTGGCGGCGGAGCGTGGCTCCCCTCAATTTTTCGGCCACCATCACCGGGGTAAACGGCGGATTGATAAATCGAAAGGCGACGATCGAGAGCAGAACGGCGGCGGCGAGAAAGGCGAGAAACCAGAGAATGGGCGTAAGCCACCCGAACCAGTTGCGTTTCTTCCGTCTTTTCGTGCGCTTCTGCGTTCGCGCGCCAGAGACCCCCTGAATTGCCATGATGTGGGCCTTGTACCTCTTGGTTGCCGCTTCAAGCAACGCCGTATTAGGGTAACGATTACCGATCCCTTTCGCGGCGATGCGCCGCAGATATACCGTTCTCCCCGACATGGCCTTTCTCGAACAACTCGAACGCGTGGCCGGCGCCGTCGAGACCCATCTCGACCACCTGCTGGCTGGCCCTGGCATCTCCCCGCAGAGTGAACGGCTGACCGACGCCATGCGCTATGCGGCGCTCGGCGGCGGCAAGCGCTTGCGGCCCTTTCTTCTTATCGAATCGGCGCGACTGTTCGACGTCGATGAGGCTCAAGCCCTGCCCGCCGCTTGCGCGCTCGAATGCGTCCATTGCTACTCGCTCGTGCATGACGATCTGCCGTCCATGGACGATGACGCCGTCCGCCGGGGGCGCCCGACGCTTCACCTTGCCTTCGACGAGGCGACCGCCATCCTCGCCGGCGATGCCCTGTTGACGCTCGCCTTCGAACTGTTGAGCAGCGAAAGCACCCATCCCGATCCGGCTATCCGCGCCGAGCTTGTGCTTCTTCTTGCCAAGGCCGCGGGCTGGCAGGGCATGGCGCAAGGCCAGGCGCTCGATCTCAGCGACGCCCGGAAGCACTTTGGCCCGGCCGAGATCGCCGCAATGCAGACGCTGAAGACCGGCGCTCTGTTTCGCTTCGCCTGCGAGGCGGGAGCTGTGCTCGGCCGCGCCGCATCGCAAGACCGCGCGGCTCTGTTCGCCTACGCCTCCGCCTTCGGGCAAGCCTTCCAGCTCGCCGACGATTTGCTCGATGCGGAAGGCGATGCCGCTTCTCTCGGCAAGGCTGTGGCCAAGGATGCGGACCAAGGCAAGGCCACGCTCGTCGCCAGTCTCGGGGCCGGTCCCGCCCGCGAGCGGCTCGCTCAATTGCTGGCCGACGCCGAAGCCGCGCTCGCACCGTTCGGCGACCGGGCGGTCACGCTCCGGGACATCGTGCGGTTCGCCGCCCATCGCAAGCGCTGACGCTCATGGAAGCTCGTCCTACTCCGCCGCGTCGCGGCCGGCGCCTTGGCCGAAACGGCGCTCGATATAGTCGAGCACCATCTGCTTGAACTCGGCGGCGGCGCCCGGCCCGCGCAAGGTCGCGGCCTTCTTGCCGTCGACAAAGACGGGCGCCGCGGGCGCCTCTCCGGTTCCGGGCAGCGAGATGCCGATATCGGCATGCTTCGATTCGCCCGGCCCGTTGACGATGCAGCCCATTACCGCGACCGAAAGCGTCTCGATCCCTGGATAGCGGCGCTTCCACACCGGCATCTCTGCGCGGATAAAGTCCTGAATGTCGCGGGCAAGTTCTTGGAAGGTGGTTGACGTGGTGCGCCCGCATCCGGGGCAGGCCGCGACCACCGGCACGAAATGCCTCAAGCCCATGCTCTGCAGCAGCTCCTGCGCCACCTTGACTTCGAGCGTCCGGTCGCCGCCGGGCTCGGGCGTGAGCGAGATGCGGATTGTGTCGCCGATCCCCTGTTGCAGCAGCACGCCGAGCGCCGTTGACGAGGCGACGATACCCTTCGATCCCATTCCGGCTTCCGTCAAACCGAGATGGAGCGCCAAATCGGAACGCTTCGACAGCATCGTATAGACCGCGATCAGATCCTGGACCGCGCTGACCTTGGCCGAGAGCACGATGCGGTCGGGCCCAAGCCCAAGCTCGGTCGCCCGGCCGGCGCTGAGTAGTGCCGATTGCACAATCGCTTCGTGCATCACGGCGCGCGCGTCCTCAGGCTCATCGCGCGCCGCGTTCTCGTCCATCAGACGGGTGAGAAGATCCTGATCGAGGCTTCCCCAATTCACACCGATCCGCACCGGCTTGCCGTGACGCATTGCGATTTCGATGATCTCGGCAAACTGCCTGTCGCGCTTGTCCTTGAAGCCGACATTGCCGGGATTGATGCGATATTTGGCGAGCGCTTCGGCGCAAGCCGGATGCTCTCTCAGGAGCGTGTGGCCGTTATAGTGGAAGTCGCCGACCAGAGGCGCTTCGACCCCGAGCCGGTCAAGCCGCTCCTTGATATGGGGCACAGAGGCGGCAGCCTCGGCGCGGTCGACCGTGACCCTGACAAGTTCGGACCCTGCCTGCGCAAGCGCCGCGACCTGCGCGACCGTCGAGTCGATATCGGCCGTATCGGTATTGGTCATCGACTGCACGATGATGGGTGCATCGCCGCCCACCGTGACGTTGCCGATTCTCACCGGAATTGTGCGCCGCCGCGCGTTCGTCTCCATGGGGACAAGATACATCAAATTTGGGACCGCTGCGCGCGCCCTGTCTTAGCCATTTCCCGCGCCCACCCCGGCCTTTCTTCGCCAGGAGATGACAAGATCGGCAAGAAGCGCCGCGGATGCCACACCGGCCGCAGCGAACAGCGCGGTCACGGCGTCAGCGGTGCGATCGGCGGTCAACGCCTGAAGCGTCTCCAACACGACGGCAAGCGGCACGAGCACAGCCGCAACCGCCATCGGCCGGCGCCAGGCGAAACAAAACAGGAGGGTCACGGCGAAATAGGCCAGGAAATGCTCGGTCAGCCAATGCAGCCCCAGCCTGATTTGCCACGCGGCCGGGATGAACGTGGCCACGGCTATTGCCGCCAGCAGCACTGCGCCAGCGAAAACCAGCAGTCGTGACGTCCAGGACGAGACCATGGCGAACAATAACCTCTGTCCGTCTTCAAGGGAGGCGAGGGTCGTCCATCTCAAGACGATAATGCCTGGGTGATCGCCTCGACATTGTGACGGAACATGTCGAGATAGGTCGGCGCCGGGCCGTCAGGCCCGGACAGCGCGTCGGAATAGAGCGCGCCGCCGATCTTGGCGCCCGTTTCGCGTGCGATCTGATCGAGCAGGCGCGGGTCGGTGATGGTCTCGACGAACACGGCCGGGACCTTCGCTTGCCTGATTTGCCGGATGATCTCGGCCACATCCCGCGCAGAGGCCTCGCTGTCGGTGCTCACACCCTGAGGTGCGATGATCTTAAGCCCATAGGCCGCGCCGAAATAGCCGAAGGCATCGTGCGAGGTAATGATCTTGCGCCGCGCCACCGGCAGCGCATCGAGCGCCGCTTTGACCGCCCTCTCCTCCTTGGCGATGGCGTCGAGATATTTGGCGGCGTTTGCCTCGTAAACGGATTTGCCGTCAGGGTCGGCGGCGATCAAACCGTCGCGGATATTGGCGACATACATCTTGCCATTGGCGAGATCCTGCCAGGCATGCGGATCGATGGTCTCACTATGCTCTCCCTCCATCCTCAGCGGCTTCACGCCTTTGCTCGCCACCACCTCTTCGCCTTCGAAGCCCGACGACTTTTTCAGCCGCTCGATCCAGCCCTCGAAGCCAAGGCCGTTGACGAAAAAGACATCCGCCGAGGCGAGCGCCTTGGCATCGGCCGGCGTCGGGCTGAACACATGGGCGTCGCCGTTCGGTCCGACCAGCGTGATCACCTCCACGCGGTCGCCGCCGACTTGGCCGACCATGTCGCCGAGAATGCTGAACGAGGCGACGGCTTTGACTTTGCTGGCGGCGCTTGCGGCGCCGGACAGAGCTAGAAGGATCACAGCCGCCAATCCAAGGCGTGAGATGAATCGGAGTTTCATGACGCAGCTCCCGCCATGACCGATCAGGCTTCGAGATGCCGGCGCGGAACCAGGCTCCAGACGATACCGCCCCGCCTCCCGACAAACATCGAAACCAGGTAGAACACGCCGCAGAGCAGAATGATCGCAGGGCCGGTCGGAACATTGGCGTAATAGGACAGCAGCAGGCCTGCGAGGCTCGCCGCGAAAGCGCAGG